>NZ_JBUZPJ010000016.1:0-120760 GCF_055406205.1 Pseudomonas sp. E315 | reverse complement strand
CAGAGAAACAGTTTGCGCGCCGCCGTCAATTTCACGGGTCACGGCAACTTTATCGCCTGCAACTTCCACTTTGGAAGCGAAGGTGCCCTGACCATAACCGGTCAGCGCAGCCAGCATTTGGCCAGTCTGGTTGTTGTCGCTGTCGATGGCCTGTTTGCCCAGGATCACCAACTGCGGCTGCTCCTTATCGACCACAGCCTTGAGCAACTTGGCCACGGCCAGCGAGGTCAGGTCTTCGGCAGATTCGACGAGGATGGCGCGATCCGCACCCAGAGCCAGCGCGGTACGCAACTGTTCCTGAGCCGTGGTCGGGCCGATGGAGACGACGACGATTTCAGTCGCAACACCTTTCTCTTTCAGGCGTACGGCTTCTTCCACAGCGATTTCGCAGAAGGGGTTCATCGACATCTTGACGTTGGCGAGGTCAACGCCGGAGTTGTCCGCTTTGACGCGAACTTTAACGTTGTAATCGACCACTCGCTTAATACAAGCCAGCACCTTCATCACTTACTCCTCAATGGCAATGCGCAGCGCGTGATTCACAGCGCTGCGCACCTGTTTGGGTTAAACAGCCCTTAAACCGCTACCGACTCGCCCGGCAAAATCAGTTGTTCAGGCACTGAATTGGCTGAATTGCGGGCCACGACGTAGTACACCAGCCCCGGCAACGTCAGACCAATGATCCACGAGATATCCGTGCCGCCCAGATACTCAACCAGCGGCCCGGTATAAAAATGGGTGGCTATAAAGGGCAGTTGAATCACCACCCCAAAGGCGTAAACCAGAATACCGCGCAGGTTCCAGCGCCCGTATCGGCCATTCGGGTTAGACAACGCAGGTACGTCATAACGCTCTTTACTGATCAGGTAGAAATCCACCAGATTGATGGCGCTCCACGGCGTGAAAAACGCCAGCAAGAACAAAATAAACGCTGAAAAGTCTTTAAGAAACGAATGCTGACCCAGTAACGCTAAAGCCGTGGCACAGCCCACCATGATCAGGATGTAGACCAGACGCAGGGTTTTGGAAATTTCGTGATTGCCACGAAAGCCACTGACGATCGTGGCCAACGACATAAAGCTGCCGTAAGCATTGAGCGTGGTGATCGTCACCTTGCCAAACACGACGCAGAAGTACAGCACCGCCGCCATCGCCCCGCTTGCACCCAAACCAACGATGTACGACACCTCATGCCCGGCGAACTGGTCACCGGCCAGGGCTGCGACAAACACCCCGAACACCATTGAGATCTGCGAACCCACCACCGACCCCAGCCCCACCGCCAAAAACGTTTTCACTGAAGACGTTTTGGCTGGCAAATAACGTGAGTAGTCCGCCACATAAGGCCCGAACGCAATTTGCCAGGACGCAGACAATGAAATCGCCAACAAGAAACTGCTCAACGAAAAGTGTTTATTGCTCAACAGCACGCCCACATCGTTTTGCGACAGCAAGGTGTAAAACAGGTAAAAGAACGCCAACACCCCCACCACACTCGCTACGCGACCAATCATGTGAATGGTTCGGTAGCCCAAAATCGTCAACAGCACGATCAGCGCCGCAAAAATCAGAATGCCTGATGAGTCACTCACCCCCACCAATTGCCCCACCGCCTGCCCGGCCAACACCGAACCACTGGCCGAGAACCCCACATACATCAAACACACCAACACGATAGGGATAACCGCGCCGTATACCCCAAATTGCACCCGGCTGGAGATCATCTGCGGCAGCCCGAGTTTAGGCCCCTGCGCCGCGTGCAACGCCATGATCGCGCCGCCCAGCACTTGGCCGATCAATAAGCCAATCAGCGACCAAAACACATCCCCACCCAGCACTACCGCCAAGGCGCCCGTGACAATGGCCGTCACTTGCAGGTTGGCCCCAAACCACAAGGTGAATTGACTGAACAAGCGCCCATGACGCTCTGACTCAGGGATGTAATCGATAGAGCGTTGTTCTACCAGCGAGGCCCGCGGTGAATCTTGATTGAGCGTGGACATAAGCAGTTCCTTCAGGCTGGCACCGTGGGTGCGCCTTTTGTTATGGGAAAGACTTTTCCAATCCTTGATCGTGCTTAAGGTGCATCCTTGCAGCAAAAGGCAGGCTCACAAAGTGCCCGCCGCATTCGGGCTTACTGAGACGCGTCGAGCAATGCACGGGAGATGATAATTTTTTGCACTTCGGAGGTGCCTTCAAAAATCCGCAGAATCCGTGCATCACGCACATAACGCTCGAGTGGCAAATCACGAATGTAGCCGTAACCGCCATGCAATTGCAGCGCCGCATCGGTGACAAACCCGGCACATTCAGCGGCCACTAGCTTGGCCGTGGCTGAGTCCAAGCTGAAACGCTCACCACTGTCACGTCGTGCTGCCGCTTTGTAGGTCAACATGCGGGCGCCTTCGAGCTGCGCGTACATATCCGCCAATCGCCATTGCGTACCTTGATAGGCCGCCAATGGCTTAGGGCCGATTTGGCGCTCACGCACCCAGTTCAAGCTTGCTTGCAGCGCTGCGTTAGCGATACCCAGCGACATCGCCGCCACCTCAACCCGACCACGATCAAGCACCGCCATTGCCGTATTGAAACCCTGCCCTTCAACCCCGAGCAGGGCTGACTCGGGCAACCAGCAATCAAGGGCTAATTCATAAATAGTGCTGGCACGCAGGCCCATTGTTTTTTCCGGGCTGGAGAAGCTGATCCCTGCTGTGCCGCGGGGCACCAAAAATGCACTGATACCTTTGTGACCGGCCTCAGCGTCGGTTTTGACATACAGCACGATGAAGTCCGCTTCTTTGGCATTGGTGATGTAATGCTTGCTCCCGCGCACCCGCCAGCCGCCCTCTTCACGCACTGCACGGCTGCGCATGTCCGCCGGGTTGGAGCCGGCTGCAGGCTCAGTCAGAGCAAAGGCCCCGAGCAACTCACCGCTGGCGGCACGGGGCAGCCACTCCTGTTTTTGCGCTTCGTTGCCGCCCAGCAGAATCGAATCGGTGGCCAAAAAGTGCGCCGTCATGGCTGATGCCGTGGAAGCACAGGCACCTGCGACCGCCTCCACCACACGGCTCATGGCCAAGCTGCCAATGCCAAGCCCGCCATAGGCTTCGGGCAAATTGATGCCCATGCAGCCCAAGTCGCCCAGCGCCTTGAGGCTGTCCGCGCAGAACGTCTCGGTTTCATCGTAGTGCTGGGCCAAGGGTTGAATGACTTCTCGTGCCACTTGCTCGGCGCTTTCAATCACGGCCAATTCTTCTGGGTTCAATTCAAAGTTCATGCGCTCGCTCCTGTTTTGCTTAAGCCAAAGGTTTGGTTATCTGCCCCCAACCGCGGCGCCAGCGTGGTTGCGTGAGGCTTGTGCCCATTGAAAAAAACCGGTTGTGGAACCAGCGGCAATACAGCGCCCGCAGGCAAAACCTGCAACTGGCGCACCTGCGCATGCTCGCTGCTGGCCGCTTGTTCCAGATCCCAGACCGGGGAAGACGGCACCCCAGCGTCCAGCAAGCCGTCACACAGATGCTCGACCGAATGCTGAGCCGTCCAGGCCTCAATCGCTGCGCGTAACGCGGGTTCGTTTAACGTGCGCTGGGTGTCATCAATAAAACGGGGGTCACTGGCCAATTGCGGCTGACCCATGCATTGGCACAAACGCTCGAACAGTCGATTACTCGCCACCGCGATCACCACCAACCCATCGCCCGCTTGATAGGTATCAAAGGGTGTCGACACCGGATGGCGATTGCCCACCAGTCCCGGTGCCACGCCCTTGGCGTATAAATTGGACAGGCCCGTCATTTGCAGGCTGAACAGCACGTCGAACATGGCCACATCGATGTACTGCGCCCCCGGCCCATGACGTTCACGGGCAAACAGCGCCGAGCTGATCGCCCACGCCGCATAGACACCCGCACACAAGTCGCCAATGGCTTCGCCGCTGCGCGTCGGCCCGGTGGCCGCGAAGCCAGTGACGCTCATCAAACCCGACATGGCCTGAGCCACGATGTCGTAAGCCGGGCGACTGGACAGAGGGCCTGCCTGACCAAAGCCGGAAATACTGGCGTAGATCAGGCGTGGGTTGTGCTGCTTGAGCGTGTCGAAATCGATGCCTAAACGCTGAGTGACACCGGGGCGAAAGTTCTCCACCACGACATCTGCATCGGCCACCAAGTCATAAAACCGTGCTCGATCTGACGGGTCTTTGAAGTCAATCTCCACGCTACGCTTGCCACGATTGATCAGGCCGAAGTACACGCTTTCGCCGTTCAAAAAAGGCCCTAAATGCCGCGCGTCATCACCCTCTTCAGGCACCTCGAACTTGATGACATCGGCCCCAAGATCAGCCAGCATCGCCGTGCAATGCGGGCCCGCCAACACACGGCTGATGTCCAGTACACGCACGCCTTGTAGTTGTTGAGTAAATGGGCTGTTGCTCATGTGTAAATCCTCAAAATTCAACATTGCCTAACCGTTGCCGCAGGCTGCGATGGGTTGCAACGTGCCTCTGCTGTTGCATGCAAAGCGAAGGTCTTTCGACCCTTATCGCAGCCTTCGGCAGTGACTACACAGGCTTGCGTTTAACCATCGGCAGGTTCAGGCCTTGCTCGTTCGCGCAATCAATGGCGATGTCATAGCCCGCATCGGCATGGCGCATGACGCCGGTGGCCGGGTCGTTGTGCAGCACGCGGGCGATACGCTCAGCGGCTTCGTCGGTACCATCGCACACGATCACCATCCCTGAGTGCTGCGAGAAGCCCATGCCCACGCCGCCGCCGTGGTGCAGCGAAACCCAGGTCGCGCCGCTGGCGGTGTTCAGCAAGGCGTTAAGCAGCGGCCAGTCAGACACAGCGTCCGAACCATCCTGCATGGCTTCGGTTTCGCGATTAGGGCTGGCCACGGAGCCTGAGTCCAGATGGTCGCGACCAATCACGATGGGTGCTTTGAGTTCGCCGCTGCGCACCATTTCGTTGAACGCCAGCCCCAACTTGGCGCGCTGGCCCAGGCCAACCCAGCAAATACGCGCCGGCAAGCCCTGAAAACTGATGCGTTCGCGGGCCATGTCCAGCCAGTTGTGCAGGTGCGCGTCGTCAGCGATCAGTTCTTTGACCTTGGCGTCGGTTTTGTAGATGTCTTCGGCATCGCCCGACAGCGCGACCCAACGGAATGGGCCTACGCCACGGCAGAACAAGGGACGGATATACGCAGGGACAAATCCCGGGAAGTCGAACGCGTTTTCGACGCCCACTTCTTTGGCCATCTGACGGATGTTGTTGCCGTAGTCGAAGGTCGGAATGCCCTGCTTCTGAAACGCGAGCATGGCTTCAACGTGTTCGCCCATTGAGGCTTTAGCGGCTTTAACCACTGTGGCCGGGTCAGTGATGGCGCGGTCGCGGTACTGCTCCCACGTCCAGCCTTTGGGCAGGTAACCGTTGAGCGGGTCGTGGGCGCTGGTCTGGTCGGTGACCATGTCCGGGCGAACGCCACGGCGAACCATTTCTGGCAGTAATTCAGCGGCGTTCCCACACAAGGCAATGGAAATCGCTTTGCCTTCGGCGGTGTATTTCGCGATACGGGCCAGCGCGTCATCCAGGTCTTTGGCTTGCTCGTCGACATAACGGGTGGCCAAGCGGAAGTCGATGCGGCTTTGCTGGCATTCGATGTTCAGCGAGCAAGCACCTGCCAAGGTCGCGGCCAAAGGCTGTGCGCCGCCCATGCCGCCTAAACCTGCGGTGAGCACCCACTTGCCTTTGAGGCTGCCGTTGTAATGTTGGCGACCGGCTTCGACGAAGGTTTCGTACGTGCCTTGCACAATCCCCTGACTGCCGATGTAGATCCAGCTACCCGCCGTCATCTGGCCATACATGGCCAAGCCTTTAGCGTCGAGTTCGTTGAAGTGTTCCCACGTGGCCCAATGCGGCACCAGGTTGGAGTTGGCGATTAGCACCCGTGGCGCGTTGCTGTGGGTTTTGAACACGCCAACAGGCTTGCCCGATTGCACCAACAGGGTTTCGTCGTCGTTAAGGTGGGTCAGGCTTTCGACGATTTTGTCGTAGCACTCCCAGTTACGTGCCGCCCGGCCAATACCGCCATACACCACCAGCTCAGTGGGGTTCTCGGCCACTTGGGGGTCGAGGTTGTTCATCAGCATGCGCAGTGGCGCTTCGGTCATCCAGCTTTTAGCGGTGAGCTGAGTGCCACGGGCCGCACGGATTTCACCTTCGCGGTGACGATTATTGGGGGCAGTCATGCAGGGATTCCTTCATCAAATGACATCAACGACATAAGGTGTGATGCGCGATCTGCGCACTTATACCAACCTGTATGTACAAGTGAATGCAAGTGAAGGGCCAACACGAACGATGCCAAGCACGCCGAGGCCGACAAAATGACTAATAATTGTTTTAAATCAGAAAGTTAAAAATTTAATGATTTTTAACAAAACGCTTTAAAAGGAAATTTCACGAGATAAATCTGCCGCAATTTTGTGCACATGGCGGCAAGAAGGTAACAAAATGCACCAAAAGTAACGCGGGTAACACATCGCCCCCGCTTAAAACTGCTGACTAATTACCGCACTGACCTTGCAGACGATAACGCGACCCCGGATACACCAAACGCGCACTGCCCACGATCCCTTTGGCCGACCAGGTTCGCCGACGAATCAACAGGCACGGCTCATTACGTTTGACCTGCAACAAACGGCATTCAGCCGACTTGGCATGAATGGCCTCCACCACATGCTCGCCTCCGGTCAGCGGTGCAATGTGCATCAAGTAGGCGTATGCGGTGATGCGGGTGAAGTCCTGCTGCAAGTACTCAGGGGCAATCTCGGCATTGACGAAGCGTTCTTCGATTTGCACCGGCACCTGATTTTCGTAATGGACCATCACCGAATGAAAAATGCGCTTAATGCCGTCCAATGCAAACGGCAAAACCAAAGTCGATTTGGCGCCCACCTCTTCCAGCACAATCACCTCACAACGATGCTCATGTCCTCGGTCGGCAATTTCCTGAGCAATGTTATGAATTTCAAATAACGCCGCGTGCCCTTTTGGCACAGCGACAAAAGTGCCCACCCCTTGCATGCGCACCAGCAACCCTTCGATGGTCAGCTCACGCAACGCTCGGTTGATGGTCATGCGGCTCACGCCCAACACATTGAGCAGCTCGCTCTCGGACGGCAGTTTTGAGTTGGGTAGCCAGGCGCCGGAGCGAATCTTCTGCTCAATGGCCTGTTTGACCCGCGCGTACAAAGGCGCAGGGCTTTCGATAGAAAACGATTCTAAGGGTGAATGGTCATCGACAGTCTTGGACACAACGACTCCTGTTCATTGGATATGCCCTGAGTAGGCGCGGCGCCAGTTTACCCGCCGCAGGCCTGCAGAAGAATGGTCGATTAACGCGGCATGTAATCGCGCTGCCAACGCCGAGGGATTTTCAACGACACCCCACCCAGCACCGCAGCAAAGCCTGCACTGAACAACAAGGCCTTAACCCCAAACTGCGCCTCCAGCAGCGCACCGACAACCGCGCCCAACAACATCCCGGCCCACGGCACCAATTGCACCCGCCAGCCACTGCGACGTTCGCCCAACAACCAGCGGCCCAAACCACGACCAAAGCGCGACAACGCTCCAGTGACGTAGGTCAGCCCGACCGGCAGGCCATTAACCTGCTCCACTGCTGCATTGAGCATGCCCATTGCCAAAATAGCCGCCAGCAACGCTGGAACTTGCGAATCAAACGGCAGCAACGCGGCGGCACACAACAGCCCGGTAATCCCCAACATCAGCGGTAAAGCACGCCGCCCACCCCAACGCCCCAGCAAGATCCCGAGGGTATTGCCTGCAATAAATGCCAGTACGGCAAAGGTCAATCTCACGATCAAGCTGATATCACCTTGGCCGATGGCCACTGCCAAGCGCGTGGTGTTACCGCTCATAAACGAAACGAAGTCGCCGGTCGCCAAAAAACCGATGGCGTCGGTCATACCCGCCAGCACTGACAGACTTGCGACCAACCCCAGCCCTACGCGCCCACGCCAGGCACGGATGCGCAGGTGCAAGGGGTTATTCACACGTTTAAGCGGTGCAGGAAGCATTGAACGAGCCCTCATGAAAATGAATGCGCAGCAATGATGGCCAATCGCATGCCAGCTGACCAGCGTTGCCACGGCCACGCCTGTCAAAAACGCGATAAACATCCTGCCACTAAAGTGAAAGCGAACCATTTTCAAAAAAGGCGTCTAATAGTGACTTTGCTCAGGGACGAGAGGCACGCGTGGTGCGCTAACGACAAGGAACACTGCTCACACACAGCCTTACGTTGTGAAACAGGTCAGCATCAACGGACACCCACAGAAAATGCCCAAGCCTAAAGGCTTCAAGATCACTCCCCGACTCAAACCTTACGCACTGGCCGCCCTCCCACTGTTGTTGATTGCAGGGGCGGTGGGTGTGTCATCCCACGTTGAAGACGCGTTTGCCCAACCGGCAAACGGGGTACAAACGCTGGTGTTTATGCGCCATGCCGAAAAGCCTGCCGATGGCTTGGGCCAACTGACGTGCCAGGGGTTGAATCGAGCGATTGATCTGGCGACTCTGCTGCCGCACAAATATGGCAAGGCTGATTACATCTTTGCCGCTAATCCGTCACGACAAGTCGAAGAAGGCGCCGATGACGATGCCTACAGTTACGTGCGACCGATGATGACCATCAACCCCAGCGCGATCAAACTCGGTTTGCCGATTAATCTGGAGTTCTCGGCCAACGACACCCGAGCGCTGGCCAAAGAGTTGACCGACGACAAGTACCACAACGCAATCATTTACACCGCGTGGTCCCACGGCTATTTGCCGGAGCTGATCAACAGCGTCGCTCGCAAGGCCGTTGGCCAAAAAGTCACCCTCAGCGAAGACTGGCCGGGTACCGACTTCGACTCTTTATATGTGCTGACCCTGACCTGGCAAGACGGCAAGGCCACCTTGCTCAGCCGCATTGATAAGCAGGGTTTGAACAACGGCGCCAAAGCTTGCCCGACCTGATTCTCCCGTTAGGCTGCACAGGGCGGGCGCGGCGCATGACGCTGCACCGCCCAGCTCACCCCGCCCAACAACAGGGTCACGGCCAAGGCTTCCAACACAGTCGGCAAGCGTTGCAAATACACAAAGCCGTAAACCAGCGCAAACAGTGTTTCGAACACAATCAGTTGCCCACTGAGGGTCAACGGCAGGCGTCGGGATGAAGCATTCCACATGCGATTGCCAAACCAGGAACCAAGCACGGCGCAGGCCAGATTCACCAGCCAGAACATCTGCCAGCGCTGGTCGCTGACTTCAAGCGTCACCGCGTCCAACGACAACGCACTGGCCGCGCCCCAGATCAAAACCCCGAGCACGCCAGTGGTCACACCCCACAAGCTCGACCACTCGCCACTGTTGAACGTGCTGTGTTTCAAATAGCGTGCGTTTTCAGTGGCAAACCAGCTCCAGCACAGCAATGCGCCGAACCCACACGCGATACCCAACATTTTGTCGGCCAGCGGTTGCTGCACCGAACTGTCGAGTAAAGTTTCAAGGTTGATGCACAACATGCCTGCCACCACCAGCAACAACGGCCAGACCAATCTGACTAAAGGCACCGCGCCAGCATCGCGTCGGCCCAGCCACGTGATACTGAGGGGCAAAATACCCACTATTAAAGACGCTGCGGCGATGCCCACCCACTGGATCGAAGCGGCCAACAGCATGTAGTAAATCAGGTTGCCCAGCAGCGCGAATTTAATCAACGTCCTCAGGTCTCGGCCCGTCAGTTGCGTGAGCAAACGCCTGGCATGTGGCAACACCAGCAGTAGCGACACCGTGCCATACAAGATGAAACGCCCGCAACTGAGCAACAGCGGGCTGAACTCAGGCAACAACTTGGGCACTAAAAACACCAACCCCCAGACCGCACCTGCCATGCCGGCATAGACTATCCCGCGCTTCATCTCCAACTCTCCGGCAGTTCAATTTGAGCCAAGAATAGGCACTGTGTCGCACCATCACAAAAGATCATTTGGCATGCTGGCATTCCACTGTGGAATGGCTTATAGATACGCCCCTGATACCGGGAGATTGCCGTGAGCCGTTACCTCAAACATCTGCCGCCACTGGACAGCTTGATCACGTTTGAAGCCGTCGCACGAAATCGCAGTTTTACTCGCGCGGCCAGCGAACTGTGCGTGACCCAAAGTGCTGTCAGCAAACAAATCCGGGCGCTAGAAGACAACCTTAAGCTCGCGCTGTTTGAACGTCAGGCGCGAGGCATCATGCTGACCCTTGCCGGGGCCAGCCTGTTTACCGAAGTCAGTGGCGTGCTGGAGCATCTGCAACACAGTGTTAATCGCATCAAAGTGGCCCATGCGCCCAATGCCGTCACAGTGCTGTGTACTCACGCTGTGGCGCAATTTTGGCTGTTCCCGCGCTTGCTCGCGTTTAACACCGCGCATCCCGCCATCACGGTTAATATCCGCGCCAGTAACGATATGGACGAGTCCACTGCCGGGGATTACGACTTCTCGATTTTGTATGGCAGCGGTCATTGGTCGTCCCTGAGCGCCGAGCCATTGTTTGCCGAGACGGTTTACCCGGTGGCCAGTCCCAACCTGAGTTTGCCTCAGGTCAACACCCCTCAAGCATTGCAAGCCCTACCCTTGATTGAGTTGGACTCATCTGGCTGGAACTGCATTGACTGGCGCGACTGGTTTGAGCATTTCGGTCTGCAACATGCCGCTGACCCCCAGCGTTTGACCTTCAACCAAATCACGCTGGCTTATCAGGCTATCGTTCAAGGTATGGGGGTTGGGTTGGGGTGGGACTTTATGGTCAGAGACAAAATCGATAGCGGCGAACTGGTGCGTGTTGGCACCTTCGAATTTAAAACCGGAAATGCCGACTACCTAGCGCACTCTCGGCATAAAACGCTGTCTGAGGCTGCAACCATTTTTCAGCGCTGGCTGCTCAATCAAGGCCAGCGCGATCACACGCTTATTTTCAAATAATTCAAGGATCGTGCATGAACATCAAAGTAATTGGCTTACCTGTGATCATGACAGCGCTGCTGGGGCTCGCGGGCTGTGCCTCACCCAGCGTAGTGACCTTGCAAAACGGCACGCAATACCTGACCAAAGACATGCCAAAAACCAAAAATCAGGACGGTTTTTACGAGTTTGTGGACATCGCGGGCAAGCACATCAAGATAAAGGCAGATGATGTGGCAACCATCAAAACCGACGACTGATAAAACGCCTGCTCAGCCTGAACACTCAGGCTGAGCGTGGATCAATGCATGGCATCCAGTAAGCGGTAGTAATTAATGCCAGCTGCCAGATACAGCCGCTGCAAGCTGTGGAACGGGATGCTGCGCATCGGGGTTACCGGAAACGGAAATTCATGGCTCGCCCCTGAGATACGGGCTGCAAGGTGCTTGCCCAAGGTCGTTGACATGGCAATGCCACGACCGTTGTAACCCAGCAAAATCGACAACCCCGGTTGCGGCTCATGCAACTGCGGCATCACGCTCTGGTTAAGGGCGATGCGCCCACTCCAGCGATACTCGATTGGCACCCCGGCTAACTGCGGGAATAACATCACCAGCGATCTTTCCAAATGCCCCCAGTCACTGGCCCTGCACGGTTCGGCAAAAGGCCCGCGGCCGCCCAGCAGCAAACGCCCCTGCGCATCTTGTTTGAAGTACAACAGCAAGCGCCGCGCGTCCGAGCAAACCTCTCCGCCCGGCAGGATGGTTTTGCGCAACTGCGCCGAAAGCGGCCGCGTTGCAATGATAAAGCTGTTAGCGGCCAGCAAGGTTTGGCGCAGCCCTGGCCACAGGTCGTCGGTGTAACCATTGGTGGCCAGCACCACGCGCTCGGCATTGACAGTGCAACCTTGTGCGGTGGTCAACTGCCATTGCGAACCAATGCGACGCAGCTGTTTGACCCGGCTATGACTGTGAATCGTCACCCCACGCCCCAGCGCAGACTTGGCCAGGCCACGGGCATAGTTGAGCGGGTGCAAGCTACCAGCACGCGGGTCAACCCAGCCACCCACATAGTTTTGCGTGCCTATGCGCTGGATGACCGCCTCGCGATCAAGCAGCTCAACAGGCACACCTCGCTTGTGCCACTGGCTGGCACGGCTTTCGAGGGTCTTCATGCTGACACTGGAGCACGCTGGCTGAATCCAACCACTGCGCTTGGCGTCACAGGCAATGCTGTACTGACGAATCAGCGAAAAAACTTCGTCTGCGGCACCGCCTACGGTTTCAATCAGCCGCTCGCCGCGCTCTACGCCGAATTTTTCGATCAACTCATCGGGGTCATATTTGAGCCCAGGAATCACCTGCCCGCCATTGCGCCCCGAAGCCCCCCAGCCGGGCTCGCCCGAATCCAGCACGCACACGCTGACGCCCGCTTCAGCCAGACGCAAGGCGGTGACCAGCCCGGTGTAACCCGCGCCGACGATTGCCACATCCACATGTTTGTTTTCGCTCAACGGCGGTGTCATTGCACCGGGGAGTGCCGTGGCAGACCACAGTGACGGTGGCAATTGAGTGGTCGAAGGAGCCTTCATGCCTGCACCTCAGCAGTCTGATTAAGCAAACGCCGCAGAAACTCTTGCATGCGCGGGTGTTGCGGGGCACTGAGTACGGTTTGCGCAGGCCCGGATTCGACTATTTGGCCACCGTGTAAAAAACACACCTTGTCTGCCACATCGCGGGCAAAGCCCATTTCATGGGTCACCACAATCATGGTCATACCTTCGTCAGCCAACTTGCGCATCACCGTCAACACCTCGCCCACCAGTTCCGGGTCAAGGGCCGAGGTAGGCTCGTCAAACAAAATGGCATCAGGGTTCATCGCCAACGCACGGGCAATCGCCACACGCTGCTGCTGGCCGCCCGATAACGTGTCCGGATAAGCATTCATGCGGTGCGTAAGGCCGACCTTTTCCATCAAGGCTTCAGCTTGCTTACGCGCCGCTTGCAGGCTCTGCTTCTTGACGTAAATCGGGCCTTCCATCACGTTTTCGAGAGCCGTGCGGTGCGGGAACAAATTGAACCGCTGAAACACCATCGACACATGAGTGCGGATCTCATGAATGCTTTTGCTGTGGCGATCCACCCGCTGACCGCTGACCCATATCTCGCCCTGGTTGTAACTTTCAAGGCCATTGATGCAGCGCAGCAAAGTGGATTTGCCCGAACCGGACGGGCCAATCAAGCACACCACTTCTCCTTGATTCACTTGCAAATCAATACCTTCAAGCACCGGCACACCGCCGAAATCTTTGTGAACACCTTTGAGTTCAATCATGCGGCTCTCCGTCTGGTCAGACGCGCTTCCAGGCGGCGCAAGGCAAATGACAGCGGCAAGCTCATGGACAGGTACAGCAGCGCCACCAAGGTGTAGACCGTCATGTTTTCGAAAGTTGACGAGGCAATCAGCTGACCCTGGCGCGTCATCTCGGCCACGGTAATGGTGGACACCAAAGACGAGTCCTTAAGCATCATCACCATCGTGTTGCCATAGGGCGGCAGAGAAATACGAAAGGCTTGGGGCAAGATCACACGACGCATGATCATCATGCCGCGCATGCCAATCGATTCGGCGGCTTCGATCTGACCATGATCAATGGCCTGAATGCCAGCCCGGAAAATTTCGGCTTGATACGCCGAATAGGCGATGCCCAACCCCACCACACCTGCCTGCATGGCGCTGAATTCAATACCAAACTCGGGCAATACAAAATAGATATAAAACAACTGCACGATGATGGGCAGACCACGGATCACGTTGACCACGCCAATGGCGAACAACGCGACAGCGCGCACTTTGGACACCATCATCAGTGCGAAGACTAGGCCGATCAGTGAGCTGAGGACGAACGATCCCACAGTGACCTGCACAGTGACCACCGCCCCTTTGAGCAACAGAGGGAGAAAGTCCAACGCATCCTGGAGAAACATAGGCTACCTGCGAAACATCTTATGAGGCGGCCCGCAGCATGGCTGGAGCCGCAGGATTATCAGTTGAGGTTCCACTTCTCTATGATGCCTTGCAGGGTGCCGTCAGCCTTGATTGCTGCGATGCCTTTGTTGACCTGGGCAAGTTTTTCGTCGTCGCCCTTACGCATCACCACGCATACATCACCAATCACCACCGGCACATAGGTGCTCGACAGTTTTACTTTTGGGCCTTTACCTTGCGCTAACTGGTAAGCGATGACTGGACCATCACCAAACGCGGCCTTGATTCGCCCCACCGACAAATCACGAATCATGTCAGGAATGGAGTCGTAACTGCGCACTTCCTTAAACCCACCATGCTTGTTTAACGCTTCAATAAACGCCGTGCCTATTTGCGCGCCGACCACTTCGCCTTTCAAGTCATCCATGGTCTTGTACGCAGTGTCATCGTCAGCCTTGACGATCAAACCTTCGCCATAACTGTAAATAGGGTCGGAAAACTGCACGACCTTCGCACGCGCCGGGGTTTTGAGCATGCCAGCCGAAATCAGATCGATCTTGTTGGAGGTCAGCGAAGGAATCAGCGCTGCAAAAGGGCTTTGCTCGATTTCAGTCTCAAAACCTCCGGCCTTGCCGATGGCTTCGACAGCATCAATCATCATGCCTTTCGTAGTTTGGGTATCTACATCAATAAATGTAAAAGGGATGCCTGTGGCGGTCGCACCGATCTTGTACGTAGGCTCTGCAACAGCACTGGCTGATCCCATCAGGCCGGCGGTTATTGCGCAAATAAGCGTGAGCACTTGAAAGCGTTTTTGCATAGCGAATCTCCCTTATAGTCGCTTTTATTATCTGGATGACACGTTAAAACAGCCCTGCACCCTCTGGTGCAAAAACTCGCTATCGACTATAACCAATTTACTCAAATCGTAAAGAGATTTATAAGTATCGCTTATCGATACTTATAGCATTAGATAAAGCCAAGGATGCCCATGAGTGATCACAACAACCCTCTTTTCAACCAGTCGCTGGAAAAAGGGCTTGCCGTACTGCGGAGCTTTGGGGCTGCACGTCGCACCATGAACCTGGCTGACATCGCTCAAGTGGCAGGCATCAGTAAAAGTTCTGCCCAACGTATGATCCACACCCTCGAAGAACTGGGTTACGTGCGCAAACATGCGCAAAGTCGTCGCTTTCAGTTAACCCCCAAGGTGATGGAAATCGGCTTCAACTACTTAGCCGCCGATATCTTGGTCGATGTGGCCAACCCCTACTTGGCCGAGCTAAACCAAACCACCGGCGAAACCGTCAACCTCACCGAGCCCGACGGTTTGTCAATGGTGTTTGTCGCCCGTTTTTCCGCGACCAAATACATTCCACTGCACATGCCGATTGGCAGCCGCATGCCCATGTATTGCAGCGGCGGCGGTCGAGCCTACCTCAGCGGCCTCACTGATGACGAAGTGCATGCCACGCTCAAAGCCAGTGAAATCGTAGCCCACACCCAATACACCTTGACCGACCCGCAAGCGATCTTTGCTCGCATCCAAAACAGTCGAAAACAGGGCTACGCCACCAATGCGCAAGAGATGTTTTTGGGTGACATGACCCTCGCCGCCCCCATTTTTGGCAGCAATGGGCTGCCAGTTGCTGCGGTGCATGTGGTCGCGCCCAGCAGCCGCTGGACCATCGAAGAAGCCGAACAAAAAATGGCCTTTTCTGTCATCCAATGCGCACATGCCATTACTAACTCCATCAGGACGCTCTAGGCTCTATCACCCGTTGAGCACGGCCCCCCGTGCTCAGGTATGATGCGCCGCTATTTCTCTGCGATTGGTAACTGTTTATGTCCAGTATTTCCTCAGCCAAATCCTCAAGAGGCTGGTCATTCTGGTGGAAACCCCTTCTGTTCCTGCTGATCGCCGGTATTGGCCTGTACTACGTCAAATGGTCGCCTTACTACTTCAAAGCTTTTGTCGCTGCAGACAACCACAGCATTGGCGCTTCAATCCTCAACGACAATCAGGGTGAGCCAGTAGCTGCCGCGCTGGCCTACGCCAAGGTGTATTTCCTGGCGATCTGGAAAGCCGCCGTGCTGGCAGTCATTCTGGGGTCATTGATTCAAGTGCTGATCCCGCGTGACTGGCTGCTGCGCCTGTTTGGCAAAGCGGGCCTTGGCTCGACCCTGCGCGGCGGCCTGTTCGCCCTGCCCGGCATGATGTGTACCTGTTGCGCAGCCCCCGTTGCCGCAGGCATGCGTCGCCAAAACGTATCGGTAGGGGCCGCACTGGCCTTCTGGATCGCCAACCCGGTGCTCAACCCCGCAACGCTAGTGTTCATGGGCTTTGTGCTCGGCTGGGGTTTTAGCGCACTGCGCTTGGTGGCCGGTATCGTGCTGGTGCTGGGGGTTTCGCTGATTGCGCAACGCATCTCACGCCCGGAAAGCATTCCGCAGGCGGCGCAAGATGCCGTGTCTGATGCCAGCACCATTGATCAACACAATTTTTTCAGCCGCTGGGGCCGCACCCTGTGGCAACTGTTCTGGAACACCATCCCGGTGTACTTACTGGCCGTACTGTTGCTGGGCGCTGCCCGGGTGTGGTTGTTCCCCCATGTTGATGGCGCCATGAGTGACAGCCTGATGTGGTTGGTGCCATTGGCCATAGTGGGCACATTGTTTGTGATCCCGACCGCTGCTGAAATCCCGATTGTGCAAACCATGATGGCGTTGGGGATGGGCACTGCTCCTGCGGTAGCTCTGCTGATGACCTTGCCGAGTGTGAGCCTGCCGTCGTTGCTGATGCTGCGCAAAGACTTCGACGCTCGTGTGCTGGTTAGCGTGGCACTGATGACCATGCTGGTTGGCATCGTCAGTGGTTTGATCGGGATGTGGCTGCTTTAAGCACCACCACACTCCTGTAACGAGCTTGCTCGCGAAGTCATCAATCGCGAGTAAGCTCACGCCTACACAATGGCTGCGCCTGTCACTGTGCGGGCTCAGGCTCGGCGAACTTGACCTTGTAGTAATCCAGCAGGCTTTGCCCTTGGCTCAGCGCCAAGCGTAATTCGGCGCTTTGTTGCACTAACTCGGCACTCGGTTGTGCATGTTGTTCGCCGGGCAAGGGTTTGGACCATTCGCGAATCGACTCAGGGAAAGCCGCTTTCGGACGGGTGTTGATCCATTCCGAAAAGCGGCACGGTAACGTCCAGCCGCTGCAAAACTGGATGGTTAAAAAACCAAAGGCATACACCGGCCACGAGTGCATTTCTCGGTACAACTCGCGGCACATATGAAAGTGCGCCACGGTGCCTTCCTGAAACTCTTCGTCCATCAACAACGGCGTGGGCAAGGCGAGCGGCCCCTCCTCCATATACACCCGCAACGCCTCCCACTCGCTCACTGCCAAACTTAAATGGCCGGTAGAGATGGTCAGCCGCACCACTTCACCACTGCTGCTATCGCGCAGGCCAATTATCAACGAAGCACTGGGCATCACCGCGTATTCAGTAATGACTTTGCTGACGGTGACGCAGGCAATAACTTCTTCCCAAGGGACGATTAAAGGCGGTTCGCCTTTTTTACTCACATAAGCCACTTCACGGCGTTGTCGGTTAAAGCGAACGGGGGGTTGGGTGGTTATTTGCTGAATGCTTCGGTAGAAGGGAATACCTACCATAAGCATGATGATGCCAAGAAAGCCCCACATATATGGATTAAGTACATTTTCAAGCAAGTTACTCCAGAATGGCCAACCATAATAGTAAGCACTACCCGCTAAAAAAACGTTAAGCAACGTAAAGAAAATGACCTGCCCTATAACCACCCCTACCGAAACCCTGACCGCAAACTCCATACCCCGTAGCCCAGGAGCAAAATCCAGATAAACATCATTCACGTCATGATGCATACCTTGCCCACTAAGCGCAGCGAAACCTGTTGGCAAAGGCTTAGGCGCCAGATAAAACGCTTCTGTGCCATTTACACTTTCAAAATCCCCGGCATACGGTAAGCGGTTGTATTTTGGATCACTCATTTAAATGCTCAACCTTCAATTCATAGCCTTTTTCATTGTTCATATATGTAACCCCACCATTTATGACCTATAGGAGTAAGCTCACGCCTACACAATGGCTGCGCCTGTCATTGTGTGGGCTCAGGCCCGGCGAACTTGACCTTGTAGTAATCCAGCAGGCTTTGCCCTTGGCTCAGCGCCAAGCGTAATTCGGCACTTTGTTGCACTAACTCGGCACTCGGTTGTGCATGTTGTTCGGCGGGCAAGGGTTTGGACCATTCGCGGATCGACTCAGGGAAGGCCGCCTTCGGGCGGGTGTTGATCCATTCCGAAAAGCGGCACGGTAACGTCCAGCCGCTGCAAAACTGGATGGTTAAAAAACCAAAGGCATACACCGGCCACGAGTGCATTTCTCGGTACAGCTCGCGGCACATATGAAAGTGCGCCACGGTGCCTTCCTGAAACTCTTCGTCCATCAACAACGGCGTGGGCAAAGCTAACGGCCCCTCCTCCATATACACCCGCAACGCCTCCCACTCACTCACTGCCAAACTTAAATGGCCGGTAGAGATGGTCAGCCGCACCACTTCACCACTGCTGCTATCGCGCAGGCCAATTATCAACGAAGCACTGGGCATCACCGCGTATTCAGTAATGACGTTGCTGACGGTGACGCAGGCAATAACTTCTTCCCAAGGGACGATTAAAGGCGGTTCGCCTTTTTTACTCACATGAGCCACTTCGCGGCGTTGGCGGTTAAAGCGAACGGGGGGCCGAGTAGTTATTTGTTTAATGCTTCGGCTGAAGGGAATACCATACATAAGTATCAGAACTATAAGAAAGCCCCACATGTAGTAATTTGGAATGATCAGCGTTATCAAGATTTCAAAAATTGGTGCTCCACGACTAATGTGATCTTCAATTCCAAGTCCTAACCCGATTAACAGAAAAAAAATAGTCATACTCATAACTGACCCGAATGAAACCCTGATCGCAAACTCCATACCCCGTTGTCCGGGGGCAAAATCCAGATAAACATCATTCACATCATGATGCATACCTTGTCCACTAAACGCTGCTGAACCTGTTGGCAAAGGCTTAGGCGCCAGATAAAACGCTTCTGTGCCATTTACACTTTCAAAATCCCCGGCATGCGGCAAGCGATTGTATTTGGGGTCACTCATTTAAATGTTCCATCTTCAATTCATAGCCTTTTTCATTGCCAATAAATGCAACGCCCACCACACCCTTGATAGGAGGGCTGGTCGTACCTGAATCCAAAGGAATTCGGTAATAAAGGCATTTATCCTTGAGCTTAAGAGGGGCATTGGCCAATTCCGGCTGCACCGACAAACGCATTAACAGCAAAGACTGAGTGCCACACCACTCATAAGGCAGATTGAGTTGTAACGTCAGAGGGTTATTACCCACAAGGCACAATTTATCGCGTACATCACTCCCCACGTCGACAAATTCGGCCATACTGTCTCGCCGCCATAGCGCTGTAAATCGAATCGGATGTTCAGCCAGACTTCGCTTGCTTAGGCCCGGAAAGCTCAGTACCAAAGTGCGTACTTTCTCAACCTCATTAGACGGGTGAGTAAGCCCCCCATCAGTAATAACAGGGCGTAGGGTAGTTTCTGCCAACAACTGGGCATGCTCGGGCCAACTCCAATGCTGGTCGTCATGCCCCCAGCAACAGTGGGCTAACCAGCGTTGATGATCATCAAGGTTGTAATAGTTGTAGATGGCTTCACCACCAAGACTCAGTGCCGTAGCAACCAAACTCCATGGCGTAGAACGAGCAACATAAATTAAAAAACGACTGCCTCCCGCTACCCAGGCTGTACTGGCCGCTTTTACCCCGTATTTAAAAGACGCTATCACCGGCAGCAACTCTTTAATCATTTTGCCGGTTTGCATCCCCGTTACTGCGGTATTACCTGTATCACCTGTCAGCGCTATAAAGGCCCCTGCTTTTTCTCCAGCATCGCCTGTACGAATAGCGTTAGTCCACTTATTGAAGTTATTTAACGAGGTACCTAGCGCGCCCACAAAAGCCAACGGAGCGATCAACGCTCCTAAGCCTAATCCTAACTTACCCATTTTGACCGCTAATAACATCCCGCTTTCGCTGCCACTACTTAGCAGTACAGACTTAAATGCCTTATCTACAAGCCCAACATGCACGCTTTGATAAACAGAAAAAGCAGATGAGGCCATACCTGAGATTGCACCTGCAAGAATCAAAACCTCTTTAATCCCTCTAGTTCCAGCCTGCTTCTTCCACTCCCTCCAAGCCTCCCCCAACGTCTGCGCTTGCCACAGCATCAACGCCAGCGGCAGCCAACCACTTTTAAACACCGTCAATCCAGCGCTGCCTTCGCCATATCCACCTCTAACGCCTGAACGCAGGCGGTGGATTTCGTCGTTTAAATACGTCTGTTGCTGGCCATTGAGTTTGAGTTGGAGTCCGATAAAGCCGGCGCTTTGGTCGCTGGTGATGGTGATACCGGCCTGAAGGTGTTTGACCAGTGCCGCCCGCTCTTTTCGGGTGTTGCCCAGCAGGTGGTGGTACTGATCCGATTGCACCTTGGCCTCGGCACGCTGTTGCTCGCTAAGGATTTTGCGTTTGCTGTCTTTGCGCAATACGTCACGGTTGTATTGGTAGGTGTCTTCGTTGGTCATCAGCACGTTGAGCTTGGCCAGCGTGGCCCCGAACTGCTGCACATCTTGCACACTGGCGACTCGCAAGGTGGCGCCTTCGTGTTCCAAAGCCATCAACCCCGCCAACCGTTGGGCACGGTTGCTGTAGGTTTTGAGTGCATCAAGGTGGGCCTTAAGGGCCGGGCCGTTCAGGTCGCTTTGCAGCTTGACCAACCAGCGCTCCACTCGCAGGGCAGAAGCCGGTGAATACGCGGCTTGCACCAACTGGCTGTTAACCATCACCTCGGGGCTCAAGGCCAAGCTATTGGCCCAATGTTGCCCCAACAGTTGCTGCACTTGCGTCAAACGCAGTTGCGCGGTGGCAATGTTTTGCTCAGCGCTATGGTTATCGTCCAGCCACTTGACCAGGTCCGCCGCCTTGCTGTTGATGAAGGCCAAGTCCAGGCGGCTGCTGAACGCTGGGAGGATGTAGTACGGGTGCTTGTGGAGGTATTCACCCACGGCATCAAGACTTTCATCAGTACGGCACAGGTCGCGCGCACAGTTGTGTTCCGCAATAAGCGCAGCTTGCAGTTGGTCTTCAATTTTGGGGTCGAAGTACCACAGGCTGCGATGAAGTTCGCCCTGCGTGAACAGTTGTGTACGGTCTTCAGTAATGCGGTCTAGCCGCTCAGTCCAGCGCTTGATATGTACCCGCTCAGCTTCAAGGTAGGCGGTCATTTCCTGATGCCGTACCAAGTCGTGAATCCCTCGTGCGCCAAGCCCTTTGCCTTGCAAGGCCGCATGGCTATGGTCTTGCAAGGTTTCAATGTCGTCTTCCAGTTCGGCATACAACGGCTCGCCGAGGGCGTCGTGCATGGCTTGCTTTTTATCGTGCATGGTTTGCCGGACACTGCGGGTGCTGGGGTCAAAGCCATGACCGGGGTAATAGGCCTTTTCGGGGCTAGCACTGCTCGGCATACCGATGAGCGCGTTACGCGCATTCAAGTAGTCATAGATCGCCTCACGCTGTTGCGCAGTGGTTTTATCGAACAGTTTGGCGCTGACGCCGGTGCTCGACGCCGTTTTATCGTTGAGCACCATCAAGGTTTCAATGTAGCTGCCCACCAGATATTTAAGTTCCTGACGCTCCTTGGCCACCCACTCGTCGACCCAACCCACTACGGTGTCTTGCTCCTGAGCCAGATCACGCATCACACCCAGCGTGTCGTTAAACACCAGATACAAATGGTCGTGTTCATAGGCTGTCAGCAGTTGGCGTTTGACCGCCGCCATGTGGGTGCTTTGGTACAGCGACTGGTCTTCCCAGACGTAATCCAGCGTTTCTTCGGGGTGCATCCCTTCGATCGGGGCGATAGTTGATGGCTGCTCGGCCACCTCCGCCAGCCACTGCTTGGCTTGGGCTGGGGTGAGCAGGTGCGACCCGCCTTTGATGCAATCGGCGGCGCTCAGGTCGACCACTTGCATGAAGTGATCACGCTCGGCACGGCTGTCGATCATTTTTGAGCATTTGTAGGCCGTCCACTGCACTTCGCTGTAGGCAACGTGCAACGTGGCTAAGCGTGAGAACAGCAAGGCATGTTGTGTGTCCATGCCTTGACGCTGGTTTTGACTGGCTTCGTTGCCTTGCCACATAAACTGGCTGACCACACCGCTCTGCACCCGGTATTCATGCAGGTAACCGCTGGTGTTGTCGATCACATACAACCAGCCGTCACGCATCAAGCGAATACCCAACGGGCGCGAGGTTGGTTGGTACGGCATGGCCAGCGCCGCGGCGGGATCAAGACGTTCGACCAATCCATAACGCAACGCCAGCAATTGCACCTTGGTTTTGCGCAACGGGCAAACGCCCAGACCTGACTTGGCATCGCTGCGATTTAAATCAATATGGTTAGGATTTGGGAGCGTCATGGGCGATGTACCTCCCAGTAGTCGCTTCGAGAGAGCGCCAGTTCGGCGGCCTTTTCGATACGCGACGAAGGGGGCAATGCCGAAGGCTGAGTCATCAACTCAGCGATATCGGGGTGGCGCAATAACACGTCCTCACCCAACAACAAAAATACGTTGGCAAAGAGGCACATCTGCTGCTCACTGCTAAAACCCATCTCGTAAGCACGGCTTGCCAGTTCGCCAATCCATCGCCAGCGTGCCTCAGCCGTTAGTTCAGCCTTGGCGTTAGGGAACTTGGCCCGCAGGTGTTTCGCGAGCACTTTAAGGGCGCTCCTAAAGCTCACCCCATCAAGCAGCGCTTGTTGGGTTTCACACAGGGCATAAGGCGATTGAAGAAAGGCTGGTGCCACGTCGCCGGGCCGCGTGTGTTGCTGCCAGGTGTTGTTAATCACATCAGGCAGTACCACCCGATCTATCGGGCCAAATACTTCTGGATGTTGCGTGACTGTGGCGTGGCCCAAGATGGCGTGTATCACCGCCGGATCAGCCACCCGCAACCATACTTTTTGACCCTGCGGCTGGTACTCGGCGTTGAGTAATAAGCGCAAGTGACGGATGACGTCGAAAGAACCCGCCTGGCTGAAAATCAAATAGCCCCACTCTTCAGACAGATGACCGAAGTAATGCTCAAGGCCGGGAGTATGCCGCCCGTTGAGGGTGATCAAACACGGCGACAGGTCACTGCAAGATGTCAACGGCGTGGTTGCGTACAGCACCTGAACATCCTGCGTACCAAACCATTGACGAGTGTTGGCCAGCAGGTTTTTTACCGTCACACCGTCCAGCAATAAATAAGCGTGGTCATGCCAAGGCAGTTGATTCGGTAAATATTCAGACGTCAGCATGGGCACTCTCTTGAAGATCGGTGTTCTTGAATTTTTCGCACTGCGGGCAGGCAGGCTTTTTTTCGCTCAACGCCAACCATTGAGTGGAGGGCTCTATCTCCGGGCTCTGTAAGGCCTGTAAATCTCCCGGCAACAACGGAGCCGCTGGCGTCGCCGGCATGGGCGCGCCACCTAATAAAATCGGGCTGCTGCTATAGATACCCGCCGCGCTGATCACCAAGTGTTGGCCGCCCGCCATCAGGGTGATCATGAAACCCGCCTCCAGCACCACAAGCGCGCCGGCCTTTACATGAATGTCTTGCCCCGCCTCAGCGACCAGCACTTGCCCCACGCGGGTGTGGCTGCTGGCTGCCACCTGTAAGTGATCGCTGGCGTTGAGCTGCGTTTTTCGATCGCCCGTGACGGTGCGTTGATCTTGGGCTTCAAGCACCGTCACGCTGTTGCCGGTGATGAGGGTTCGGTGCTCACCCCCCACTTGCAGGCGACTGTCGTTTTTGACGATTTGCTCCATGTCACGCTGGGCATGCAGGTAGATTTGCTCCTGGCCTTTGCGGTCTTCGATGCGCAGTTCGTTGTAGCCGCCCCCGCCCGGTGTGCTGCGGCTGCGCAGTACGCTTTGGGTTTTATTGGCGGGCAGATCGAGGGGCGCCGGGTTAAGGCTGTTGATCAGGCACCCCGCAATGATCGGCTGATCCGGGTCGCCTTCCAGATAATCAACCAACACTTCCATACCCACTCTGGGGAGTGTCATCGCACCAAAATGATCGCCCGCCCAGCTTGAGGCCACTCGCAGCCAACAGCTGCTTTTGTCGTTGTCGATGGCGCTGCGATCCCAATGAAACTTGACCCGAACCCTGCCGAATTTATCGCAATGGATCTCTTCGCCCGCAGGCCCGGTCACACGAGCAGTTTGGCTACCGAGCATGCGCGGCTTGTCGAAAACCTTTTGTGGGCGGTAGGTCATGTCCTCGGGGATGGCGCTAAAGGTGTTGCGGTAGCCTTGGGTAAAGCCGTCCACGTTTTTCGACGGCACGCTGGGTGCGTACTCTTCCAGCACTTGCGGCTGTTTACCTTCGTGATGGACGTGGGTCAGTAGCCAGTCGGTATTCCATGCCGGGGTCGAGTGTTCGGTCATGGTCAACAAGTAACCGCTGCGCAAGGTTGGTTGATCGCTGTGACCATTAACCTGTTGATAGCCCGTTTGATGGTGCTCCAAAGCGCGCTGACTGTGGCGCTCGCCGTGAGCCGTTTGCTTGAAGCGGCCGGGGTAGGTGTAGCTTTCGAGTATGGGTTCGTTGCGTTTAACGCGACGGCTGGCTTGTAGCGTCCAACTGGCTTTTTCAAAATCGTAATCACGGTGGGCGGTGTGATTGGTCTGGGTGTGCAGACTCAATTCAAAGCGATTGATAGCGGCGTGTTTAGCCACCATGCCTGAGCGCTGTACGTAAGGTGTTGGATGTTCCAACCCGGTAAACGCCTGCTGTTTATCGCCGAAAACCAGCACATGACCGTCGGGAGAATGCCGAAAGTGGTAGTGAAAACCCTCTTCAAAGCACAGGCGTTGAATGAAGTGCAAATCGGACTCGCCGTATTGCACGCAGTATTCCCGAGGTGGGTAGGTCGAGAATGAGCTAAACAGGTAGGCGTCACTGAGAATGCCGTGCTCTTTAAGCAGCTTCTCGATGATGTGCTGCACGGTCATATTCTGAAAAATGCGGTGGTTAGTGCGATAACCCAAGTAGGTTAAAGACGGCACAAGCGTCAGATGATAGTGAGTCAGCCGTGTGCCAGGGCTGCTCATGCCAATGCGGGAGATCTGCCCGTGAACACCTGAACCCTGCTCATCAAAGGCTAAAAAGGCAGGCTGATGCAGCAACGCTTCAATATCCAGATCAGCGCGATCACTGACCAACTGGACATCGAACGCATACGGGGTGCTGATGGCTTCATCGCCCGTGAATCCGAGCACATGAAACGCATGTTGCGTGGCGTGAATGGCAAGGCTGAAACGGGGGGATCGGGCAGGCGTGAGCATCCGTGGCTCCTCAAACAAAAAGGCCACGCTTTAGAAAAAGGTGGCCCCAAAGAAAAGAGGTGAACGCTAACGGATAGGACTGAATCGCACGTGTAGGAGCATTCCTAAAAAACAAGAGGAAACGTACTTGTTTGCTCCCTTCGCGTTACAAGGGCTGCGCCTCTTCCAAAATCAAGCTGCGGTAATGCCCCGGATTGGTGCCGGACCATTTACGAAACGCTTTGTAAAACGAGCTGGTGTCGGCAAAGCCCAATCTCAGAGCAATGTCGGCAAAACTCAGTTGCGGCTCGGCCAACCAACCAATGGCCAATTCCTTGCGCACACCATCCTTGAGCCCTTGATAGGTGTGCCCTTCCTCAGCCAAGCGCCTGCGCAAGGTCGAGGCGGACATACACAACACCTGCGCCAACCCTTGTGTCTCAGGCCATTGCGCAGCAGGCAGCTGTCTCAGGTCTTGCTTGATCTGACTGGCCAAGCTTTGCGGGTCACGGTACTTGACCAAGATGTTGGCTGGGGCCTGCGCCAGAAAACGCTGCAACTCTTGCGGGCTGCGCTTGATCGGCGCATCCAGGCAATCCGCTGCAAACACCATGCGCGTACGCGGTCGGTCAAAGCGCAGGTTTTCGGAAAACATCACCTCGTAGTCTTCGCAATAGCTCGGCGCCGCACAGCGCAACTCAATGGCTAGAATCGGAATTCGCCGCCCCGCCAGCCAACAGGCCACACCGTGCACAATCATCCAATACGTGAAGTAGGTGAAGGCACGTCTGGGTTCGTCATCAGGCTCATGCAAGACCACTTCCACAACGCTTTGCTGGCGGACCAGTTTGGCAGGCAATCGCTCAAGCATTAACGACACAAAGCCCAACACCAGCTCAAGCCCCAGCGCCAGAGTGGGTTGAGCCATTGCCGAGCGGCACATAAACGCCAGGCTGCCAGCCCTGAGCTTGCGAGGGTCCATGCCAAAAAACTCATCATCAAGACGCCGCGCCAACAACCGCCATAAGCGCGCATAGGCGCTGGCAGGCACTCTGGCATCCAACTGCTCAAGCAACGCCGGGGCAATACCTACTTTGTGCAGAATTTCATCCGTTGCCTCGCCTGCCGCACAGCTCTGTAGCAGGGCCTCACGTACCAGATGAATGGAGATGGTGTCTTTGTTCAACATGAGCCTTCGTCCAAGCCTGCTGGTTTTTATCTGTCGGCTATCTTAAGCAGCACGATTCAAAAAGCCAGCAATGTTGAATATAGGCCCGGCACTGGATGTATTGCGAAAGCAACGCTACAAACCGATGGCAACGCCCCTGACGAAGAAAAACCCGGCGCCCAAAACACAGGCACCGGGAAGCGAAAACGGCCTTGAAGGGAACTGTCTTTCGCCAGATCAACCTTTAACGCAACGTCGCCGCACCCTGACAGCCCCTCAACAGTTAACGTTGGGGCTAGGTCATTGGCACGGCGCGTTTTTCACCCGGCTCGTCAATCAGCGGTGGTCTACGGTCGTGATTTCACGGCGCTCGGCCATGCTCGCCGGCACGCTGGCCTCATCCGTAAAGAACTGCTGATACCACTCACGCAGTTGGTAAACCGGGCCATCACCTTCAGCCAGTACGGGATTGTTGATGCGTACTTTGTGGGTCCAGATATCGACGTCTTGATAAAACGAGTCGCGATTACGTTGCACGTAATCGATTGCCAGTGCTTCGTTTTGTTCATCGGTCCAGCCCGGGACTTTTTTCACCATGCAGCCAAAACGCAGTTCGAAACTGTTTGGGCCAATGGGTACGTGGCAGTTGAGCAGAATTGAGTTGATCTCTTGCCCATCAAACATCGCACGCATGCGGGTCAGGTGCGTGGCGGGGCCGTAATACGCCGACTCGGCCACCAAGTCGCCACCCAAACGTTCAGAGTCGCCATGAAAGATTTGGTGGGCAATGTGGCCCTCGAAAATATTGTGAAAGTACTTGGTGGGTGTGCCATGTACCGGCCCAAAGTGCTGAGCATCGACCAGGTTATCCACCAGTTCGCGGGGGTTGGTGTTGATGATCAACTTGTCCATGTGCCAAGAATGCAGCCACTCGTCGCTGTCCATCTCGGGCAGATGCGGGATCACCACGTCGTCAGCAGGTGGTTTGCCTTCGGGGTTGTTCCACACAAACAGCAAACTGTTCACTTCGCAGGTTTGCCAAGCGCGGGTTTTGGCCTTGGGCGGGATCCGTTTGCAGTAAGGGATTTCCACACATTTGCCGCTGGCGTCGTATTGCCAATGGTGAAAGGCGCACACCACGCGATCGTTCTCAATGGTGCCTTGGGACAGGTCAGCCCCCATGTGCGGGCAATGGGCATCCAACACACTGATTTCGCCTGCTGAGGTGGCAAACGCCAACAGCCGCGAGCCGAAGACATTCAGGGTATGCAGCTTGCCATCACGGTATTCGTCCGCCTCGCCTAAACAATGCCAGCCACGACCAAAGCGTGGGGCCAGCGCATTTTCGACGTGGATTTCTGCGAGTTTAGTCATTTTTATTATTCCTCAGGTTAAGGGCTGGGGCGCCTGCCTGAGTGATCTTCACCGAGCCACGAGGCGAACTCATCGTTCACTTGGACTAGGCGGGTCTGTGCACTGACGTTGCGTGCAGCACAAACTTGCGCGGCGCCTGTTGAAACAACTTGGGCGCCGCGCACTGAAGCCTCAAAACCGGCTCACCGCCAGTCAGCAACAATGCCGTGTTCCAGCGCAAAGGGCTGGCAATGAATGGTTTTGCACTGGTGATCGACGGCCGCATCGTGGGTCGCCAACCACACCATCACGGCAGCCGGCACGTGGGGCGGGGCCGAGCCCGCACGCAAGGCAATCACACCCTTCTCGCCAATGGTGGCGCGTAACGCATCGGTGGTCACCACGCCCGGGTTGAGGGTAAAAGCACGAATGCCCTGTTCGCCCAACTCCACTGACAAAATACCCGACAAGCGCGAAACCACGGCCTTGCCCGCACCATAGGCATAGCCCCACCCGCCTTTGCCCGCCGCCACGGGCGGGTCTGTTTCACCGGCGCCGGATGTGACATTGATCACGACCCCGCCGCCCTGCGCCAACATGCCGTCGACCACAGCCCGCGTGAGCAAAAACGGCGTCATAACATAACCTTGAAACACGCGTTCCAAGGTCTCGGGCTGCAACTGCATAAACGGTGAATTGAGGTCGCTGCCTTGGTAGATCGCATTGTTGACCAGAACATCAACCCGGCCATATTCAGCAAACACCGCCGCACTGGCGGCCATGACTGAGTCGCTGTCGAGCAAGTCCATAGGCACCACCAGCGCCTTGCGGCCCAGTTCACGAATCGCCGCAGCTGTGCCGTTGAGGCTGCCGGGCAACGCTGTGCCGTCAGGGTTGCGTAAACCGTGAGCATGCTGCTCGCCTTCGCCCAGGCTGCGGGCGCTGATCGCCAGATCAAAACCTGCGCGCGCAAAGGCCAGCGCCGTTTCACGACCAATGCCACGGCTGGCACCGGTCACAAATGCCACTTTGTTCATGGGTATTCCTTAAGGGTTAACCGGCCATTACACATGCTGAGCACGAACCATTGCGTCCATGCCGCCATCCACAAACAGCACGCTGCCCGTGACAAAGCTGGCCTGAGTCGATTGTAGAAAAGCCACCGCTTGGGCGATTTCTTCGGGGTGCCCGGCACGGCCCAAAGGCGCGACAAACTCACTGACAGCCTTGCCGTAGCGGGCATCGTCCTTGGCCGCTTGATGCAACGGTGTTTCCACTGCCCCCGGCGCGATCACATTCAGACGAATACCTTGGGCTGCCCACTGCACCGATTTGCGGCGCGCATCACAGGTCACAGCATATTTGGAACAAGCGTAGGCAATGTGTGGTTGCCCGAGTGCGTTGGCCAACGCTAATGCCTGGGATTCGTCACCGGCCAGCAGGGCCTTGACCATCGGCTGTTGATCGGCACCCGGCTGCGTTGCCGCCACCGAGCCAATCACCAATGCCGCCGGGTGTTCGCCTTTGGCCAAGGCATCGGCTAGGCCATCAAGCAGTTCACTGACGCCAAAGTAGTTGACTGCCAACAACAAACTGCTCGAAGGCGCGGTCACGCCGAGTCCGGCGCAGCACACTAAGCCGTCGAGCACGCCGCCCGACTGTTCAAGTACCTGCGCCACAGCGGCTTGGCGCCCATCTCGGGTGGACAAGTCGGCAATTACCTCAGCATTTGACCGATCGATTCCGATGATCCGATGCCCCGCCGCGCGCAATACGGCACACACGGCCGCACCGATCCCTGACGCACTACCACTGACAGCTGTAACTGGCATAAGACTTCCCTTGAGGATGCAGGCCCCTGATGGCCTGACTAACATTTAACTGAACGCCACGTTTTAGCGTTGCGTTCAGCCAGCAATAGTCCCGCCTGCGCTCAAGCGGTTTTACGTATCGGGCGTGCCAATTTTGGCGCCGGCACAATCACTGAGTCAGTTGCTCGCAAGGCGCACTTGGGCTTTCCCAACGCAACCACACTGTTCAGCAGAATCCTTACCAGTTCGGTCTGGCGACGTACGCCGGTCTTGGAAAAGATCGAACGCAAATGGGCGCGGGCCGTGTTGCGTCGAATATTGAGATTTTCGGCGGCTTCTTCCAGGGATAAACCGTTGGCCAACTCCATCGCCAGCGCCGTTTCGGCCTTGGTCAGGTTGAACAGCTGTTTAGTCACCACCTCACTGGCCAGCGACTTGCCAACCGCATCGCGGATATACACCACCGCTGCCGGCTTGCTCTTGCCTTCGGCCCACTCAAGCGAAGGAATGGCCTCGACCACCACCCCCAAACTGACTTGACCCGAAGGGCGAGTGACAGACATGGCATCGGCCGTAACACCACCTTCGCGAACTTCTGCACTGAAGGCGTGCTTGACCAAGCGTTGCAACTCACGGTTATCACTTGGGTAAGTCGCCTCAAGCCTGCCGCCCACCAGTTTCAAGCCATCGGCACTGCTGAGGATTTCTTCGGCCACCGGGTTTAGGCGCAACACCTTGCCGGTTTCGTCGAGCACGATGGTTGCGACCGACAAGCGACTGATGGCCTGGGCGTACAACTCGCTCATGGACTCGCTGCGATCAAGCAGGTTGTGCATGTGCAAGGCGCGGCGTAAATGCGGCAAAAACATGCTGCAAAGGGCGCGTTCGGCAGTGGAGAATTTGGGCGCGGTTTTGGCGCGAGTCAGGCGAAAACGCAGCTTTCCGCCGTCGGGTGTCGAGATATCGGCCCCCATCACGTGGTAGACGTTCTGCCAAGAACAGTAAGTTTTGAAGTAAGCCGAGTTGACCCAATCGGACTCGCTCATCAGGTCTTCTACGGTAAATACCTGATCCAAAGCCTGCCCCGAAAAAGGCGTATTGGCTTGCGGGTAAGTCTGATAGGTCAGCTCGCCCTCGCCTTCAATATCACCGGCGACAATCATCAAACCCATGTCGGGTTGATCCGGCACCCGCAGAATCAGTGTCGCGTAATTGGCCTGAAACATCGTGCGTACAGCACACAGCGTTTTCCCCATGACTTTTGGATCTAAAGCACCGTCGTAAAAACTGCCGACCATTTGATCGTAGTCAGACAACTCCAGCCCAAGACTCGCCAAGGTTTGATGATTCAACGTCACTGGTTCCATGATCGGTTCCTCGCAGTGGGCATGGCTCAAAGGCCGACCCTTTTATTGTTCTTATTAACTAGCAAGCACGCACAACAGCGCCTCAGTGTGTCTATATGCCTGCCTTCGCACAAGCGGGTTAAGCGCCCTATTTCAGCGGTTTGAAAGATCCTTGGCGGCCACACTTTGCTTAAGCGGGTAATGCCCGGTTGGCGTGACCTTTGCCTGCTCGCGCACCTTGACCAAAGGCCGCCCCAGATTGAACCAGGCCGCCAACGCTGGCAGCAGAAAGATCGCGCCCAGCACATTGACCAAAAACATGAACGCTAACAATACGCCCATGTCCGCCTGAAACTTGAGCGGTGCAAATGCCCAGGTACACACCCCGATCGACATGGTCAAAGCGGTAAACACGGCTGCCGTTCCACGCTGACACATGGCCTGATAGAACGCATGGCGTAAGTCTTTACCCTCTGCCATTTCATGCTGAATGCGCTCATACAAATAAATGCCGTAATCGACCCCCACGCCGACGCCCAGCGCCATGACCGGCAAGGTGGCAACCTTCAGGCCAATGCCCAAGGTCGCCATCAGCGCGTTACACAAAATAGCCACAATCGCCAACGGCACCAAAATGCACAACACCGCCCGGAATGAACCAAACGTCAGCCAGCAAAACAGCGCCACTGAGCCAAACAAGGCAGCAAGCATCACCACCTCGGCCTGCTTGACCGCATCGTTGGATGCCGCCATTACCCCCACGTTGCCGCCCGCCATCAAAAATTGCACGCTCGGGGTTTGCAGCCCGGCGATGATGCGCTTGGTTTCATTCACCACATGAGCCACAGTCGGCCCTTCGTGGTCGGCAAGGAACACCAGAATCTGCATGCGCTGACAGCCTTCAGTGACCAAACCATCATCCGGCAGATAGGCGCGGGCCCCTTGACTCAAGCCGCGCTCCGAGCCTGGAATTGCCGACCAGCGCGGATTGCCCTCATTGTTACCGGCAATCACGTTTTTGCTCATTCCGGCCACGCTCTGGACCGACTGCACACCCGTCACACTGCGAATCTGAAAGTCGAACGACTCAATCGCCCGCATCACCTGTGGCGCCAAACACGCTTCTTCAATGCCTTTGACGTGAACGAACACCGACATCACATCAAGACCGATGGAATAACTGCTGATGATCTTCTGGTTATCCAGGTTATAGCGTGAGTCGGCCCGTAACTCCGGTGCGCCCATGCCGATGTCGCCAACAGCCAAGTCACGTGCTTTGTAAGCGCCCACACCTAAGAGCAGCAAGCTGACCACAAACACCGCCAACGCAGGTTTTGGCTCGGCCAGCGCCGACAACCGCCACCACAATTGGTGCTTGGCTTGTGCCTTGAGCCCTTGTTTTAAAACGCGGGGTTCAAGGTTCAGATACGACAAGATGATCGGCAGCATCAGTTTGTTAGTAATGATCATCAGCATCACACCAATACACGCCGTCACCCCCAGTTCATGCACGATGGGGATGTCGATCAACATGATCACGCCAAAGCCCAAGGCGTTCATCAGCAGCGCCAACGAGCCAGGAATGAAAATATTGCAAAATGCGCTACGGGCCGCTTGCACTGAGGTGTTTCCTGCCAGCACGTCCTGCTTCCAGGCGTTGGTCATTTGCACCGCATGGGACACGCCAATCGAAAAAATCAGAAACGGCACCAAAATCGACATCGGGTCGATCCCCAACCCCAGCAGTGGTAACAACCCCAGCAACCACACCACCGGCAATAACGCCACCAACAGCGCCACCACGGTCAAGCGCCACGAACGTGAATACAGCCACAGCAAAACGCCCGTGATCACAAACGCAATCACAAAAAAGCCGATCACTGTGTTCAAGCCATCCACCACATCGCCCACCAATTTGGCGAAGCCGACGATGTTGATTTCAATGTTGTCGTTGCTGTACTTGGCGCGAATGTCCTCCAACCGCTTGGCGACTTCAGCGTAAGACACCGACTTGCCCGTTTGCGGGTCTAAATCCTGCAAGTCAGCGCGTACCATCGAGGACTTCAAATCATTGGCCACCAGCCGCCCGACTTGCCCGGAGCGCGCCACGTTACTGCGCACTTGAGACAAATCATCTGCCGAGCCGGTAAAGCGTGGCGGCACCACCACATCACCAAAAAAGCCGTCTTCAGTGATTTCGATATAACGCACATTCGCCGTAAACAACGAAGTGACGCTGGCGCGGCTAACACCATTAATAAAGAACACGTCATCGGTGACTTTATTCAGGGTTTCAAGAAAGGCCCGGTTATAAATGTCGCCCTCACCCTTCCATTTGACGCTGACCAAAAAACGGTTGGCGCCCGTGAAGTACTGGCTGAAGTTGAGGAAGTTGACCATGTACTCGTTGCGTACTGGAATCTGCTTATTGAAGCCCGGATCGAGTTGCGTGTGGGTGGCGCTGTAGCCCAATGCAAGGGTCAACAAGACAAACAGTGCCAGCAACCCCTTGCGCCAGCCCATCAACAAATCAGCAGTGCGTTCAACCAGACGGGTAACCAAGCTTTTGTCAGCGTTCATTGCGTGCCTCTCACTTGCCAAGAGCAGCAACGCTGCCATCAGTACCCTGGAACACACCGCGCTCACCGCCTACCAACAAGCGCCGTGAGCCGACTAAAACGGCCGACGTCAATGTGCCCAGCCCTGACAAACGTGTTGCACTGACCAGCCGGCCGTTGCCATCAAGACGCACCATCGAACTGCCCGCCCCGACGATCAACAGCCCGCCGCCATTGGGCAACAGTGCATGGCCGTAAAGAGGCAATTGATTACCGACTGGCACCTGATCCCAGCTTTGCCCAAAGTTTTGGGTGACAAATACATGACCGCGCATGCCGTAAGCCACCCAACGCTCGGGGCTTAAACGCACCACACCAAATAATGAGCCGTTGTAAAACGCCGGCAGGGTTTGCCAATGCTGCCCGGCATCCGTACTGCGCATCACCAACCCTTGCTCACCGACCAGCATGCGCCGCCCTTCCGGGCCGCCGTCCATGCTGTTGAGGTGGGCGCTGTCGACTTCCAGGGGCGTGGACTGCCACGTACGGCCATCGTCATCGGATTGATAAAACTTACCGAAACTGCCAAACGCCTGAACCTGCGTGCCGCCTGCGCTCCAGGCTCCCAGCAAAGGCTCGCCGAGTTCTTTGTCATGGCGAACTTCGGCCCAGTGCTCACCTTTGTCTTGCGAGCGCAAAATCCAGCCATCATGGCCGACAGCCAACAGGCTCTTATCGGCCAGCTCCACCAGCGAGGTCAGGGTCAAATCACGTTGCGGATTGACTGTCGCGGCTTGCCAGGACAGGCCCTGATCATCACTCAGCAAAATATTGCCGCGTTCGCCCACCGCCACCACCCGTTTATCGAGGTACAGCATGGCGTTGATCTGCAAGCGATCCGGGCGCAACTGGGCCGGGGCAGCATCTGACGTTTTATGAGGGGTGAAGGTAAATGCGATGGTTACCGCCACGATCAGGCAAACCAGATATCCGATCATTGCCCGCATGGTTGATGCCTCGCTGCAAGGTTCAGTTGCTGGACGAATTTCATGCGGCCAGTCCTCTTCTTATTGTGTTGTGTGTCCTGAGCGACTCGTCTGGCAAGCGGCTAGAACCTGCGCTCGATCATCGGACTGAGCGGTCACACACACATCGTCCAAACGGCCTAGCCCGGATGGAGGGATAAAAGAAGCAAGGATTTACTGGCCTCAGAAAGGCACGCCTTATGTGGGAACTGCCGCAGGCTGCGATCTTTTGGCGTACATATCGGTTTGATGTGTCACGGCCTTTTAGGGGTTGAACCCTTAAGGTGGGTCACTTTTACCAAGCAACTTCGACCCCTTAAGTGGTGGAGTCGAACACCAGAGGTGACAGATAAGCACACGGAGGAACAACCGTATAAGGGACAAAAACATTCGTGCCCCAGCGTACGGCTTTCCGAAGGGCCTATAGATCAAAAGCAAAACCTGATTTGAGGGTGGCTACGCTTGCGCAAGCAGCCTCGCCCCATGAAACACTTATTTACAACTCAAGGTTAGGGTTTTACCCCACTCATCCGTCCTACATGGATAAGCAATCGCTTCTCAATGGCGATTAACACCCGCTCAACCGCGAGTTTGCCGTTCCCCATGTCCAAAAAGTCCCGCTCCAAGCTCTGGTTTTTGGTTCACAGTTGGCTAACGCTGCCGATCTGGTTCTTTGTGCTGATTGTGTGCGTCACCGGCACATTGGCCGTGGTCAGCCAGGAGATTGTGTGGCTAGCCACCCCAGAAGCACGTGCCACTCAGCCTTCGGATGATGCGCCCCTGCTGACCTACGAGCAGGTGCTGACGGCCATTCATACCGCCGAACCCAAGCTCGCCGTGCAATCCATCAGCCGCCCCGATGAAGCCCACTTCGCGCTGGTAGCCGACGTGGTGTACCCCGATGGCCGCTCACCTTCGCTGTACGTCAACCCGTACACCGGGGCTATTCAGGGTGAGAGCCCGAGCTTCGATTTCAAGGCATTCACTCGTGCCCTGCATGGCTGGTGGCTGGTGCCGTTCACCAATGGCTACAGCTGGGGCTGGTACTTGGTGTCATTTCTCGGCCTGCCGCTGTTGGCCTCTTTGGTGACAGGGTTGGTGGTGTACAAAAAATTCTGGAAGGGCTTTTTTAAACCCAACCTGCGCTTTAAACACGGCGCACGTATTTTTTGGGGCGACTTTCATCGTTTGTGCGGCATCTGGTCGATCTGGTTTATTGCCGTGATTTCAATCACCGGGCTATGGTTTTTGATTCAGGCCTTCATGTTCGATAACCAGATTTCCATCTCTACCGCAGGTAACCCACCCGTGGTTGCGCGCCAGGATGTCCCGATCATGGCGGATGGCAAACCCGCGCCACAAATCAGTCTGGATCAAGCCGTCAAGATCGCAGCCGAGAATATCCCCGGCCTTGAAGCCAGCTTTGTCAGCCTGCCAAGCAATGCCTACGGCCACATCGAAGTCGGAGGCCCCGGCTGGTACCCCTTGCTGTTCCAAACTGCTGATATCAACCCCTACAACGGCGCAATTGAAGGCTCACGGATGATAGCCGACCGTTCCGGGCTAGAGCTGGTGACCGAGTCCATGCGCCCACTGCACACCGGTGATTTCGGCGGGCTGTGGGTCAAGCTGATCTGGTTTTTCTTCGGGTTGATCCTGAGCATGATGGTGCTCAGCGGTCTGTTGATCTGGACCAAACGCACAGCGCTGGCCACCGCTAATGCCCTCAAGCGCAGCAACAAACCTGCCCGCACGACCAAAGTGCCCGCGCCAATCGCCCGCCCAGAAACCCCTTGCGAGGCCAATGTATGAGCAAGACAACGACGGCCCCGCCCGCTTCTGCCCTGAGCCAGTGGTGGCATAAATGGCGCTTTCATCTGAACATTTTGCTGTTACTCGTACCGCTGGGGTTTATGCCCAAGTACTTTGCCGAAGCCTCGTTGTTTAGGGGCGACAGCGGGCTCGGTGAGCGCGAGATAGACACCGTGCAAGTCGGCCCGTGGAGCCTGCAACTGGCCGAGTTGCGTGACGAAGCGCCGCGTCCTGACGGCCCGGCAGGCTATATGAAGAGTTTCAACGCGGCGCTGTGTGACACCTGCGTTGAGCAGGTCAAAGCCACTTACCTGCGCATCGGTAAACCTCGCAGTTTGCGTGCCGCCGGTGTGATTTTTTTCGGCACGCCCTATCGCATGGGCGCCACCGTACCGATCCCGCCGCGCACCAAAGAAGACGCCGAGTTGTGGATCACCCTTGAAGGGTGGGACGGCTCCATGCACCAGGCATCCATTCCCTTGAGCCAGGCTTCACCGGCAACCGTGGCCTGGTTGAACCAACGAGGAGGCAAGTAATGACTTCACGCGTGTTCAAACACCCCGTGCGCCGTGTCTTGGCGACCGGGTTTATTGCCTTGATGGGCCTTAGCACTCAGGCACTGGCGCACAACCCCATGTGCGAATGCACAGAGATTGAAGGGGAGCAAATCCGCTGCACGGGCGGGTTCTCGGATGGCAGCGGCGCGCCGGGGGTGACGCTGGACGTGATCGGTTACGACGAAACCATTCTGGTGCCCGGTAAATTGGGGCCAGACTCAACCCTGACCTTCAAGCGCCCCTCCTCCGAATTTTACGTGCTGTTTGATGCAGGCCCCGGCCACATTGTCGAAATTGACCAAGCCGATATCGAGGCCCCATGAGCACTCACCTTGTACGCCCTGCGGGAGCCGGGCATGAAACCCTGTATGTGCTGCTGTTGTGCCTGTTGATTCTGACGGTTGCGGGCTCAGTGGTGGCTTGGCGTCACGAAGCGCAAGACGTGGCATCCGTGCCAGCCCATCAATTGGATGCGCGCCGTGATTTAAACGCTGCCGAACAAGGTATCTACGCCGACTTGCGGGTCACGCTGGACGAAATCCAACTGCTGCGCGAAGACTCAAACGTCCTGCCCGAGCCGACTGAGCTGGCCACTGAAGGTTTTGCTCCTTTTGCCAGCGATGCCAGTTCGGTCAGCCGTGGCGGCCATGTGTGGCAATTGCTGGGCGATAACGCGTATCTGGGCCTCAGCCCGAACCCGGCAGTAGCGGGTTCGTTTTTATTGCGCGTCGGCACACAGCCGGACGTGTGGCTTAACCGCAACAGCGAAGTGACTGCGCCCTCCGACTTCAGCGACAGCGCTCTGAGTCAGAGCGGCTGGCAGCAAGTGGTCGCGCAATTTGACGCCGGCGTTACTCGCCAGCATCGACACTGAACCCATCGCTTGACCTGAGAGAAGACTGCTCGCCATGTCCATTTCATCTGTTTTGCGCCGCCGCACATTGTTGCTCGCTGGCCTGTTCACCTTTTGCCTGTCGCCGCTGCTCAGCGCTGCCACAACAGACGCTGCCCCACTGGCCAAACCACTGCGTATCGGCATCACACTGCACCCTTATTACAGCTACGTGAGCAATATCGTCGGCGACAAGGCCGAAGTGGTGCCGCTGATTCCGGCCGGTTTCAACCCACACGCCTATGAGCCCCGGGCGCAAGATATCAAGCGTATCGGCACCCTGGATGTGATCGTGCTCAACGGTGTGGGCCACGATGACTTTGCCGATCGCATGATCGAGGCCAGCGAAAAACCGGACATCGCAGTCATTGAAGCCAATGAAAACGTCCCTCTGCTGGCAGCGACGGGTAACGCAGCCCGCGGCGCAGGCAAGGTGGTCAACCCGCACACCTTCCTGTCAATCAGCGCCTCGATCGCTCAGGTCAATAACATCGCCCGCGAACTGGGAAAGCTCGACCCGGCCAACGCTAAAACCTACACCGCCAATGCCCGTGCCTACGGCAAACGCCTGCGCCAGATGCGCGCCGCCGCCTTGGCCAAGCTGACCCAAGCCCCCAACGCAGACTTGCGGGTTGCCACCGTTCACGCCGCCTACGACTATCTGCTGCGCGAGTTTGGGCTGGAAGTGACCGCCGTGGTTGAGCCCGCTCATGGCATCGAGCCCAGCCCAAGCCAGTTGAAAAAAACCATCGACCAACTGCGCGAGCTGGATGTGAAAGTGATCTTCTCCGAGATGGACTTCCCATCCACTTACGTTGAAACCATTCAGCGCGAGTCCGGGGTCAAGCTGTACCCGCTGTCGCACATTTCCTACGGCGACTACAGCGCTGACAAATACGAAAAAGAGATGACCGGCAACCTCAATACCGTGGTCAAGGCGATTCAGGAGGCTGGAGCATGAGCGCCGCTGAACATCTGATTGCCACCACCATCGGGCCCGGTGTTGAGTTCGACAACGTGTCACTGACGCTGGGCCGTACGCGCATTCTCGATCAAGTCAGCTTCACCATTCACCCAGGTAGCGTGCATGCGCTGGTCGGCCCCAATGGCGGCGGCAAAAGTTCGCTGATCAAAACCCTGCTCGGGCAAATGCCCCACCACGGCCGCTTAAGCCTGAGCTGGCCCGGCGAGCCGGGTTTGATTGGCTACGTGCCGCAAGCGCTGGAGTTTGACCGAGGCCTGCCCATGACCGTCGACGACTTCATGGCTGCCATGTGCCAACGCCGCCCAGCTTTTATGGGGCTGTCGCGCAAAGTCGCCCCAGCCATCGGCGAGGCACTGGAGCGAGTGGGCATGCAGGACAAACGCAAGCGCCGAATGGGCGCGTTGTCCGGGGGCGAACGTCAGCGAGTGCTCTTGGCCCAAGGTTTGATCCCCGCGCCACAATTGCTGGTGCTCGACGAACCGATGTCGGCATTGGATGAAGCCGGTGCGCAGGTGTTTGAACGATTGCTAAACGAATGGCGCCAGAGCGGCGTAACCGTGGTGTGGATTGAGCACGATCTGGCCGCCGTTAAACGCTTGGCGCAGCGAGTGACCGGGCTTAATCGTCAGATCCTGTTCGATGGTCCGCCCGAGCAAACACTCAGCCCCGAGCGCTTACTGAGCTTGTTTTCTACCCATCCCAAGGCCCGTGGGAGCGCCCTTTAATGAGCTATGAAGCCTTCCGTTTAATGATTCAGGCCTGGGCGAGCGCGGGGTATCTGCCGCAAGTGCTGGCTTACGGCTTTGTGGTCAACGCCCTGCTCGCTGGGTTGCTGATCGGCCCAGTGCTGGGCGGTTTAGGCACGCTGGTGGTGGTCAAACGTTTCGCGTTTTTCTCTGAAGCCGTCGGTCACGCGGCGCTGACCGGCGTGGCCATCGGCATTTTGCTCGGCGAACCCTACACCGGGCCTTACGGCAGCCTGTTTGGCTACTGCCTGCTATTTGGCGTGTCGCTCAACTACCTGCGCAATCGCACCGGGCTGGCACCCGACACACTGATTGGCGTGTTTCTGTCCGTGTCATTGGCGCTGGGCGCCAGCCTGTTGTTGATTCTGGCGGGCAAGATCAACGTCCACATCCTCGAAAACGTACTGTTCGGCTCGGTACTGACTGTAAACGGCAACGATCTGCTGGTATTGGCGATTGTCGGTGCGCTGGTACTGGGCCTCAGTTTGCCGCTGTACAACCGCATCATGCTGGCCAGCTTTAATCCGCAATTGGCGGCTGTGCGCGGAGTGGCTGTTAAAACACTGGATTACCTGTTTGTGATTTTGGTCACGCTGATCACCGTTGCCGCTGTCAAAGTGATCGGCGCCATTTTGGTCGGTGCCCTGCTGGTGATTCCCGCTGCGGCTGCGCGCTTGCTCAGCCAGTCGCTCAAGGGTTTTTTCTGGATTTCGGTGCTTATCGCCACGGTCAGCACCTTGTGCGGGATCTTGCTGCCGATTGTATTCGACCTGCCTATTCCATCCGGCGCCGCGATCATTCTGGTGGCCGGTATCGCCTTCGCTATGGCCGCTATCGCCCGCGGCGTGGTGCCCAGCCTAAAAGGGAATATTGGATAAATGTTCACTGTGCGCAAACTGACCCTGGCCTTGGCCATCACCGGCCTGCTGAGCACCCCGTTGCTGGCCGCCGACACATCACCGCAACCGGTACGCATTTTGGCAAGCCTGCCCATCACCTACGGGCTGAGCGCGCTGTTGCTCAACGACAGCGGCGTCACCCTGCAACGTGCCGCCGCTGCCAACCTGCCGGGCAGTCGCCAAAGCGCTTATTTCAGCGGCCGTGGCGCTCCAGCCTTGCACACGTTGGCGCAAGACGCCGATGCCGTGGTTGGCCTGCGATCACTGTGGAGCGACGACCCGCTGTACCCAATGGCACGGCGCAGCAACATCCGTATTGTTGAAGTGGACGCTGCCCGCCCTGTAGACGGCAGTTTGCCGGGCATCGCAGTGCAACCGGGCACCTCCCATGACGGCCTGAACAGCCAGCCATGGTTGACCAGCAATAACATGGGCCGAATGGCTGATGTGATCGCTGCCGATTTGGTACGACTGGCGCCAACGGCTAAGCCCGTCATTGAAGCCAATCTGGCAACACTCAAACAGCGCTTGCTCAAACTCAGCGCCAACAGCGAAGCGCAACTGGCCAAAGCCGATAACCTGAGCGTGGTCAGCTTGTCGGATCGACTGGATTATTTGATCGGCGGCTTGAACCTGGAGCGCGTGGACGTGGATCACAAAAGTGATGAGCCGTGGACGCCTGAAACCCTTAAAGCACTGAGCCAAACGCTGAAAGACAATGAGGTGCCGCTGGTGCTCGACCATCGCGTGCCTTCTGATGCGTTAAAAGCTGCCATCACCGAAGGCGGGAGTGAACTGGTGGTGGTCAGTTCAGATGGCGCTGACCCGGTGGCTGAACTGCACAGTACTATTGATGCGATTGTGAGTGTGCTGGTTCAAGGTGATTAACCTGTAGGCTGCGTGCATATCCGTTTTATCTGCCACGGTTTTCTACGCGACCCAAATGTGGGAGCTGCTGTAGGCTGCGATCTTTTGATGCTTTGGGTTGGGTTGGGTTGGGTTGGGTACATATCCATTGGGTGCGCCACGGCGCTCTACGGGTTGCGCCCTTACGGCGCGTCACTTTTGACAAACGCCTCAAAAGTAACCAAAAAGTCTTGCCCCTCCATTGGCCCTCGCTGCGCTCAGGTTCCCTCATTCCATCGCCGCTCCATGGGTCGCGCCGTACGGGCATCCATGCCCTACAGCGCTAACCCGGCTCCTGCCGGGTTACCCACTACGCAACGATTCCATTCGGCCGGCTGGAAAGGGGCTTTTGAGCCGGCTGGAATATTGGGTGGCCGCAGTTGGTTTTTTAAATCAAAAGCACTTCTGCACTTCTGCTCCTGCTTTGGCTTTGGCTTTGGCTTTGGCTTTGGCTTTGGCTTTGGCTTTGGCTTTGGCTTTGGCTTTTGATCTTCAGGCCCCTTCGGGAGGCCGAGTGTAGGTTTTGCGCAGTGGGACTCCCGGCAGGAAGCCGGGAGAGCCGTGTAGGGCCAAGGATGGCCCGTCACGGCGTGCCCACGCAGCGGAACTGGAGCGAGGGAACCTGAGCGCAGCGAAGGCCGAACGCTGGGGCAAGGCCTTTTTGGTTCCTTTTGGGGCTGTTTGCCAAAAGGGACCCGCCGTAAGGGCGGAACCTGTAGAAGCCGTTGCGCACCCAATGGATATGTACCCAGACCAATCAAAAGATCAAAAGATCAAAAGATCGCAGCCTTCCCTGAGCCCCATCCAAAACGCCCAACACAACCCCAGATTAAGGAGCCACCACCGCATCCATCTTCTGACGCAGGCTCAAAGGTCGCATGTCTGTCCAGACTTCTTCGATATAGGCCAAACACTCAGGCTTGAGACCACTTTTACCCACCGTGCGCCAACCGTTGGGAATCGCTTTGTAATCAGGCCAAATCGAGTACTGATCTTCGTGGTTGACCACCACCTGAAAAAGAATGTCGTCTCGGTCAAATACTGAACTCATGGGTGAGTCTCCGTCGTTGTGAACCGGCTGCGCGATCACGCGCAGCAGGGGTATAAAACAAACGATTGATGGGCCTCAGGAATTAGCGCCCGGCCGTGGCTGCCGCCAATGCGTTGCCAAAAATAGCGGCAACCTGGTCAATCTCGCTGGCGGTAATCACCAGCGGCGGCAAGAAGCGCACGACGCTGCCTTGGCGGCCACCCAACTCAAGAATCAGCCCGCGCTTGAGGCATTCTCTCTGCACCCGAGGCGCCAATTGGGCAAACACTGGCGGATGACCCAAAGCGTCGGGCTTGCCGGTTGGGTCAACCAGCTCCACACCCAGCATCAAACCGCGACCTCGAATATCCCCCAACTGCGGGAAATCACGTTGCAGCATGCGCAAATGCTCACTCAATCGCTCGCCCATCGCCGCAGCATGCTCGGCCACGTTGTGTTGCTTGAGGTAGCGCATCACCGCAGATCCGGCGGCCATTGCCATTTGATTTCCGCGAAAGGTGCCCGCATGGGCGCCCGGCAACCAGGTATCGAGCCATTCGCGATACACCACCACAGCCAACGGCAGGCTGCCACCGATTGCTTTGGACAGCACCACTACGTCCGGGATGATGCCCGCATGCTCAAAGGCGAACATCTTGCCAGTGCGAGCGAAGCCACTCTGGATTTCATCAACAATCAACGCCACACCGGCTTGCTCGGTGATACGTCGCAGGCCACGCAGCCAGTCCAGATCAGCCGGGATCACCCCGCCCTCGCCCTGCACCACTTCCACGATGACCGCAGCAGGTAACTGCACCCCGGCTTCCGGGTCGCTGAACAGGTTCTCAAGGTAGTGCAAATTGGCTTGCACCCCTTGCTTGCCGCCCAGCCCAAACGGGCAGCGATAGTCATACGGGTACGGCATAAATTGCACGCCATTGCTGAGCAACGCGGCGATGGGTTTTTTCGGCCCCAGGCTGCCCATCAGGCTCAACGCACCTTGGCTCATGCCGTGATAACCGCCCTGAAACGACACAATGGTCGTGCGCCCAGTCGCCGTGCGCACCAGTTTCAAGGCAGCTTCTACCGCATCAGTACCGGTAGGGCCGCAGAACTGGATTTTTGCTTCGCTGGCCAATGCAGGCGGCAGCAGGCCAAACAGGTCTTGAACAAACTGATCTTTGACCGGTGTGGTCAGGTCTAGGGTGTGCAGGGGCAGCTCGTCAGCCAGCACTTGCTGAATGGCCTCGATAACCACCGAGTGGTTATGCCCAAGCGCCAATGTACCCGCACCGGCCAGGCAGTCGATGAAGCGTCGACCTTCAACGTCTTCCACGTAAATACCTTTGGCCCGCTTGAGCGCTATAGGAATGCGTCGCGGGTAGCTGCGCGCATTAGATTCCTGACGACTTTGGCGGGCCAGCAGAGGGGATTCTTCGAATTCATAAAGCGTTTCGGCCTGAGCCGAGGGGTCTTCGACAAGACGGGTAGCGACTGACATTTGCGGGGCCCTCAATATGCGGATGAGATTGACCAAAACGTTGCTGTTTTGGAAACGCATCAGAGCCTCGGGGATTTAGAGCATAGAGACGATTAACCTGCTGTAAACGCCAAAAAATGAGCTGTCTATTTGAAAATACTTGGCCTATAAAAAGCCCAGCTTTCAAATTTAGCTTTTTTGGCAACTGCACAACTTCTGCGTACGCAAATGTGTAAATACTGCGGGTAAATGACTCCAAGTCGCGGTTTACGCCCTCTACAGCCCGGTGACGGCTTCTCCCAGAGTTATCGCAACCAACTTCAGGCCACCCCGAGGGACCGCCCTGTCAAAGGCATTGTCAAATCCTTCCTCGTCACCGACGGCTGTCGTGTCACTGACCGCCTTGCTGGGAGAGCGTAATGTTATCGGGGCCAGCGTGGTATTGCCTTTACCTTCAACGACAAAGAGGCCGTAGCAGCCCTTAGGAGTGCCCCCTGCGCAATGTACCTGCGCCCCTTGAACTGCGCATGACCACAGCAGCCTCCCTATAAAGTTGTAACTTGCAGCGGCATGCGCAACTGGGCGCGTAGGCCGTCTGGCTGGCTGTCGAATGTCAGTTCACAGCCGCAGCGCTCAACAATGGCCTGAACAATCGCCAGCCCCAGGCCGCAACCCTTGCTGTTGCTGTTGCGCCAGAAGCGTTGAGTCATGTGTTGCAAGGTGTCGGCTGCAATGCCGGGGCCGTGGTCACGTACCGTGAACGCGACACCCGCCCCCTTGAGTTGTAGCGTTAACTCAACCTCAGTGTCTGCTGGGGTATGACGCAATGCGTTGTCCAACAAGTTGCGTAACGCAGCAATGGCCAAGACCGAAGGCACGGCCAGTGGCGTGGTTGGCAGATCGTCAGGCACGTGTAAGTGGATGCGGTCTCGGCCGCTATAAGCCGTATCGTGGATGGCCAGTTGCGCCACCTGCTCAGCCGAGCAGTTAACTCCGTCGTCAAACGACAAACTGCCTTCCACCCGCGCCAGCAATAACAGTTGTTCAAGGGTGCGGTGCAAGCGATCAGCGCCCGCTTCGGCATGGGCCAGCGATTGTTCACGAGCCTCACCCTGCGTCATGCGGGCCACTTGCAGGTGCGTTTTGATCGCTGTCAGCGGGCTGCGCAGTTCATGGGCCGCATCGCCGGTCAGGCGTCGTTCGCGCTCGATGGTTTTGGCGATGCGCGCAAACAGTTGGTTCTGCGAGTCCAGCAAGGGCTTCAATTCGCTGGGCAACGGGGTTATCTGCAAGGGTTGCAACGAGTCCGCATCACGACGCATCAAAGCATCGCGCATGCGATTAAGCGGCATCAGGCCTTGGCCGATGCCCAGCCACAACAGCAATAAACACACCATCAACGCCATGCCAACAGGCACCGATGCAGCCAGTAACACCGACAAATTCAGCGCCTCGCGCTCAACCTGACGATCCGCTGTGGTAATGCGCACATCACCGCGATCCAGTGTGAAGGTGCGCCAAGCAGCACCATCAATCATCTGGTCATGAAAACCGGCGGCCAACGATTGCATCGGCTGCTCAGGATTGTTGTGACTGCGGGCCAACACCTCACCGCGCAACGAGCTGACTTGGCAGGCCATACCGCCCGGAATGGTCAACTGCTCGGCATTGAAGTGAGTGCCCTCGCCTTTCACCGGCAGTTGCGGCAATTGCTCCAGCAAGCCCGCCACCATGCGGGCAGATGCCACCAATCGCTGGTCGAGGGAAAACATCATTTGCTGACGCAGGTCGCTCAGCATCCACGCGGCGGCCAGCACCCAAATCAGGATAAACGCCGAGCCGATGGTCAGGCTTAAACGCAGGCGCAGGCTCATCATGGGTTGGGCTCTGGACCATCGGCAGGGCCAAGGCGATAACCCAGACCGCGCACGGTTTCAACGATGCCATTGCCCAGCTTGCGCCGCAGGTGATGAATATGAACGTTCAGGGCGTTGCTCTCCAGTTCGTCGCCAAAACCGTAGATGCTGTCCTTGAGTTGTTCGCTGGATAACACCCGGCCTCGGTTGTGCAGCAAGGCTTGCAGCAGCGCTTGCTCGCGGCGGGATAAGTCCACGGGTTGACCGCCTAGCAGCGTGACACGACTGCTGGGGTCATAACTCAATGAGCCGTGCTCAATCAGGTTAACGCTGCGCCCCGCTACCCGGCGCAATAAGGTGTGCAAACGGGCAGCAAGTTCGCGCAAGTCGAACGGCTTGAGTAAGTAGTCATCTGCTCCGGCTTGCAAGCCATCTACGCGGTCGGTGACGGAGTCTCGCGCGGTCAAAATCAGCACCGGCAGTTCAAAACCTTGCTGACGCAACTGTTGCAGCAATTTGAGGCCATCTTCGTCGGGCAGCCCCAAATCGAGCACCATCACATCAAACTCTGCCACTTTGAGCATGGCTCGCGCCGCACTGGCAGTGTTCACATGCTCGACGGTCATACCCTGAGCTGTCAGCCCGGCCACAATGCCGCTGGCAATCAGTTCATCGTCTTCGCAAACCAGTACGTGCATGCTGATACCCGCGTAAATATGCCGATTAAAGAGTGATGAGATTAAGGGCCGATTATGCCGCGACCCGGCTGATAGTAAGCCAGCTTGCGGCGCATCGGTTAATGATCGGTTAATCGCACACTCGCACTGTTGCGCCACTTGTATTTGCCCAAGGTTCACTCATGCGTCTTCTGATTACCCTGCTACTGGCCTGTGTTGCCGGTCTGGCTCAGGCCCAGACCGCCGGCGACCCCTTCGCCCAAGCTGATTTCTTGCCCGCTAACAAAGCATTTGTGTTCAGCAGTGAGGCCTTGGCATCAGGCGAAACCCGTCTGCACTGGACAATCGCCGACCGCTACTACCTGTATCAGAAGCGCTTCAAATTTGACGGGCTGGACGCTGCCCACCAGCCCGCGTTGCCTCAAGGGCAAGCGCACAGCGACGAGTTTTTTGGTGCCACCCAGGTGTACCGCCAGAGTGTTGAGTTGCTAATTCCCGCTGGCGCCAGCGGGCAAGTCAAAGTGAGCTGGCAGGGCTGCGCCGATGCGGGGTTGTGCTACCCGCCACAAAGCCAGATCGTAGAGTTAGGCGGCAACGCGCCTGTTGCAGCTCAAGCGCAAGCACAAGACCAGTCACTGGCAGCCAGTTTGCAGCAACGCTCTTTGGGCTGGAGTTTGTTGCTGTTCTTCGGCTTAGGGCTGCTGCTGGCGTTCACCCCCTGCTCACTGCCGATGTTGCCCATTCTGGCAGGGCTAGTGGTCGGCAGTGGCGCCAGCGCCGGGCGCGGCTTTGCGGTCGCAGGCAGTTACGTGATCAGCATGGCGTTGGTGTATGCAGGTCTGGGCGTTTTAGCCGCCCTGTTGGGTGCCAACTTGCAAGCGTTGCTGCAACAGCCATGGTTACTGGGCAGTTTCGCCGCGTTGTTCGTGGTGCTGTCGCTGCCGATGTTCGGCTTTTTTGAATTGCAATTACCTCCGGCCCTGCGTGACCGCCTTGAAACAGCCGGGCGTGGACGCAAAGGCGGCAGCGTGCTGGGTGCAGGTATCCTAGGTGCGTTGTCGGGCTTGCTGGTTGGCCCGTGCATGACCGCACCGTTGGCGGGCGCTCTGCTTTACATCGCCCAAAGTGGTAACGCGATTGAAGGCGGCTTGGTGTTGTTTGTGATGGGCATCGGGATAGGTATGCCGTTGTTGCTACTGGTGACCGTCGGCAGTCGCTTGCTACCTAAGCCCGGCGCGTGGATGAACCTGATGAAAGGCCTGTTTGGCTTCCTGTTCCTGGGCACCGCGGTGCTGTTGATTCGGCCGGTTTTGGACGAATCGTTGTGGGTGGGCCTCTGGGGCGTGCTGCTGATCATTTTGGCCAGCTCTGTGTGGCTGAGTGCGCAAACAGCACGGCGCGCCAAAGCATTGTTCACGTCATTAAGCCTGTTGGCAGGTCTATGGGGCAGCGCCTTGTTGGTGGGCGCCGCTGGCGGTGGCACCGAGCTGTGGCAACCCTTGCAGGTGTACACCGCCAAAACGGTAGCGGGCAGCAGCTCCAGCACTGCGCATGATGCTTTTATCACCCTCAAAGACCCCGCCAGCCTGGAGCAGGAACTGGCCAGTGCCCAGGCGCAGGGCCAATGGGTGTTGCTCGATTACTACGCTGACTGGTGTGTGTCATGCAAAGTCATGGAGAAGCAAGTGTTCGCCAAACCTCAGGTTATGCAGGCCTTACAAGACGTACGCCTGTTGCGTCTTGACGTGACCGCCGATACTGTCGCCAGCCGCGAATTGCTCAGCCGCTATCAAGTCCCCGGCCCGCCCAGTTTCATCTGGATTGGCCCCAATGGCGTCGAACGTCGCGGGCAGCGGATCACCGGCGAAGTTAACGCCGAGACTTTTTTAAACAACTGGAACGTCACTCGGGAAACCCCTTAAATGCTCACCCTGACCATCGGTTCGTTTGCCTTGGCCATTAACCACCTGCTGTTGATACTGGCCCTCGCCTTGGCGACGCTGGTGGGTTGGCGGGTAGCCAAACGTGGCGGCGAAAACCCTGAGTCAGTGCTGTTCAGCCTGTTTTTACTGGGGCTGCTCGCCGCACGCGTCGGTTTTGTGATCGCCTATTGGCGCTACTTTCAAAACACGCCCCTGAAAATGCTCGATTTGCGCGATGGTGGTTTCCTGATCTGGCCAGGGTTACTGGCTGTGGTGCTGGGGGCCGTGATATGGGGCTGGAAACGTGCGGGGTTACGTCGCCCTTTGGGGTGGGGCTTGTTCAGCGGGCTGGCGTTTTGGTTACTGGCCAGCGTGTCTTCCAACCTCTACGAGCAAGGCACCCGATTACCCGAATTGGTATTGCGCAACGCCAGTGGCGAGTCAGTGCAACTGAGCAGCTATCAAGGCGGTCCCTTGGTGATCAACCTGTGGGCCACTTGGTGCCCGCCTTGTCGTCGAGAAATGCCTGTGCTGCAACAGGCGCAAAACCAGCATCAGAACGTGACCTTTCTGTTCGTCAATCAAGGCGAGAGCATGCAAAGCGTCAGCACCTTCCTCGAAACCCAAGGGCTTAACCTAAGCAACGTATTGTTCGACAGCGGCGGCCAACTGGCACAAAAAGTCGGATCTATGGCCCTGCCAACCACCCTTTTCTATAACGCTGAAGGTCGCTTGTTAGCCAGCCATTTGGGCGAGCTATCAGAAGCCAGTCTGGCACGCGCACTTGAAAGCTTTGATCAACACAACTCAATGTCGGCTCAACAGGCCGACCCTGCAAGGAATTCAAAAACATGTTTAACCGCACTCTGTTAAACCTGAGCATGACCACCCTGCTTGGCGCAGCCTTGTTGCAATCAGCTGTTGTACACGCCGAAGAATTGCCTGCTGCAATCCAGAAAATCGAGGCCAAGGGTGCAAAGGTGATGGGCAGCTTCGACGCCCCAAGCGGTATGCGCGGGTACGCCGCGCAGTATCAAAACCGAGGCATGGCCTTGTACCTGACTGCGGACGGCAAGAGCGTGATCGTCGGTAATCTGTATGACGCTGAGGGCAATGACCTGAGCCTGGCGCCTCTACAAAAACTGGTTTACGAACCGATGGCCAAGCAAGTGTGGGCCAATTTTGAAAAGAGCAACTGGATCGCCGATGGCAACAAAGATGCACCGCGTATCGTTTATCTGTTCAGCGACCCAAACTGCCCGTACTGCAACATGTTCTGGGAGCAGGCGCGCCCTTGGGTAGAGGCAGGCAAAGTGCAACTACGCCATATCATGGTGGGCATCATCCGCGAAGACAGTCCGGCAAAATCTGCAGCGCTGCTAGCAGCCTCAGACCCGCAAAAAGCCCTGCATGATCACGAAAAAGCGGGCAAAAGCAGTGCCCTCAAACCACTGAACAAGATTCCGGCCAACATTCAAACCAAGCTTGATGCCAACGCACAACTGATGGTTGACCTAGACGTGTCCGCCACCCCGGCCATTTTCTACCTCGACGAACAAGGCAACCTGCAACAGCAACAAGGCGCGCCGTCGCCGGACAAATTGGTGAAAATTTTGGGGCCGAAGTAATCATTGCTTTCTGACAACACTTACCCACTCGTCGCTACTGGTATTTCTATCAGTAGCGACACACATTGAACAATTTCATAGTGGTTGTGACACATCGCGCACCTTGATTCGCATTAATTGAGGAACACCTCTGTGAAACAAACACCATCGTCGACGGGCAAAAAAACAAAACAGGCGAACCCTAACTTCGTCCCAAATGGCGATTTCGAAACAGGAGTATTAGCGCCCTGGAAAATAAACATGGGCCAAGTGGATGTCGTGCAGTACGCCGGTAGCTGGCACGCCAAAGTCGGGGCGTACATTGAAAATGGCCATAGCATCTTCAACTCCGCTGACGTCGGGCCAGGACACTATACATTTGGTCTAAGTTGCATTGCCCCAGACAACGCATCTCTAGATCCAGAACTACGGCCTGTAGTGGCTTGGACGTGTCTCTATCAAACACTAGAACTCAATGGTGCTGTCATCGTAAGCCAAGGAGTTGGAGTCATTGGTTCAAGAACAAAGACCTTTGAGAGCAAGTTTGATATCCCGCAAGGGGTTCGTTCTTTATACATAGCCATCGCCCTTTCCGGTGATGCCGATGGCCTTATGGGCCCGTCCTATCTCGACAATGTCTATCTCATCAAATCAGACGAATAACCTGATGCCGCCGTGACACTCCAGCCACGGCGGCATTCGTTTATAAGCCCTCTAACTCTGCCATCAGATCACTCAACCGATCGACTTTTTCCTCGTTGATTTCGCTGCTTTGCAACCCCTCGATGTACAGCGCCAGTTCTTCAACACAACTGCATTCGAACATTGCCCGCAGCGGTACGTTGCGCTGCAAAACCTTCTGCACCCGTGAGGCGATTTGGGTGGCCAGCAGCGAGTGTCCGCCCAGCTCAAAGAAGTTATCCCTAATGCCCACCTGCTCAACGTTGAGCACCTGCGCCCAAATATCGGCCAAGGTGTGTTCCAGCTCGGTGCGCGGCGCTAGGTAGCCGTTGCGCTGTAGTTGGCCAATTGCGACCTCAGGCAGCGCTTTGCGATCCAGTTTGCCGTTGGCATTGAGCGGCAGTTGTTCAAGCCACAGCCAATGCAACGGCACCATGTATTCGGGCAGTTGCGCACGCAGCCGCTGTTTGATCTGGTCCAACTGCTCGCTCAAGTTGAGGGCTGATTGCACAGCCACCCCATAACCCACCAGATACTTCCCGTTGGGGCCTTCTTGCACGCTGACGGCTGCGTCGCGTAAGGCCGGTTGCTCGTGAAGTCGCGCTTCGATTTCACCCAGCTCAATGCGATAACCACGGATTTTGACCTGATGGTCGATACGGCCCACGTACTCCAACACGCCATCCATACGGCGGCGCGCCAAATCCCCGGTGCGATATAAACGTTCGCCCGCAGTACCAAAAGGGCTAGGCACAAACGCTGTGGCCGTGCGCAGCGGGTCACTGACATAGCCGCGTCCAACGCCCGTGCCGGCCACACACAGCTCACCGACGGCACCCAGCGGCACGAGTTGTAACGCGCCATCGAGCAGGTATAAACGGTTGTTGTCAGTCGGCGTACCAATCGGCAAATAGCTGCCTTGGGTTGAGGCTTGATCGACGCGAAAGAACGCCACGTCATCTGAACATTCAGCCGGGCCATAGGCATTGACCAAACCCACTTCGGGGTAACGCAGCAACCATTGTTGAGCCAGTTCGGGAGGCATTGCCTCGCCTGTTGGCAGCATCCAGCGCAAACCGTGCAGGTGAATGCGCTCTTGCGCCAGCATGCCCTGGATCAGCGACGGCACGCTTTCGAGCACCGTGATGCCTTGTGCGTTGACATGCGCCAGCAGCGCGCTCGGATCATGGGCGACGAGGTTGGGCACAATGTCGACCCGAGCGCCAAACAGCGTAGCGGCAAGAAATTGCCACACTGAAATATCAAAGCTCTGGGAGGCCGTCTGTGCGATGACATCCGCCTCGCTCAACTGCAAATACGGCACCTTGCTCAATTGGTTATTGAGCATGCCCTGCTGCTCGACCATCACCCCTTTGGGCAGGCCGGTGGAGCCTGAGGTGTAAATCACATACGCCAGGTTATTGGGCTGGCTGTAGACCTGCAGGTTGTGCTCAGCCAGCGCAGCCGCTTGAACCTGCTCCCAGACCAGCAAGCGGGGGCGCGTCGCGCAGCCACATTCATCGAGCAAGGCTTGTGCCTGTTCATGGCACGCTTGGGTACACACCAACAACGGCGTGCGACTCAGTTCAATAATGCGATTAAGACGCGAACCTGGCAGCGTCGGGTCCAGCGGCAAGTAACCTGCCCCGGCTTTGAAACTGCCGATGATCATGCCCAGTAAGTCCAGCCCGCGTTCCGCCAACACCGCCACGGGTTGATCCAACCCAACACCCGCCTCTATCAGCGCATGGCCCAAACGGTTGCTGCGCATATTCAGTTCGTTGTAGGTCCAGCGCTGATCCAGGCAACTGGCGGCAATGCGTTGCGGATGCGCCACAACCTGCGCCTCAAACAGCTCGGCGTAGCTGTGTTGCAGCGGGTATTCACGCTGGCTCTGATTACAGCCCTCAATCAAAAATTGTTGCTCGCCGGCACCCAACAATGGCAGCTCGGCCATGTCGCCATTGAGGCCGTCCATCAAGGCCAACAACAAGCGTTTAAACTCACTCAGCAGGCGTTCCACACTGCTGTGCTCAAAGAAGCGCTGGTCATAAGACAGGTGCAAACCAAGGTCATCGCCGGGATAACACACAGCCGTTAACGGGAAGTTGGTGTGAGTACGCCCCGAGTCCGAGGTGGCATTCAGGCTTTGCGCACGATCAAGTACCGACATGTCCACTGGCGCGTTTTCAAACACAAACAAGCTGTCAAACAGCGGTTGGCCTTTGGGCAGTTCGCTGCGTTCTTGAATCGCCACCAACGGCAAGTATTCGTACTCACGCAGTTCCATGTTGCGTTCAAGCAAATCGCTCAGCCACTGGCGCACACTCAGGGCCTGACCGTCATCCGGCATGCGCACACGCAACGCCACGCTGTTGATAAACAGCCCAACGGTACGTTGCATCTGCGGCAACTCGACCGGACGCCCCGCCACAGTCACGCCAAACAACACGTCGCGCTCCCCGCTAAACCGGCGCAGCACCAACGCCCACGCCGCTTGCGCAAAGGTGTTGATGGTCAGCTTGTGCTGTTGCGCCAGTTCACGCAGCCGCACGCCATCGCACGCCTCAAGTCGGGTGTAGCAATCCCCCACCAACATGCCACCACTTTGGCCTGCATGCTCGCGCAAAAACGGTCGGTCACTGGGGATATACGTGGTGTGTTCAAAACCTTGCAGGTTGCGCTGCCACCAGTCGTTGGCCTGTTGCAAGTTTTGCTGTTGCAGCCAACCGATGTAATCGCGATAGCGCGGCGGCGTGCTCAGTTGCGGGCTGCGGCTCTCGCCCAGCGCGCTGTAAATTTCGAAAAAATCGCTCATCAGCAGCGAGCGACACCAAGCGTCAATCAGGATGTGGTGGTTGCTCATCATGAACCAGTAACGCGCTTGGCCCAGACGAATCAGGCGCAGGTGGAACGGAGCTTGGCTCAACAAATCAAACCCCGCTTCACGCTCGCGTTTGAGCAACGCCTGCAAGCGCTCTTCGTGGCCGTCTTCGGGCTCGGCGCTCCAGTCCAGATAATCAACCGCCGTGCTGCCTGGGCGATGGATGATTTGCAGCATGTCCTCCCCCACGTTCCAGCAGAACGAGGCACGCAGGGCTTCATGCCGAGCGACCACCGCCTGCCAAGCCTGAGCAAAACGCTGTGGGTCGAGCACGCTGTTAATGCGATAACGATCCTGCATGTAATACAGCCCCGTACCCGGCTCCAGCAGGGTATGCAGCAGCATGCCCTCTTGCATCGGGGTCATCGGGTACACGTCTTCAATATGCCCAGCGGCCACAGGCAAGGCATCGAGCTGCGCTTGAGTGAGCTTGGCCAACGGGAAGTCAGACGGCGTGAGGCCTCCCGCTTCGGGGCTCACGCAATGCTCGATCAGGCTTTGCAGTTCGACCTGATAAGCCTTGGCTAACGCTTCAATGCTTTGCGGGTTGTAGCGCTCGGCACTGAAGGTCCAGCGCAACACCAACTCGCCGCCATAGACCTGACTGTCGATGCTCAACTCGTTAGGCAATGGCGCCTGTGGATCATGGGCCGCGCCCACCGGCTCATCCAATGGCCGAAACAGTGCGTCACTGGCAAAGCTTTGGTCAAACTGACCAAGGTAATTGAACGTAATCGGCGCTTGCGGCAAGCATGCCAGTGCCTCACGCGTGGCGCTGTCAGTGAGGTAGCGCAACACGCCGTAACCCAGCCCTTTGTGCGGCACGGCGCGCAATTGCTCTTTGATGGCCTTGATTGAAGCGCCCTGCTCGTTCGAGGTCGACGGGGTCAAACGCAACGGATAAGCGCTGGTGAACCAGCCGACAGTGCGCGTCAGATCGATCTCGTCAAACATCGTTTCGCGACCGTGCCCTTCCAGTTGAACCAGCGTCGAAGCCTGCCCCGTCCAACGGCATATCACCCGCGCCAGCGCAGTTAACAGCAAGTCATTGACCTGCGTGCGGTAAGCGCTCGGCGCGTGTTGCAGCAGTTGGCGCGTGTGCTCGGCGCTCAAACTCACACTGACCGTTTGCCCATGCAGGTTTTGCCGTGCGCCCTGCGGGTGATCGCAGGGTAACTCGGCGTCGGGGCCAATAAGTTGCTGCTGCCACAGGCCAAGTTCTTGGCGCAATGAATCGCTGCTCGCATAGGCTTGTAAACGCGTCGCCCACGCTCGCAAGGCGCTGGTTTTACTCGCCAGTTTGGCGGGTTGTTGCGCAGCCAGTTGGTGATACACCGTTTGTAAATCTTCAAGCAACACTCGCCAGGACACACCGTCCACGGCCACGTGATGAATCACCAACAGCAAGCGCTGTTTGTCGTGCGGGCCATCTACCAGCACGGCGCGCAACAGGGGGCCGTGTTGCAAGTCAAGGCTGCGCTGGGCGTCGGAAAACAACGCGGTGCATTGCTGAGCGTCCAATTGCGTCGCGTGCCATAACAGAGTTTGATCAGTGGGTGCGCGGTACTGCGCGCGCCACGTCCCGCCTGTTTGCTCAACACTCAAACGCAAGGCGTCGTGATGTTCCAGCAACACCTGCAAGGCTGTTTCGAGCAACAACGGATCAAGCTGCTGAGTGGGCTCAAGCAACAACGATTGATTCCAGTGCTCACGGTGCGGCATATCGGTTTCGAAGAACCAGTGCTGAATGGGCGTCAGGGGCGTCTCGCCGCTGAGCACACCTTGCTCGGCGTGGGTCTGTTCGGTGCGCGTGGCAATACTGGCCAGTGCCTGCACCGTTTGGTGCTGAAACACGTCACGCGGGCTGAAATGAATGCCCAACTGCCGGGCTCGGCTGACCACTTGAATCGACAGAATCGAGTCGCCGCCCAGTTCGAAGAAGTTGTCGTTCAGCCCCACTTGAGTGAGGTTTAGCACCTCACACCAAACGCCCACCAAGCTCTGCTCTAAAGGGGTGCTGGGGGCCACATAGTGTTGGCGATTAAGCTCGGGGTCGGGCGCGGGCAAAGCGCGGCGATCCAGCTTACCGTTGGCGGTCAGTGGCATGCTGGTCAGCAGGACCAGGTGCGCGGGCACCATGTAGTCCGGCAGTTGCGCGTTGAGCTGAGCCTTGAGCGCTTCACGCAACAGGGCCTGTTGCGCGGCCTCTTGCTGCGCGGCATCACACACCAGATACGCCGCCAATTGCTTACCGCCCGGCATGTCCAGTGCCAGCACCACCGCCTCGCGCACCTGCGGGTGCGCCAACAAATGGGTTTCAATTTCGCCCAGCTCGATGCGAAAACCCCGGATTTTCACTTGATGGTCAATTCGCCCCACGTACTCAACCAGGCCATCGGCACGCTGCCGTACCCAGTCCCCCGTGCGGTAAAGGCGCCCACCCGTCAATGCGAAAGGGTCAGCGACAAAGCGTTCAGCGGTCATGCCCGGGCGCTGGTGATAGCCCTGCGCCAAACCGGCGCCGCCGATGTACAACTCACCCGTGGCGCCTTGCGGCACCAACGCCAGATCAGCGTCGAGAATGTACGCCACTCGCGCCCCAATCACTTGCCCGATGGGCACACTGGCTGCGCCCGCTTCAAGCTGCTCGGGCACCTGACTGGCCAGCGGCATCACCACCGTCTCGGTCGGCCCATACGCGTTAAAAAACACACTCGGCCTGAAAGCTTCACGAATACGCTGCACATGCTCGCCCGTCAGCGCTTCGCCACCGGTGATGCACATGCGCACGGGCAAGGTCTGCTGCCGGGTTGCCAGCCATTGCGCCAACTGGCTGCCATAGCTGGGGGTAAAGCCCAAAATGCTGACCTGTTGCTCGGCTATAAGCTGACAGATTTCTTCTGCGCCCCACTGTCCTTGCGCACGCAAAACCACCCGAGCACCGCACAACAACGGCACCAGTAAACGCTCGGTGGCGGCATCGAAATTGATCGAATAAAAGTGCAGCTCGCAATCGTCCGGGCGCATGCCAAAACGCTCAATCACCGCACGGCAGTGCATGGCGATTTCACCTTGGGACACCACCACGCCCTTCGGCTGGCCAGTGGAGCCTGAGGTGTAAATCAGGTACGCCTGATGTTGCGCCAGACTGATAAAGGGCAGTTCACTCGATGGGTAAGCGTCCAACCCGGCGCCATCGTCTTCAAGACTCCAGCGCGCCACGCCTGCGGGCAGTTCGCCCAATGCGTCAAACAGCGCGTTATGACTCAACAGCAAACCGATACCGCTGTCCTGAATCATGTAATGCAAGCGTTCCAGCGGGTATTCCGGGTCCAGTGGCACATAAGCGCCACCGGCCTTGAGGATCGCCAGCAAGCCGATCACCATTTCCAGCGAGCGCTCCAGCGCCAAACCGACACGCACCTGTGGGCCAACCCCGCGTTCGCGCAGCATCCAGGCCAGACGATTGGCGCTATTGTCGAGTTCGGCATAACTCAGGTGTTGCCCGGCAAAAGTCAGGGCAATGGCCTCAGGGCGCAGACGCGCTTGCTCGGCAAACAACGTATGAACGCACAGGTCAAGGTTGTGCTCAGCGCTCGAAGGAGCCATGCCATCAAGCAGCACCTGTTGCTCGTGCGGGCTCATTAATGCCAGTTCGCTTAAGCGCTGTTGCGGGTCGCCCAAGAGCGCCTCAAGCAAATTGCGCCAGTGATCGGCCATTTTGGCGATGCGCGGCTCATCAAACAGGTCAGTGCTGTAGGTCAGGCAGCAACCAAGTCGGTGATCCAGATCGGTCACTTCCAGATTGAGGTCGAACTTGGTGGCCCGTGCATCATTAGCCAAAAACTCAACAGTCATGCCCGCCAACTGACGACGCTGCTGGAACTCCCAGCGCTGCACGTTGCACATCACCTGAAACAGAGGGTTGTAAGCGGCGCTGCGCGGGGGTTGCAGCGCCTCAACCAAATGGTCGAATGGCAAGTCTTGATGGGACTGGCCTTCGATCACGGTCTGGCGCACTTGCTCAATCAATTGGCCGACGCGCATTTGCCCGTCCAGCTCGCAGCGCAGCACTTGGGTATTCAGAAACGCCCCAATCAGCCCTTCGCTTTCAGGGCGGATCCGATTGGCCACAGGCGCGCCAATGCGCAGATCGGTTTGGCCGCTGTAGCGATAGAGCAGCACAGCCAGTGTCGCGGTCATGGTCATAAACAAGGTCAGACCGTGCTCGGCGTTAAATGCCCGAACCCGTGCGGCCAGTTCGTCACTGAGGTCGAAGCGGTACAACCCGCCCTTGTGGCTTTGCACCGAAGGCCGTGGTCGGTCACTTGGCAATTCGAGCAGCGGGTGCTCGTGGCCCAATTTGGCGGTCCAGTAATCCAACTGACGCTGACGCTCGCCCGACTCCAACCACTGGCGCTGCCACACGCTGTAGTCCAGGTATTGCACCGCCAGTGGGGCCAAGGGTGACAGGCGATCATCAAGAAAGGCTTCATACAGCTCGCCCAATTCGCGGGCAAAAATATCCATCGCCCAGCCTTCGGTGACGATGTGGTGCAAGGTCAACACAAAGTAATGCTCGCGCTCCCCAGCCTTAACCATGCACGCGCGCAGTAACGGGCCGCGCTCCAAATCAAACGGGGTGTGCGCTTCATGGTCGGCCAAAGCTTGCAAGCGCTGCTCGCAGGCTGTCGGGTCAAGTGCGCTCAAATCGAGCCACGCCATGTTCAGCCCGGTTTCGCGATGGACCTTCTGACAGGCCACTCCGTTAACGCTCGGAAAGGTGGTGCGCAGGGTTTCGTGGCGCAGGATCAAGGCTTGCAATGCCGCCTCGAAGCGCCCCACATCCAACATCCCTTTGAGCCGCGCCATACCGCCGACGTTGTAGGCCGGGCTGTCGGGCTCCATTTGCCACAAAAACCACATGCGTTGCTGGGAGTACGACAGCGGCACGGGTTGGCTGCGGTCGACTAAATTGATGGCGAGCTGAGTGTTGCGCTGACCAGCTGCTTGAATCAGCGCGACTTGCTCAGCAAATGCGCCCAGCTCGCTGGCCTCAAACAAGGTGCGCAACGCCAGCTCAACGTCACAGGCTTGACGTACTCGTGAAACGATTTGCGTGGCTAACAACGAATGCCCGCCCAAGGCAAAAAAATCATCGCGCAGGCCGATTTGCGTGTGCCCCAGCACTTCTCGCCAGATCGCCGCAATACGCTGTTCAAGCTCGGTGTTGGGCTCAACATGCTCACGCACTTGCCACACAGGTTCGGGCAAGGCGCGACGATCCAGCTTACCGCTTGGGCTCAACGGCATGGCATCAAGGCGCAGTAACTGGGCGGGCACCATGTACTCCGGCAGCTCGGCGGCCAGTGCTGTTTTGAGCTGTGCGTTGTGTTCATCCTGCGCCAGCGTGCTATCGGGCGCCGTGTAATAACCGATCAATTGCGGCCCCGCCGCGGTGTCGCGAATAAGCACCGCCGCCTGTGCCACCCGGGGCTGCGCCAGCAAGCGCGCCTCAATTTCTTGCGGCTCGACGCGAAAACCGCGCAACTTGACCTGCTGATCAAGCCGCCCGAGGTATTCCAGCACGCCATCGGCGCTCCAACGCACCTGATCACCCGTGCGATACAAGCGCGCACCCGGCGCTCCCAGCGGGTCAGCGATAAAGCGCTCGGCGGTTAACCCCGGACGATCAACATAGCCACGCGCCAGCCCAATGCCCCCAATGCACAGTTCACCCGGCATGCCAGCAGGCAGCAAATTCAAATCGTTGTCGAGCACGCGGCACAGCACATTGCCCAACGGCCGACCAATTGGCGAGCGCTCGCCATCTTCGTGACGGCAATGCCAATGGGTTACGTTGATCGCCGTCTCGGTCGGGCCATAACGGTTATGCAGCTGCACGTTCGGCAACTGTTGCAACACCCGGTTGCGCAACTCGGCAGGCAAGGCCTCACCGCCCGAGAACAGTCGACGCAAACTGGCGCACTGCTGCGCCAGGGGTTCATCAATAAACAGGCGCAGCAGAGGCGGCACAAAGTGCAGCGTGGTCACGCCAAACTGCTGCACCAATTGCGCAATACGCTGCGGGTCGCGATGCTCACCCGGCCCGGCCAATATCAGGCGGCAGCCGGTTATCAGCGGCCAGAAGCACTCCCACACCGACACGTCGAAACTGATCGGCGCTTTTTGCATCAGCACGTCACTGGCATCCAGCTCATAAGTGGCTTGCATCCACTGCAAACGTTCGCTGAGGGCCTCATGGGTGTTGCCAACGCCTTTGGGCTGCCCAGTGGAGCCTGAGGTGTAAATCACATAAGCCAGGTTGTCGCCGTGTAGATGCAACCCCGGCGCATGACTCGGCCAACGGTCAAGCTTGAGGCTGTCCATAGCAATCACGCTGATGCCATCGACGCTCGGCAGGCTAGCCAGCAAATGGCTTTGGGTCAGCAACAAGGGCGCACCGCAGTCTTGCAACATGTACGCCAGACGCTCTGGCGGGTAGTCCGGGTCCAGTGGCACATAAGCGCCTCCGGCCTTGAGGATCGCCAGCAAGCCAATCAACAGATGCGGCGAACGCTCAGCCGCAATGGCCACGGGCACGTCCGGGCCGACGCCCTTATCACGTAAATAGTTGGCCAAGCGGTTGGCCTGAACGTGCAGGCTGGCAAAATCGAGACTGCCGCCGTCCCACATCAGCGCGATCTGATGGGGCGTGCGCTGTGCTTGGGCCTCAAGCAAGTTCGGTAGCCACTGTTCGGCAGGGGAGCACGGCGCTGCGCTCCACTGTTGCTGCTCACCTGATTGCTCGGATGTCAGCACATTCACGTCCGCCAAGGCCACGCTGGCGTCTGCGCACACTTGTTGCAGCAAGCTGACAAAGTGCTCGGCCAGACGCGTGATGGTGCTGCGCTCAAACAGCTCATCGGCGTAGTCAAATGACAGCTTCAACCGGCCTTGGCGGTCTTCTTCACTGTGCAGTTGCAAGTCGAACTTGGCTTCACGGCTGTGCCATTCCAGCTCCTCGGCGATCAACCCCGGCAGACGGCGCAAGGCGCTGAGATCGCGTTGTTGGTGGTTGAACATGACTTGAAACAAACCGTGCTCGCGCGCCTGAGGGAAAGCCTCGACCAGTTGCTCGAAGGGCAGGTCTTGATGGCTTTGGGCGTCCAGCGTGGTTTGGCGGATTTGGCGCACCAGCTCGGCAAAGGGCAAGCGCCCGTCCAGCTCGGCACGCAGCACCAACGTATTGATAAAGAAGCCCAGCATGGCGTGGGTTTCCTGCCGCGGTCGGTTGGCGCTGGGCACTCCCACACGAATATCGCGCTGGCCGCTGTAGCGATAGAGCACGGTTTGAAACGCGGCCAGCAGCCACATAAAGGGCGTGGCGTCGTGGGCCTGCGCGGCTTGACGCACAGCGGCACTGAGCGCCGCATCCAGTTTGACGCTGTAGCGTGCGGCGCTGCGCTGCTCGCTCAGGGGGCGCGGGTGATCAGTGGCGAGGTTGAGCACAGGGTGCTCGTCGCCCAGTTGCTGCGTCCAGTAATTGCGTTGTCGCTCAGCTTCGCCCTGCGCCAGCCATTGGCGCTGCCAAGTGCCGTAGTCGGCGTATTGCAGCTCCAGCGGCGTCAGCTCTATGGGTTGACCGAGGCACGCCGCCGCATACAAGTGCGAGAACTCTTCAATCAACAGGTTCAGTGACCAGCCATCGGCAATGATGTGGTGCATGGTCAGCAGCAGCTGATGTTCTTCATCATCCAGCTTGACCAGTGTGACCCAAAACAGCGGGCCGTTTTCCAGATCAAACTGGGTGCGTGCTTCGGCTTCACGAATCTGCTGCGCACGGGCTTCACGCTCATCGGCAGGCAGGTCACTGATGTCGATCACTTGCAGGTCAAAATCAGCCGCTTCATCGACGCGCTGCAACGCCTGACCTTCGCGTTCGTAAAAGCGCGTTCGCAATGCCTCATGACGCTCAACCAACTGCCCAAAGCTGCTGCACAAGGCGGCTTCATTCAGTTCACCACGCAGACGTAACGCGCCGGGGATGGTGTAAGCACTGCTTTGTCGGTCCAGTTGCCACATAAACCACAAGCGGTTTTGCGCCAACGATTGCGGCAGTTCGCCGTGCCGACTCAGACGCGTAATGTGACCTTGCACCTCCTCGCCGCCCGCCTGTTTCAACGCGGCTACCTGCGCGGCAAACGCACTCAGGGTGGGGGCTTCAAACAGTACGCGCAGGCTCAGTTCGAGCTTCAATTCTTCGCGCAAACGGGCGATGACCTGCGTGGCCAAAATCGAGTTACCGCCCAACAAGAAAAAGTGGTCATCGGCAGCCACTTGCTCAACCTGCAAATGTTCGCACCAGACACAGGCAATCAACGCCTCAAGCTCACTGACGCCCTGGGCCGAATCGGTTGGGGCTTGAGCCGCTGTCTCGGACGGGAACCGGGCGTAACTGTCGAGGCTGCCATCAGCCAGTCGGCTGCGACAGGCTGAACGTTGCAGCTTGCCGCTTGAGGTTTTGGGCAGCGCGCCGGGGTTGAGCAAAACCACCACGCTTGGCGCCTGCTGGTGGGCGTCGGCCACGGCTTGGCGAATAGCGTTGATCAGCGCTTCGGGCGGCAGGATTTTTTGCACGCTGCGGCTGATTTCAGCGGCAATCCCAATCCCCTCCTCACCTTTGACATTGACTGCAAACGCAGCCACCCGCCCTTTACGCACCACCTCAAGGTCTCGCTCGATGGTTTTTTCGATGTCTTGCGGGTATAAATTTTGGCCTCGCACGATCAACAGGTCTTTAAGCCGACCCGTGATGTACACCTCACCTTCGCGCATAAAGCCCAAGTCGCCGGTGCGCAACCACGTGCAGCCTTGATGCTCGACAAACGTCTGCGCGCTGGCCTCAGGGTTGCGCCAGTAACCGTGGGCAATGCTCGGCCCGCTAGCCCAGACTTCACCGACACGGTTTGGCGGTAACGGCGCAAGGCTTTGTGCATCGACAATCATGACCGCGTGCTCAGGCTGAGCCGTGCCACAACTCATTACCGGACTGCCCTCGCCCACCACAATGTGATGGTTAGCCAGCGCCAGTTCATCCACACACAAGGCTGAAATACCAGCGCCGCGCCGGCCGCCGGCAACAAACAACGTGGCTTCAGCCAAACCGTAAGACGCAAAGTAACTGTTGGCGCTAAAACCACACGCCGAAAATTTTTCAGCAAAGCGCTCAAGGGTGTCCTGACGAATGGGTTCGGAGCCCGAATAGGCCACGCGCCAGCGACTCAAGTCCAGGCCGGCTAAAGCGCTTTCACTCACTCGCTCGCTGCACAAACGATAGGCGAAGTCTGGCCCGCCGCTGATGGTGCCACCGTACTCGCTGATGGCTTCGAGCCAACGCAACGGGCGAGTCAGAAAATACGCCGGGGACATGAGCACGCAGGGTACGCCACTGAATATCGGTTGCAGCAACCCCCCAATCAGGCCCATGTCGTGATACAGCGGCAACCAACTGACAATCACGTCGTCGGGGTTGAGGTCGATCCCAAAGCCACGGCGAATCAACTGTTCGTTGGCCACAAGGTTGCCGTGGGTAACCTGCACCCCTTTGGGCAAAGCGGTCGACCCCGAGGTGTATTGCAAAAACGCCACATCGTCAGCTTGCATTGCAACGCTCTGCCACTGTTGAGCGAGGCTTGGCTCAAGTTCGTCGACACAGAGCAATGGCGGGGCCGCCGGGCCAGTCAACTCGCTCATGCCCAGCAAGGACTCACGCAAATGGCTGCTGGTCAGAAGCAGACGTGGCTCTGCGTCAGCCAAAATCGAGAGCAATCGCTCCTGATGATGACGACGCGCCGACTCCGGCGGATAAGCAGGCACTGCGATGACCCCGGCGTACAAACACCCAAAGAACGCAGCGACGTAATCCGGGCCACTGGGGAACAGTAAAACCGCACGATCGCCCACGTCAGCATTGGCTTGCAAAGCGGCGGCAATGGCGCGAGCACGCAGATCAAGGTCACGGTAGGTCAGCACATGGCTGGCATCCTGGCCCTCGGTGAGAAAGCGCAAAGCCAAGCGGTTCGGGGTCTGAGCTGCACGTTGCTGAAGGGCTTGGGCCAATGTGCCGGGGAGTTCGAACGCGTCCATCATGGGGTTTCCTGCCTGGGGTCGGCTTGAAAGAAAATCGGTGTGCTTGAAATACGAGAAACCGGGCCGACGCTTTACACGTCTGCCCGGCTTAATTGTCGAACCTGCTGATTACGCCAACGGGCCAGATGCTCTTCGGCGTAGCGACGCACGCAGCGCAGCAGGGGGATTTCTTGCTCAACCAAAAAGAAGTGGTGGCCCTCAAACAGGTCGAGAGAGAACACGCTGCTGGTGTCTATCTGCCAATCGAGCAGTTGCCCGGCGCGCACGCTGTCTTGCTTGCCACCAAACACATGAATGGGCACAGGCAAGGGCGAGCGCTGGTCATGACTGAAACTGCCGCACAACAGGAAGTCCGCACGCAAAATCGGCAACATCAACTGCATCAGTTCTGCATTGGCCAGCACCTCTTCCTGGGTGCCGTTGAGTTCACGCAGGCGGGCGATCAATTGCGCATCCGTTTTGGCCACCGCGTACTCGCTGACATCGCGCCGCGCCGGGCCCGCCGTGGCCGAAGCGAACAGCGCGAGGGGCTCGGGCAGGCCACGTTCACGCAAGGCATGGGCCAGCTCAAACGCCAGCAACCCGCCCAGGCTATGGCCGAACAACGCATAGGGGCGATCAAGTTCGGCGCTGATTTCATCAGCCAACTGGCTGGCCAATCGCCGAATATCGCTCTGCAAAGGTTCGTCCATGCGCATGCCGCGTCCGGGTAGTTCGAGCGGGCGCACCTGCAACCACTCAGGCAATGAACGCCGCCAGCGGCTATAAGCCATCGCACTGGCACCCGAATAAGGCAGGCAAAACAGCCGCAACGTGATGACGTCACTCATACCAGGCGACCATCCGTTGCTAAGCATCCACGCAGCGCTTGTTTGCGATCACACACCCTCTCGCCCTCCTGTCCAGTCAATCTGTGGCCAGCATTCATCCCTGACCTTCGTCCATTGAGAACGGTTGACCCTGACAAATAATTAGTGCGGTTCAAGGGCTATGTACTGATCACGTAAGCGAATGAAGTCGGCCGTAGGAGCGGGGTTTTGAGCAAAAACATCAACAATACCGCTGCTTTCTGGGTAAGCGCTTCGTGAGCAAGCTCGCGCCTAATGCCACACTTCGGGGAGCTTTTTTAAAGCTAATGACAAGCGATGTGAGACGTTTCTCAAATCTTTGAAGGCATCTAATTAATTCTCTATCTCATTTGACAATCATTATCATTAGTCCTAATTTGTTGCCAGCTGTGTAGGCCCATTCAGACAGAGGCCTTCACGAATTCAATTGCAGCAGGTGATTTCCATGACGGAACAAGTAGCCACAAGCAAGTGTGACTCACCCTTACTTCAGGCCTTTGTCGACAACCGACTGATACTGGTCAAAATCGCAGCGCGCATCACCGGCTGTCGATCAAGGGCTGAAGACGTGGTGCAGGATGCTTTTTTCCGTTTGCAATCAGCCCCCCAAATCACCTCCTCGTTCAAAGCTCAGCTCAGCTACCTGTTTCAGATCGTGCGCAACCTGGCAATTGACCATTACCGCAAGCAGGCGCTGGAACAAAAGTACTCCGGGACTGAAGAGGAAGGCTTGAATGTGGTTATTCAGGGTGCGTCGCCAGAAACCTCACACATCAATTTTTCGACGCTGGAAAATATCGCCGACGCCCTGACCGAGCTGCCAACGCGCACACGTTATGCGTTTGAGATGTACCGATTGCATGGCGTGCAGCAAAAAGACATCGCCAAGGAGCTGGGCGTATCACCCACGCTGGTGAACTTTATGATTCGCGATGCGTTGATTCATTGCCGCAAGGTCTCAGGTACCCAACGCGACACCTTTGCTCGGCGCTAACAACTCAATAGTGCGCACTAACACCGGTTGTGCAGAAGCGAGCACGCTCGCTCCTGCTGGTCACTACACCAACGTACAGCGCTCGAAAAACCGTTCTCGGCTTTGCACCATCAACGCGGCACGCTTGTGCGGGAAGTCGAACTCCTTCTCACAGTGATAACCCTGCGATTGCAGGTAGCCGATCATTTTTGCGTTGTCGGCACGGGGCTCTACAACAATGCGCTGAGTGCGTGGGTCTGCCAAAAACAAGTAGTGCGTCAGTGCAGACAACCAGCTGGCAACCTTGTGCGGTCCACGATGCGCCTGTTCACCCACTAACATATGAATCCCACGATCGTAATCATCCACGTCATAAAACGGGGCGATGCGGTCTTCCTTGGCCCAGTACGCCTCGAAATACGCGAAGGGTTCATCATTGAAGCAACCGATCAAGGTCAGGGTGTGAGGGTCGGCTTCAAGCGTTTTTAGAAACTGGCGATGACGCTCCAAACTCCCGCCCTCGTCCCAGAACTCCATGACCCGTGGCGCGTTTTGCCAACGACTGAAGCGCTCAAGGTCAGCGTCTATGTCCAATGCCCGCAAAGAGATCCAAGCACCCAGTCGCGTATCAAAACGCCGATAAACTTCGCCCACGGGTTTGGGCGCTCGCAGCGGATGACGCTTACCTGCGCTGAGGGTCATTTGTTGTGGGTAAACCGGGCTCAATGCGTCACCCAGCCAAGGCGTCGCCCGTTGCCAGAACAATGAACGCAGGCAACTGAACTGCCCTTGCGTTTCGGTAGCCAGCAACAACCCGTCAAGTAACGCTTCGCGCGGCGGATGTTTGAGGTTCCAGGTGAGCTGTTGGCAGTGCTCATCCGTTGCAAAAAGCCAGTAGCTGGCCGCCCAAAGCGCCTGCGTTGACGGGGTCAGTTGTGGGTTTGACAGGGACAGATGAAGGCCGTTGTCACGAACACACTCAAGGTCAACCAACGGCTGGCCCGCGAGGCTCAGGGTTAGACGGGTGTCGGTTTGATCAGCGTTCAAATCACGCCAGCGAGGGAACACAGAAGTAGAAGTCATGGTTTGGGCTCACGATTATCGTCAACAGATGTGCTGTGTGACGTGAATCGCCGCGCAAAATTTAGGGCGATACAGCAGGGTTCACGGCCACCACCGCAATTTTATAGGGCTCAAAGATAGCCTTAAGTTGGCCGTTGTCCCGCAGGGTTTGCAACATTTGCGCAAATTGTTGGCTTTGGATGGGAGCCTGTGGGCGCACCAACGCGTAGTGGTGGTAAATCTGATCAATGCGCGTAGACACCAGCACCTTGTTTCTGACTTGCGGGTTACGGCTCAGCAAGTCAGTCAGGTTGGAGCGGGTAATTGGCGCAATATCCACGCGCCCACGCAACACCATCAGCAGGTTACTTTCGTGAGAGTACGTGAGGGTGGCATTGAAGGTATCCGTCAGGAATTTTGGCTCGGGGTTAAAACCGGCAAACGCGTAGTGATAGCCACTGAACAGCGCCAGCCGTTTGCCCGTCAAGTCGTCGAAATAGGCTTGTTCGCGACCCGGCTGCTTTTGTGCCACAAAGATTTCAGCGTCTTCAAGGCCCATGTCTACAGCGCTATGAGCAATTTCCTGCCACCCCCAGGCCGGGTTTTCAAAGAGCACCACATCCACGCGTCCCTGCTCAAAATCACGAAAACGCCGCGCAATGGAGCTAGGCACCACTTCAAAGTGATAGTCATTTTGCAGTTGATTGAGCGCCTCAAGCAGTTGCGGTAGCAGGCCAGAGTCGGCCCCGCGCTCGGGTTGGACGGTATAGGGCGGAAAATGTGCGGCACCGACTCTGACATTCTGGGCAGCCCATGCTGGCATCAGCAAGGTCATGCCGAGGGCCACAAAAGCCATCCGCATTGGCAAAAACTTCAAAACCGTCAACCTTTGATGAGGATTGAATACGCGTGTCACTATCAGCGTAGTGGCAGTTAGATCGCATTCAAGCATGAACTCGAAGGCCTGCGCCCTGTACCACGCCGCCCCTGTCCGGAACTTATTGATCGCGATGCGACCTGAGCTCCGGTGCGCACGCAATTTAAGCGGGTATTACCCCTCAAGCAAGCGCTAGTCGATATCTCGGCACAATAAGAGCCTAGGCGGATGCCAGTGCTTTAGCTACGCTCCCACCCACAACGCCGATGCTGTTTAAAGGAAGCCGCACATGCCCCACTGGCTGGTAATTGACTTGGAAGCCACCACCGACGATGGCGGATGGCCTCTAGAGGAAATGGAAGTCATCGAGATCGGGGCGAGCGTGGTCACTCGTTCCGGGCGAGAAGTTGACCATTTTCAGCGCTTTATTCGCCCGCAACGGCGCCCTTTGCTGACCCCGTTTTGTCGACAACTGACTCGCATCACCCAAGCCAATATCGACACGGCCGCCTCCATGCCGTTGGTATGGGAGCAGTTTGAGCGCTGGCTGGGCCAGCATTTGCCCAAATTGGAAGGTTGGGCCAGTTGGGGCGATTACGATCGCAAACAACTTGAGCAGGAGTGGCAGTACAAACAGCTCAACAGCGCTCTGGCCCATTTGCCGCACACGAACCTTAAGCAGCAGTTTGCGCAGGCTCGCCAGCTAAAACGCCCATTGGGCTTGAACAGCGCTCTGCAACTGGCCGGCCTGCAGTTCAACGGGCAACAGCACAGAGCCTTGGAAGACGCACGAAATACCGCGCGATTATTACCCCTGATTCTCTCGGACTAGACGCCTGAAAGCGCGTGACGGGATAAAACGCCTTCTGCATACTGGCCAGCCTTTTTAGCCCATTCCGAGGAATCGCCATGTTTAAAGTCAACGAGTACTTCGACGGCACCGTCAAGTCGATTGCTTTCGCACAAGCCGAAGGCTCTGCCACCATTGGCGTCATGGCTGCGGGTGAATATGAATTCGGAACCGCTCAGCGTGAAATCATGCACGTGGTATCTGGCGCCTTGAGCGTCAAGCTGCCGGGTAGCGACCAGTGGCAAACCTTCGCCACTGGCAGCCAGTTTGATGTACCCGCCAACAGCAAGTTTCAGCTCAAAGTGGCTGTTGATACAGCCTATCTGTGTGAATACCGCTAAGGGCTAGCCCCTTTTATAGTCGCTGCCATTACTGCAATACCTCGCAGCTTTGGCAGCGACTGCATGGCCTCTACCCTTACGATTCTTCGCTGTCCCTTACCGCATTAAATTGCAACGCCGCCAATCGCGCATACAGCGCATTGCTGGCGATTAACTGTGCGTGAGTGCCAATCGCAACCAGCTTGCCTTGGTCCATCACGGCAATTCGGTCAGCGTTTTGCACAGTGGCCAAACGATGAGCAATGACCAATGTCGTGCGGCCCTGCATAAGGCCAGGCAAGGCCTGCTGAATCAAGTGCTCACTTTGGGCATCCAACGCACTGGTAGCTTCATCCAGCAGCAGAATCGGCGCATCCACCAACAACGCTCGCGCAATTGCCAGACGCTGGCGCTGCCCGCCTGACAGCCCCAAACCGCCATCCCCCAAATGGGTTTTATACCCGTCAGGCATGAGCTGAATGAAATCGTGCGCATGGGCAATCCTGGCTGCCGCCTCCACTTGCGCGTCGGTGGCCTGTGGGTTGCCGTAGCGAATGTTGTCTTCAACGGAGCCGAAAAAAAGCGCTGGCGATTGTGATACCAGCGCGAAACAGCGGCGCAAGTCGTGGGGATCAAGCTGTGTGATCGGCACGCCTTCTAGCAGAATCTGCCCGTGTTGCGGGTCGTAAAAACGCAGCAGCAAGTCGAACAACGTTGACTTGCCTGCCCCCGACGGCCCAACCAAGGCCAAGGTTTCACCGGCATTGATCGTCAGGTTCAAACCTTCAACGGCGTAGCTTTCAGGCCGCGACGGGTAAGAAAAACTCAGCCCATCCAGTTGCAGATTGCCCTCCACCCGTTCAGGCAACACACGCAAGCCACTTTTGGGCGGCAAGATGTCGCTGGTCGATTGCAGCAGCTCGCTGATCCGTTCAGCCGCACCTGCGGCGCGTTGCAACTCGCCAATCACCTCACTCAAGGTGCCAAACGCACTGCCCACGATCAGGCTATAAAACACAAACGCTGCTAACTCCCCGCCCGTGATGCGCCCCGCAATCACATCCATGCCGCCCACCCACAGCATCACGCCGACAGCGCCGAGCACTAACAAAATCACCAGGGTAATTAACCAAGAGCGCTGCACAATTCGTTTGCGCGCTGTGGCAAAAGCGTCTTCGACCGTACTGGCAAAACGCTGTTGATCCTGTTGCTGATGGTTGTACGCCTGAACGGTCTTGATCTGCCCCAGCGCTTCAGACACATAGCTGCCAACGTCAGCGATGCGGTCTTGGCTTTCACGTGACAAGCTGCGAACGCGACGACCGAAAATCAAAATGGGAGCCAATACCAAAGGCAGCGCCACCACCACGATGCTGGTGAGTTTGGGGTTGGTGATAAACAGCAGCACGATGCCGCCAATCACCATCAGAGTGTTGCGCAAGAACAACGACAGCGAAGAGCCGATCACGGACTGCAACAAGGTGGTATCAGCCGTGAGACGTGACTGGATTTCCGAACTGCGGTTGTTCTCGTAGAAACCGGGATGCAGATCGATCAAATGGTTAAACACCTGACGCCGAATATCCGCCACGACTCGCTCGCCAATCCATGACACCAGATAAAAACGCACAAACGTGCCCACTGACAACGCCAGCACCAACAACAAAAACAAGCCAATGGATTGGTTGAGTAAATGCGGCGATTGGGTCATGAAACCTTTGTCGACCAACAGGCGGATGCCTTGCCCCATCGACAGCGTAATGCCTGCCGTGACAATCAAGGCCAACAACGCACCCAACGCATGCCAGCGATAAGGCGCAACAAAATGAGTGGCCAAGCGAATGGCACGGCGTTGACGCGAAGAAAACATAGGGGAGCATCCAAAAAGTCAGGCAAGGGATCAAACGCACCTACAACGGGCCTCACTTTACACGGGTAAACCTTTCTCACTCGTTTTGAATATGACCAGGTGTATCAAACCCTAGGCGCTAATGATCTAAAGTGAGACTGGAAGTTTCAGGGCATTTCTGTTGGACTGGCAGCGCCGCCAAGCTGTGTCACGGCTTGGTCATTAAACGGATCTATTATTAGCGAAACACCCTGATGAGGAGACAGGCCATGGATAGTCAACAAAGCGTTCAGACAGTAGCGGTGATCCGCACGCAGCCACACCAGTCGCTGGGGTGCGCGCTCATCGACCAGCACGGCAATGAAATCACGATCACTGAAGACATGATTCAAGATGCCTGCCGCGAACTGGATCAACGTTTGGTCAAGCCTGCCCGTAAAGACTGATACCGACCGCCTTGCATGAACCGGCCCCGTGAGGCCGGTTTTTTATGCGTGCAACCCTTAAACCAACACCCCGCCCAACGCCTTGACCAACTGGGCCAAAGCTGGCGATTCGCCCTGAATATGCACAGCCAAGCCTTCAATTTCGCGGCGCACGGGGTAATGCTTGCGTAAGGCATCGAACGCCAGTCGCTGCTCAGCGACGGTGCCTGCCAGGCTGCGACGAAAGTCAGCATCGTCACGGCGCGGATCGTAGACACCACGGCAAATCATCGCCAAAGACCACGCAGGATCACTGCTGGCGTTTAACTCCACCTTTGCCAGCCAGGGGGCTGGCAGCAAGTCGGCCAACGCGACAGTCTCTGGCTGACCGACGAACTCGCAAAACGCCTGATACACCTGCGCCGTGCCACGCTGCTTGCCATCGAGGCTGTAGCCAGCAATGTGCGGCGTCGCCAGCACACACAAATCCGCCAGTTCCACGTCTACAGTCGGCTCGCCTTCCCACACATCAAGCACCGCTTGCAGGTCTTCGCGTTTGTTCAATACTTCACGCAACGCGGCGTTATCCACCACGGGGCCACGACTGGCGTTGATCAGCCAAGTGCCTTCTTTAAGCTGGTTCAACCGCGCTTGATCCAACAAATGCCAGGTCGGGAAATCCCCCAGCTTGCTCAATGGTGTATGCAGGCTGAGCACATCACACTGCTCGATAATCTGCTCCAGACTGACGTAATCGCCCCCTTCAACCGCTTGGCGCGGCGGGTCGCACACCAGCACATTCCAGCCCAGTTCGCGCAGCACCTTGACCAAACGTGAGCCCACTTCGCCGGCTCCGATCACGCCATAGGTGCGTTGTGATAAATCCGCCCCTTCGATTTCAGCCAGGGTCAACAAACTGCCCAGCACATAATCGACAACGCCGCGTGCGTTACAGCCCGGTGCGCTGGACCACTGAATGCCCACCTCTTGAAAGTAATCGAGGGCCAAATGATCTGTGCCGATGGTGCATGTACCGACAAAACGCACTGCGCTGCCTTCGAGCAAATCCCGATCGACTTTAGTCACCGAGCGCACCAGCAACACATCGGCGTCGTGTACATCCGCGCGAGTGATCTGGCGACCCGGTAAGCGACGGATCTGGCCGAATGGGGCAAAGAACTCTTCGATCAGCGGAATATTTTCGTCAGCAACAATCAACATGGCAGGCTCCTTTGGCGGACTGGCAGTGTAGGCGTTGTTAAGCACAATGGGCCAGCAACGCATCGCTTGCGTACACAATCGCGCTTACAAAGCCATTACAACTAGGGGCTTGCCGGGCTGTTAGTCAAGCGTACAATCGGCGGCTTTGCGCGTTACAACCTGTGGATGCACGCTTGTGAACTCTGTGACTCATAACACCCCTTCAATCCCCGTCAGCCGCCCGGCACGTGTGCAACAGGAAGTGCGCTCGTTGTTGGCGCTGGCGCTTCCCATCATCATTTCTCAAGTCGCCACCACGGCTATGGGCTTTGTTGATGCCGTGATGGCTGGCCGTGTCGGCCCTCGCGACCTGGCTGCTGTGGCGCTGGGTAATTCGATCTGGGTGCCGGTGTTTTTGCTGATGTCTGGCATCTTGCTCGCCACCACACCAAAAGTCGCACAACGCTTTGGCGCTAACGCTCACATCGAAATCGGCCCTATCGTTCGTCAAGCACTGTGGTTGGCATTGATTACCGGGCTCTGTGCAGCCTTTATATTGATCGGAGCCGAGCCACTGCTGCATTTAATGAAGGTCGATCCCGAGCTGATTGCACCTTGCATGGGTTACCTGCACGGGATCGCCAGTGGCATGCCGGCCGTAGGGGTTTACTGTGTGCTGCGCTGTTTCAGCGATGGCCTGGGCAAGACTCGGCCGAGCATGGTGTTGGGCCTTTGTGCGTTAGCGTTGAACATCCCGATCAACTACGTGTTTATCTACGGCCACTTGGGCGTGCCGGCTATGGGCGGCGTGGGCTGTGGCTGGGCGACGGCCATCGTAATGTGGTTCATGGCTTTGGGCATGGTCGTGTGGACCTACCGCGGGACGATCTACCAGTCGAGCAAGGTATACAGCCATTTTGAATGGCCTAAATGGGCAATCATCAAGCGCCTGCTCAGTGTAGGCGTGCCGATTGGCGTGGCGGTGTTCGCCGAAGCCAGCATCTTCGCCGTGATTGCACTATTGATCGGCAGCCTGGGTGCCACGGTCGTGGCGGGCCATCAAATTGCCCTCAACTTCAGCTCGCTGGTGTTCATGATCCCGTATTCGCTGGGCATGGCCATTACAGTGCGTGTGGGTCAAGCCTTGGGCCGCCAGCAACCGCGAGAAGCGCGTTTTGTTGCGGGCGTAGGCATGGGCACGGCGTTGGTCTGGGCGTGTATTTCGGCCAGCTTGATTCTGTTACTGCGCGGGCCAATTGCCACCGTCTACACTGCCGATCCAATGGTGATCGAAGTGGCAACCATGTTGCTGATGTTTGCTGCGCTGTATCAGTTCTCGGATGTGATCCAAGTGACGGCCGCAGGCGCTCTGCGTGGTTATCAGGACACACGCGTGACCATGATCCTGACGTTGTTTGCTTACTGGGGGATTGGTTTGCCGGTAGGTTACACGCTGGGCTTGACCGACTGGTTAGGTGAGGCCAACGGCCCGAGCGGGCTATGGCAAGGGTTAATCGTGGGCCTGACCTGCGCGGCACTGATGCTGACAGTGCGTTTAATGCGCAGTGCTAAAAAGCAGATCCGCCGCAGTCAGTAACTTGCTCTCTGTCAAAATACGGGGCTGCTGTGCAGCCCATCGCAGCCTGACGACAACGACTCCAGATGCTGAGCAATCGCCTATGGTGTAGTCGCTGTCGCAGGTTGCGATAAGGTTTGCAGGCTCTGACAAACAGTGAATCAATCCTGTTTTTTACGAATCCAGTACAAATAAGTGCCCGCCTCTTCCAGTTGCCCTACCAGCTCATGGTCCAAAAACGCACAAAACTTGGGGATGTCGCGACGGGTCGACGGGTCAGTGGCGATGACTTTCAATAAACCACCCGGCGTCAGATCGCGGATATGTTGATGCAACATCATCACCGGTTCAGGGCAGTTCAAGCCGGTAGCATCGAGGGTGCCGTCAACCGGCAGGTCAGCAAAACTCATCAGTCACTCCTCAATCAACGAGACTTGGGCTTTTTTACGTCCAGTCGACGCAAATGGCAGGTTACTTCTTCGCGGTCGTGGTAAAGCTGCTTGCAGCCAATTTCAACCTGAATGCCCCGCTCCTTGAAGCCGTCAGCGATGCGATCAAGCAAGCGGCGTACTTCGGCGTAACGCTGTTTCATCGGCAATTTGAGATTGACCACGGCTTCGCGACAATGGCCCTCGCCGATCCACTCTTCGAGCATGGCGGCATTACGGGCTGGCTTTTCAACGATGTCGCAGACCATCCAGTCCACGGGTTGCTTGGGCTTGAAAGTGAAGCCGTCCGCCATCAAGTGCTCAACCAACCCCGTGTCCATCAGGCTTTCGGCCATTGGGCCGTTGTCGATTGCAGTCACCAGCATGCCGCGGTTAACCAACTGCCACGTCCAGCCGCCTGGCGCGGCGCCAAGGTCAACACCGGTCATGTCACTGTGCAAACGCTCGTCCCACTGATCACGCGGGATAAAGTGATGCCAAGCCTCTTCCAGCTTGAGGGTCGAGCGGCTAGGCGCTTCACGCGGGAACTTCAAGCGGGGAATGCCCATTGGCCACATGGCCGAGTTATCGGACTCTGCCAAACCCAAAAATACTTCGCGGCCACTTTTGAACGTCAGCAGCAAGCGCGGCTTGTGGTCGGCGTCTTCAACCAGCTTGCCTGCCTTGAGCAGCGCTTTGCGCAGATGACTTTCAAACTTTTTGCAAAAGTTGGACAGCTCTTTGCCGTCGTTGGTGTCAACAATCTCCAGCCACAAGCTGCCACACACCGGCAAGTCCGACATGTGCTCAAGAATCACACTGATGCGGTCAGTTTCTGGCAATTCGACAAAACTGCCACGGGCCCACTGGCGCGGGAAAATCAGCTCGGCAAAACGCAAGCCGCGCATCAAGCGCTCGGCGCCACCTTCTTCGGTGCATACAAATTCGGCGCAAGCACTGGCGGGCTTGGCTTTGGCATAGCCGGACACGTTGAGGCGGGCGGCATGCTCAGCGATTTCCGAGCAAACTTCGCCTTCAAAACCAGGTCGGCAGTGCATAAAAACGGTGTTCATTGAATTACTCCTGGGCAGCTGACAGGAATTGGCCCGCTGCGCAACCTTGCTCTGGAGCAAGGTTTGTCACGAAAAGGCCGGCATGATAACTGAGTTCGGAACCTTGATCGCGTATAGACAGTCCAGTTATTAGCCAGATAGATGAATCAGGGCTAGGTTAGGGTCTGTAAGAAATGCTTTCGAGCGAAGGTTAGGCAAGGCGAAAACAGGCGAAGACGCAGATTTTACGGGTTGTAAATGAGCATTTCGAACCGTTTTTCAACGCTGCATAACCGAGCGCAGATACATTTCGTACAGAGCCAAGAAGCTCTGTTTGTTCCACACGACCTGCGCCGTGCGGGTCCAAAGGAGTCACTTCATGCCCTCCCTCGATAGCCTGAACACCCTTTCCACATTAAAAGTCGACGATAAGACTTATCACTATTTCAGCCTTCCTCTGGCCGCGAAAGCCCTGGGTGATTTGAGCAAATTGCCCATGTCGCTCAAGGTCCTGCTGGAAAATCTGCTGCGCTGGGAGGACGGTAAAACCGTCACCGAGCCAGACCTCAAAGCCATCGCCAGTTGGCTCAAGGAGCGGCGCTCCGACCGGGAAATCCAGTACCGTCCAGCCCGCGTATTAATGCAGGATTTTACCGGCGTACCGGCCGTGGTCGATTTGGCCGCCATGCGTGCCGCAATGGCCAAGGCCGGGGGCGACCCACAGCGCATCAACCCGCTGTCGCCGGTGGACCTGGTGATTGACCACTCCGTGATGGTGGACAAGTTCGCCAGCAGCAGCGCGTTTGAACAAAACGTTGATATCGAAATGGAACGCAACGGCGAGCGCTATGCGTTTTTGCGGTGGGGCCAAAGCGCGTTTGACAACTTCAGTGTGGTGCCGCCGGGCACGGGCATTTGCCATCAGGTGAACCTTGAATACCTGGGCCGCACCGTTTGGACCAAGGACGAAGACGGCCGTACGTATGCGTTCCCGGACACCTTGGTGGGCACTGACTCCCACACCACGATGATTAACGGCCTCGGTGTTTTGGGTTGGGGCGTCGGCGGCATTGAAGCCGAAGCGGCGATGCTGGGCCAACCCGTGTCGATGCTGATCCCTGAAGTGGTGGGTTTTAAACTCAGCGGCAAGCTCAAAGAAGGCATCACAGCAACCGACCTGGTGCTGACCGTAACGCAAATGCTGCGCAGCAAGGGCGTGGTCGGCAAGTTCGTTGAGTTTTACGGCGATGGCCTGGCTGACTTGCCACTGGCTGACCGTGCGACGCTGGCCAACATGGCCCCCGAGTATGGCGCGACGTGCGGCTTCTTCCCCGTCGATGACATCACCTTGGATTACTTGCGCTTGTCGGGTCGACCTGATGACACGGTCAAATTGGTTGAAGCCTATTGCAAGGCCCAGGGCCTGTGGCGCGAACCGGGGCAAGAACCCATTTTCACAGACACCCTTGCCCTCGACATGGGCAGTGTGCAAGCCAGCCTGGCTGGGCCTAAACGCCCTCAGGACAGAGTCTCGCTTCCCGATGTAGGTCAGGCGTTTACAGACTTTTTGAACCTGCAATTCAAACCCGCCAGCAAAGATGAAGGTCGCCTTGAAAGCGAAGGCGGCGGCGGTGTCGCCGTGGGCAATGCCGACCTGATCGGCGAAGCAGATTACGATTTTGAAGGCCAAACCTATCGCCTGAAAAACGGCGCGGTGGTGATCGCTGCTATTACCTCGTGTACCAATACATCCAACCCCAGCGTGATGATGGCCGCCGGGCTGGTAGCGAAAAAAGCAGTCGAAAAAGGCCTCAAAAGCAAACCGTGGGTCAAAACATCGTTGGCGCCGGGCTCCAAAGTGGTCACCGACTACTACAAGGCGGCAGGGCTGACCCAATACCTCGACCAATTGGGCTTCGCGCTGGTGGGTTATGGCTGCACCACCTGTATTGGTAACTCCGGCCCGCTGCCCGAGCCGATTGAAAAAGCTATTACCCAATCCGATCTAACGGTTGCGTCAGTGTTGTCAGGCAACCGTAACTTTGAAGGCCGCGTACACCCGCTGGTGAAAACCAACTGGCTGGCCTCCCCTCCTTTGGTGGTGGCCTACGCGTTAGCAGGCAGCGTGCGCATCGACATCAGCCGCGAACCCCTGGGTGAAGGCAAAGACGGAAAACCGGTTTACCTGCGCGACATCTGGCCTAGCCAAAAAGAAATCGCCGACGCAGTGGCGCAAGTCAGCACCAGCATGTTTCACAAGGAATATGCCGAAGTATTTGCCGGAGACGCGCAATGGCAAGCCATCGAGGTGCCACAAGCGGCGACTTACGTGTGGCAACAGGACTCAACGTACATTCAGCACCCGCCATTCTTTGACGACATTGATGGGCCATTGCCGGTGATCGCCGATGTTAAAGGGGCTCGCGTATTAGCATTGCTAGGCGACTCGGTGACCACCGACCATATTTCCCCGGCGGGCAATATCAAAGCCGACAGCCCTGCTGGCCGCTACTTGCGCGAAAAAGGTGTAGAGCCTCGGGACTTCAACTCCTACGGCTCACGGCGCGGCAACCACGAAGTGATGATGCGTGGCACTTTTGCCAATATCCGAATTCGCAACGAGATGCTCGGCGGCGAAGAAGGCGGTAACACGATCTACATCCCAAGCGGCGAAAAACTGCCGATTTACGATGCCGCCATGCGCTATCAAGCCTCGGGCACACCGCTGGTGGTGATCGCAGGCCAAGAATACGGCACCGGATCAAGCCGCGACTGGGCCGCCAAAGGCACCAACTTGCTGGGGGTCAAAGCGGTGATTGCCGAAAGCTTCGAGCGTATTCACCGCTCGAACCTGGTGGGCATGGGCGTGCTGCCCTTGCAGTTCAAGCTTGATCAAAACCGCAAAAGCCTGAACCTGACCGGCAAGGAGACGCTGGACATCCTTGGCCTGACCCACGCTGAACTGCAACCGCGCATGAATCTGACACTGGTGATCACTCGCGAGAATGGCCAACAAGACAAAGTTGAAGTGCTGTGTCGGATTGATACGCTCAATGAGGTGGAATACTTCAAAGCGGGCGGAATCTTGCATTACGTGCTTCGTCAGTTAATTGCCTCTTAAATCCATGAGTGCCAGAACGTTATACTTGCGGGCCCCCGACACGCGGGCGCAGTCGTTTAACTGAATGATCGCTGCTGTAAGGGCGAGCTTGCTCGCTTCTACAGTTGCCCTTCAGGGAAGAGCACTACGCCCCATAGCCGGGGCGTTTTTTGCGCAGGTATAAAGGATTTACATGATTGCTCTGCCCTGGCCTTATCTGGCTCTTTTGACCCTAGGCTACGGCCTCGCTTTGAGTTTCGGCCAATTGGGCTTTCAAGCCCTGATTGCATTAACACTGTTGATTCTTGCGGGTATGGCCGCGCGATACACACACAACCGCTACCTGCGTTATGCCGGGCATGGGTTGTTTATCGTGTTGGCCCTTGCCCTTGCCCTGCACTGGATGCCCGGCTTTTATAACGGGCGCGCAATCAACCCCGAGCGACTGAGCCCGGACGCCGTACCTTTTTCGATGTACCTGAACTTGGACAAGCCGCTGATAGCCTTTTGGCTATTGCTGGTGTGCCCTTGGATTGCGCCGCGCGTCGTGTGGCGAGCCTCTATTGGCGCAGCCTTAATGGGGCTGATGCTCGCAACACTGGCGGCGTTAGGTGGCGCATTACTACTGGGCATGATTGCCTGGGCGCCAAAATGGCCTGCCCAAGGCTGGCTGTGGCTATTGAATAATCTGCTACTGGTGACATTGGTCGAAGAAGCCTTGTTTCGCGGCTATATACAAGGCGGCTTGAGCCGCTGCTTCAACCACCTGCGTTATGGGCAAACGCTGGCTCTGCTTATTGCTTCGGCACTGTTTGGCTTGGTACACATTGCCGCAGGCTGGCAATGGGTGCTGTTGGCGGGATTAGCAGGGGTCGGCTATGGTCTGGCCTACCGTTTTGGCGGGTTACGTGCGGCAATAGCCACGCACCTTGGCTTGAACGTGCTGCACTTTGTGTTTTTTACCTACCCGATGCTTGCCTTATAGCCTCATCACGGACGACTGCCGGGGCGTTTATCTGACGCCCTGCGAGTGAAATATAAATTAAACAAATTCCACTCAGCGCCGACACCCTTTCAAAGCCTTGCGGATTGAAACGACATGCGTAATAACCAGCCCATCACTCAACGCGAACGCACATTCCCCGCTCAACAACGGTTGATTTCCACAACCGATGCCAAAGGCGTCATCACCTATTGCAACGACGCCTTTGTCGAGATAAGCGGGTTCTCGCGTGAAGAGTTGATGCGCGCGCCGCACAACCTTGTGCGCCATCCCGACGTGCCAGCGGCGGTCTTTGACCATATGTGGTCCACCCTGAAAAAGGGCCTGCCGTGGATGGGCATTGTGAAGAACCGCTGCAAAACGGGCGATCATTACTGGGTTAACGCCTACGTAACGCCGGTTTTTGAAGGCGAGCGCGTGGTGGGTTACGAATCAGTACGGGTTAAACCGACCGCCGAGCAAGTGCGTCGCGCCGAGGCCTTGTACAACCGCATCAATCGCGGCAAACCGGCTATTCCGCGCCGCGATAAATGGCTGCCGGTGTTGCAGGATTGGCTGCCGTTTATTCTGGTCAGCCAGTTGAGCTTCATGATCGGTGCCCTGCTCACCTCAAGCTGGGGCTTTGCCTTGGCGGCAGTCTTGTCGATTCCGTTGGGGCTGCTAGGCCTAAGCTGGCAACAGCGTGGCATCAAGCGTTTGTTACGCCTGGCTGAACAAACCACGTCTGACCCATTGATCGCCCAGATGTACACCGACAGCCGCGGCCCACAAGCGCGCCTGGAAATGTCGATTCTGAGCCAGGAAGCACGCCTCAAAACGTGCCTCACGCGCCTGCAAGACACCGCCGAGCATTTGAGCGAGCAAGCGCGTCAGTCAGACGTGTTAGCCCACAACAGTTCTTCGGGGCTGGAGCGTCAACGCGTTGAAACCGAGCAAGTGGCCACCGCCGTTAACCAGATGGCTGCCACCACGCAAGAAGTCGCCAGCCATGTACAGCGCACAGCTGACGCAACCCAAGAGGCCAATCGCCTGACCAGTCGTGGCCGCGATATTGCCGGGGAAACACGCGATGCGATTGAACGCTTGTCTGTTGTGGTGGGTGAGACCGGCGCGACTGTGACCCAGTTGGCCAAGGACAGCGACGAAATCGGCGGCGTTGTCGACGTGATCAAAGGCATTGCTGACCAAACCAACCTGCTGGCCTTGAACGCCGCCATTGAGGCTGCACGTGCTGGCGAGATGGGCCGCGGTTTTGCCGTGGTGGCTGATGAAGTGCGTCAATTGGCGCAACGCACTAGTGTTTCCACCGGGCAGATCCACAGCCTGATTGCCAAGTTGCAGCAAACAGCGGCTACCGCCGTGCAGACGATGGATGCTGGGCATCGTCAGGCTGAAGAAGGCGTAGCCCGCGTGCTGGAGGCCGATCAGGCCTTGGTAGGTATCAGCGAAGCCGTGGCCAATATCACCGACATGACCACCCAGATCGCAGCAGCGACCGAAGAGCAAAGTGCTGTGGCTGAAGAAATCAGCCGCAACATCAGCACCATTGCCGACTTGGCCGACCAAACCTCTGAACAGGCCCAGCACTCAGCCTTGCTCAGCGAAGAACTGACGCAAACCGTGAATACCCAGTATTCGTTGGTAGCCCGCTTCAACCGCTAACCGCGCCTCGTAGGCTGCGATCTTTGGACGTCTAAAGATAGCAGCCTGCGGCAGCTCCAACGAGCCAGCAGCACCTTGCGCCCGCACGAGGTCGCACGCTGCCATCTATTGATTTCAATATTTGCCCTTTAGCCACTGCGCAATTTTGTGCGCGGCGGCATCGAGATGCTGCTCGTGGGTAAACCCCGACGCCTTCAGCGGCTTCAAGTCGTGATCCCCCGCCACCATCCACACCACCTCGATACTCGGCGACAGCGCGTAAGCTTCTACCGTTTGACGGTTGCCCAACGCATCGCGATCGCCCTGGACAATCAATGTTGGCGTTTGTAGCGCCTCCAAGTGCGCAACACGGGGCTTTTCCGGTTTACCTGCGGCGTAGAAGGGATAACCCAGACACACCAAACCTGTAGCGCCCAGCTCATCCGCCAGCATGCTGGCCATGCGCCCACCCATCGACTTACCCCCGACAGCTATCGGCCCAGCGACATGACGTCGCACTTCGCAAAACACATCGCGCCAGCATTCGAGCAATTTAGCCTGCGGATTGGGAGGCCTTTTGCCACCATCTACACGGCGTTGCGCCATGTAAGGAAACTCAAACCGCAATACGTTCACCCCCCGTTTTGCAAGGCGTACAGCCATATCGGTCATAAAACCACTGTCCATCGGTGCGCCTGCGCCGTGGGCCAGGATCAACGTCACCGAAACCTGCTGATTTACATCGTTTTGTGCAGCGTTCCACACCCAGCCCTGAGCCTGCACACACTGCGCCCATTGATCCCCGTCAATACTGAGATTGCTTGCAACACCCATGCTTGCCTCGCTTTTAGTCTGCCTATAACTCCAGGCGTGCGTTTGAATTCGCCTGATCCGTGGATGGGGAACCATGAACACTTCTACAAGTACCGCCTACAACTACAAGGTGGTCCGCCAATTTGCCATTATGACGGTGGTTTGGGGCATCGTCGGTATGGGGCTCGGCGTTTTTCTCGCCGCGCAATTGGTTTGGCCAGAACTTAACTTCAATTTGCCTTGGACCAGCTTCGGGCGCCTGCGCCCACTGCACACCAATGCTGTGATTTTCGCCTTTGGTGGCTGCGCGCTGTTCGCATCCTCGTTTTACTCGGTGCAGCGCACCTGTCAGACGACGCTGTTCGCACCCAAAATTGCCATGTTTACCTTCTGGGGTTGGCAGCTGGTGATCTTGCTGGCAGCCATCAGCTTGCCGCTGGGCTACACCAGCTCCAAGGAATACGCGGAACTTGAATGGCCGATCGACATTTTGATCACCATTGTTTGGGTGGCCTACGCAATCGTGTTCTTCGGCACGATCATGAAGCGCAAGACCAAACACATTTACGTGGGTAACTGGTTCTTCGGCGCGTTTATCGTGACCGTGGCCATTTTGCACATCGTCAACAATCTGGAAATCCCGGTCAGCTTCACCAAGTCTTACTCGCTCTACGGTGGCGCCACTGACGCCATGGTGCAGTGGTGGTACGGCCATAACGCTGTGGGCTTTTTCCTGACTGCTGGCTTTTTGGGGATGATGTACTACTTCGTGCCTAAACAGGCCGAACGTCCGATCTACTCCTATCGCCTGTCTATCGTGCACTTTTGGGCGCTGATCACCCTCTACATCTGGGCTGGCCCGCACCACCTGCACTACACCGCGCTGCCTGACTGGGCACAGTCGCTGGGCATGGTGATGTCTCTGATTCTGCTGGCGCCAAGCTGGGGCGGCATGATCAACGGCATGATGACCCTCTCGGGTGCCTGGCATAAGCTGCGCAGCGATCCAATTCTGCGCTTCCTCGTTGTGTCGCTGGCGTTCTACGGGATGTCGACCTTCGAAGGCCCGATGATGGCAATCAAGACCGTCAACGCCCTGTCCCACTACACCGACTGGACCATCGGCCACGTTCACGCAGGTGCGCTGGGCTGGGTTGCGATGATCTCCATTGGCGCGCTGTACCACATGATCCCGAAAATCTTTGGCCGCGAGCAGATGTACAGCCTGGGCTTGATCAACGCGCATTTCTGGTTGGCAACCATTGGCACCGTGCTTTACATCGCTTCGATGTGGGTCAACGGCATCGCGCAAGGCCTGATGTGGCGCGCAGTCAACGAAGACGGCACGCTGACTTACTCGTTCGTCGAAACCCTGGTGGCCAGCCACCCAGGCTTTGTCGTGCGACTGATTGGTGGCGCGATCTTCCTGACCGGCATGTTGCTGATGGCTTACAACACTTGGCGCACCGTGCGTAACGCCGAGCCCGCTGAAGTCGTAGCCGCCGCGCAGATGGCCTGAGGAGTTCGCCATGAAACATGAAGTCGTAGAGAAGAACATCGGCCTGATGCTGTTGCTGATGATTCTGTGTGTGAGCGTGGGCGGTCTGACTCAGATCGTGCCGCTGTTCTTTGAAGACGTAACCAACACGCCAGTGGAAGGCATGAAGCCGTACACCGCGCTGCAACTGGAAGGTCGTGACGTTTACATCCGCGAAGGCTGCGTGCAGTGCCACTCGCAGATGATTCGTCCGTTCCGTGCCGAAACTGAGCGTTATGGCCACTACTCGGTAGCCGGTGAAAGTGTGTGGGATCACCCGTTCCTGTGGGGTTCCAAGCGTACCGGCCCTGACTTGGCCCGTGTTGGCGGTCGTTACTCTGATGACTGGCACCGCGCGCACTTGTACAACCCGCGCAACGTAGTGCCAGAGTCCAAGATGCCCGCCTACCCTTGGCTGGTAGAAGCACCGGTAGATGACTCGCACACCGAGACCAAACTCAAAGTGATGCGCACCTTGGGCGTGCCTTACACCGACGAAGACATTGCCAACGCCAAGCAATCAGTACAAGGCAAAACCGAAATGGACGCGCTTGTGGCTTATTTGCAGGGCTTGGGCACTGCCATCAAGAGCAAGAGGTGAGCCATGGTGTTTGAAATGAGTAGTGGAATGATTCGCGGCTTGGGCACTGTCGTGGTGGCAGTGGCCTTTATCGGGCTCGCATTATGGGTGTTCAGCCCACGGCGCAAGTCAGAGTTCGAAGACGCGACCTTACTGCCATTCAAGGACGATCCAGAGGCCATTAAACACGTCGAGCAAGAGCAAGCGTCTAGGAGTAACAAAGCATGACCACCTTCTGGAGTATCTATATCAGTGTGCTGACCATTGGCACGCTGATCGGCCTGACCTGGCTGCTGGTCGGTACGCGCAAGGGTGAAACCAAGAGCGACACCGTCGAGACGATGGGCCACAGCTTTGATGGCATCGAGGAGTACGACAACCCGCTGCCACAATGGTGGTTTATGTTGTTCGTGGGCACGCTGGTATTTGGCGTGGGCTACTTGATCCTCTACCCCGGCCTTGGCAATTGGAAAGGTGTGTTGCCGGGCTACGAAGATGGCTGGACCGGAGTTAACGAGTGGCAAAAGGAAATGGACAAGGCAGACGCCAAGTTCGGCCCGATTTTCGCTAAATACGCCGCCATGCCTGTAGAGCAAGTGGCTCAAGACCCCAAAGCCCTCAAAATGGGTGGGCGCCTGTTTGCCTCCAACTGTTCGGTGTGCCACGGCTCGGATGCCAAGGGCGCTTTCGGCTTCCCTAACCTCGCCGACAGCACCTGGCGTTGGGGCGGCGATGCCGACACCATCAAAACCACCATCATGGGCGGACGCATGGCTGCCATGCCGGCTTGGGGTGCAGTGTTGGGTGAAGACGGGGTCAAAAACGTAGCCGCTTATGTCCGTCACGACCTGGCAGGCCTGCCATTGCCACAAGACGCAACGGTGGATCTGGCCGCAGGCAAGCAAGCGTTCGACACCACTTGCGTTGCATGCCACGGCGCTAATGGCAAAGGTATGGCCCTGATGGGCGCGCCAGACCTGACTGCACCGGCGGGCTTTATCTACGGCACCAGCCTGGCGCAATTGCAGCAAACCATTCGTCATGGTCGCCAAGGCCACATGCCTGCGCAAAATGAGCTGCTGGGCAATGACAAGGTTCAATTGCTGGCTGCCTACGTGTTCAGCTTGTCAAACGGTAAGCAAGAGGAGAAATCAGCCGAATAATTACCAGACATTTCCTGCCGCATCATTTTGGTGCGGCAGTTCCCTCCTCAAAGCGCGACCAAGTGTCGCACCCTCTTTTAGTCCGTCTTTGCTCTCCTGCGATTCGCGACTACGCTTTTACATTCTGAGATCTGGAATTTCCCGACCTCACGTCAAGTGAAATTAATCGGTAAGTTGAAGGGCGCTCTTACGGGCCACACTGGTGGGTTTGCACCGGTTATCGTCGATTACGGTCTTCACCCTGAAATCGACGCACCCTCCCCCCACTCTGTCAGCACGACCTCGCCCCCTTCATTTCTGCCCTCCATGCGGCATTTTTTTCAGTTAGCACTTGCCCCTACTCCTCGCATGGAAAGGCCGCAGAATCAGCGTTGGAAAGCATTGACCGAGGTCATGCTGCGTTGCAATAGCCCTACGCTTTATACATACTTGCGACCGATTTTTTACTCCAATAAAACACCTAAACCGTGGAACCTTAGAATGAGCACAGCAATCAGTCCGACTGCTTATAACTATAAGGTAGTCCGCCAGTTCGCCATCATGACGGTGGTCTGGGGGATCCTTGGCATGGGGCTCGGGGTTTTCATCGCCTCACAACTTGTGTGGCCTGAACTGAACCTTGGCCTTGAGTGGACGACCTTTGGCCGTCTACGTCCTTTGCATACCAACCTGGTGATTTTTGCCTTTGGTGGTTGTGCATTGTTCGCCACCTCTTATTACGTCGTGCAACGCACCTGCCAAACGCGATTGATCTCTGACACTCTGGCCTCGTTTACCTTTTGGGGTTGGCAGGCAGTGATCGTCGGCGCAATCATCACGTTGCCGCTGGGTTACACCACGACCAAGGAATACGCAGAGCTGGAATGGCCTTTGGCTATCCTGCTGGCCATCGTCTGGGTGGTCTACGGTATTGTGTTCTTCGGCACTATTACCAAGCGTAAAACCAAGCACATTTACGTGGGCAACTGGTTCTACGGCGCATTTATTGTCGTAACCGCGATGCTGCACATCGTTAACCACGCGTCGCTGCCAGTGAGCTTCTTCAAGTCCTATTCCGCTTACGCGGGTGCGACTGACGCCATGATTCAGTGGTGGTATGGCCACAACGCCGTAGGTTTCTTCCTGACCACCGGCTTCCTGGGCATGATGTACTACTTCGTTCCCAAGCAAGCCGAGCGTCCGATTTACTCGTATCGCCTGTCTATCGTGCACTTCTGGGCACTGATCACCCTGTACATCTGGGCAGGTCCCCACCACTTGCACTACACCGCTCTGCCAGACTGGGCTCAGTCGTTGGGCATGGCAATGTCGATCATCCTTCTGGCACCCAGCTGGGGCGGCATGATCAACGGCATGATGACCCTCTCGGGTGCCTGGCATAAACTGCGCACCGACCCGATCTTGCGCTTCCTCGTTGTGTCCTTGGCCTTCTACGGCATGTCGACCTTCGAAGGCCCGATGATGGCGATCAAAACCGTCAACTCGTTGTCGCACTACACCGACTGGACCATCGGCCACGTACACGCCGGCGCACTGGGCTGGGTAGCCATGATCTCGATTGGCGCGCTGTACCACATGATCCCGAAAATCTATGGTCAGAAGCAGATGTTCAGCATCAGCCTGATCAATACGCACTTCTGGCTCGCCACCATCGGCACCGTGCTTTACATCGCGTCGATGTGGGTCAACGGCATCACTCAAGGCCTGATGTGGCGTGCAATCAACGACGACGGCACCTTGACCTACTCGTTCGTAGAAGCGCTGCAAGCTAGCCACCCAGGCTTTATCGTTCGCGCCATCGGCGGTGCTTTCTTCGCCAGCGGCATGCTGTTCATGGCCTACAACGTATTGCGTACCGTACGCGCCTCGAACCCGGTAGAAGCTGAAGCAGCATCCAAGATTGCTGTAGTTGGAGCCCACTGATGAAGCACGAAACAGTCGAGAAGAATATTGGCCTGATGGCCTTCTTCATGGTCATCGCCGTCAGTATTGGCGGCCTGACCCAAATCGTTCCCCTGTTCTTCCAGGACGTTACCAACACGCCGGTTGAGGGCATGAAGCCTCGCACTGCGCTGGAACTGGAAGGCCGCGACATCTACATCGCCAACGGTTGCGTTCAATGCCACTCGCAAATGATCCGCCCGTTCCGCGCCGAAACTGAACGCTATGGCCACTACTCAGTTGCCGGTGAAAGCGTATGGGATCACCCGTTCCTGTGGGGTTCCAAGCGCACCGGCCCTGACCTGGCCCGTGTAGGCGGTCGTTACTCCGATGACTGGCAACGTGCGCATTTGTACAACCCGCGCAACGTTGTACCTGAATCGGTCATGCCGGCTTATCCGTTCCTCGTAGAGCGAAAACTGGACGGCAAAGACACGGCGAAAAAAATGGAAGTCTTGCGCGTGCTCGGCGTTCCTTACACCGACGAAGATATCGCCGGCGCCAAGGATGCTGTGAAAGGCAAAACCGAAATGGACGCGCTGGTGGCCTATCTTCAGGGCCTGGGCACCATCATCAAAAGCAAACGGTGATCTAGATGGATATCGGGATGATTCGTGGCCTGGGCACTGTCGTTGTGATGGTGGCTTTTATCGGTTTAGCGTTGTGGGTGTTCAGCCCACGGCGCAAGTCTGAGTTCGAAGACGCAACTTTACTGCCGTTCAAGGATGATCCCGAAGCCATCAAGCACGTCGAGCAAGAGCAAGCTTCTAGGAGTAACAAAGAATGACTACGTTCTGGAGTCTGTACGTCACAGTCCTCAGTCTGGGTACCATCTTCGCCTTGACCTGGTTGTTGCTGGCCACCCGCAAGGGCCAACGCAGCGAGCAGACCGACGAGACAGTTGGACACTCGTACGACGGGATTGAAGAGTACGACAACCCAATGCCCAAATGGTGGTTCATGCTGTTCGTGGGCACCATCATCTTCGCACTCGGCTACTTGGTGCTGTACCCGGGTCTGGGTAACTGGAAAGGCCTGCTGCCAGGTTATGACTACCTGGACACCAAAGAGAAAACCGAGTTTGCCAATGGCCAGACAGGTTGGACCGGTGTTCACGAGTGGGAAAAGGAAATGGCCAAATCGGATGCCAAGTTTGGCCCGATCTTCGCCAAATTCGCTGCCATGCCAATTGAAGAAGTCGCTAAAGACCCCCAAGCACTGAAAATGGGTGGCCGTCTGTTCGCCTCCAACTGTTCGGTGTGCCACGGTTCTGACGCCAAGGGCGCTTATGGTTTCCCGAACCTGACTGACGCCGACTGGCGCTGGGGCGGTACCGCAGCAGACATCAAAACCACCATCATGGCGGGCCGTCATGCCGTCATGCCGGGCTGGTCTGAAGTGATCGGCGAGCAAGGCGTCAGCGACGTAGCAGCCTACGTGTTGACCAACCTTGACGGCCGCAAACTGCCAGAAGGCGCGAAAGCTGACCCTGTTAAGGGTAAAGAAATTTTCGCTACCAACTGCGCTGTTTGCCACGGCCCAGAAGGCAAGGGTAACCCTCTGATGGGCGCCCCTAACCTGACTCACCCGGCGGCGTTCATCTACGGTTCGAGCTTTGCTCAACTGCAGCAGACCATCCGCTACGGCCGTCAGGGCCAAATGCCTGCACAGGCTGACCTGCAAGGGAACGACAAGGTTCACCTGCTGGCTGCCTACGTTTACAGCCTGTCTCATGGCGATGATGCCAAAGCAGCTGAATAACGCAGTCACCTGAAACACAAAACGGCCCCGCCAGCGATAGTTGGCGGGGCCGTTTTGTGTCAGGGGTAAACGTCAGTTATTTGATATCAATCACAGCTTCAAGCTTTTTGTTACGCCAGTCATTACCGTGAACCGCATAAACTTCCATCTGTTTATGATCCGCTGACAAGTTCGCGATCAAGTAGGTTTGCTGTGATGCAGAACCGCTTAAGAACACCGGAACACTCCCAAACTTTTCTCGCCCTGAACGAAACTGACCAATATGAGCATGGTAGTGGCCTGCAAAAATAGCAGTCACTTCATACTTTTCGATCATGCCTTTAAAGCGCTCAAAATCATCCTTATTGCCCTCCCACCCTTGAGGTTTGTGCAGATTGATTATGATTATTTTCCCGGCCTGCCGCGCCAATTTCAGGTCTTTCTCCAACCAATCCAACGAACGTGTTATTTCATAATCAACACGATCCACGAACACACCAGACTGGATGTTCACGGTATAGGTGGGCTCATTATTTAACTGAATGACATGCACTCGTCCCCAGTCCTTTGCATAGGCCAGGCTGCCATAAAAAATACGCGTAAATTCGTTACCGGCACGGCTAAACAAGTCAATATTGGCGCCTCTTACCCAGTAGCGGGCTATGTACTCGCTAAGACTGCCAGCAGCACAACCATTCAAGAAGCAATCGTCGACGTTGTTTTCATAATCATGATTGCCTAACCCATAGTCATAGAGACCACCCAGCTCTTTTTGGAGTACTTTTTTGACGTAAGCACGCTCACCAGAATGACCAAACGCCGTCATATCTCCGTTGATCATGACGGGTACAGCTTCAGCACCACCCTGTTCTTTTCTGAACTCGGCAATGCTCCGATACTGCTGACTGATAAACTTAGCAGAGCGCTCTTCTTTAATGCCCTGACTCTCATCTTCACCACTATCACTCTTGTCAGTCCACGGGTATTGAGGGTCTGAAGTAAATACCCAATTAACCGGAGTGTCAGCACTGGCGGTTTGAACGGCAAATACACTGCTTGCCATCATTAAAAAAACTATGACTTTACTAACTAACATTAAACGCATTGTTCTCCATCCTTAGAGAGGGTATTTAATTAAAGCTGCTTTTACAGCCTGTTTAATCAGATAAGCCCACCTCACCTAAAACTCAAACGCTCAACCCAGCCCAATTACCAGCAATCTTTTCAGTCGCCACGCCAGGGGTTGCTACGAGGAACACGCAGTTCAGCACCCTGCGCCTGCGCCCCTTGCTCCAGAGCCTTTGCGCAACCCACCGAGGGCTTGAAGTCAATTGATCCATGTCACGAGTTGTTACAACTGCTATACCAACTTTAGTTTTTTCGGAACGCGACCAAAGGTCGCACCCTTGAGCTAGAGTGACAGGCGTATCATTGCGCCACTGCAACACCTTCTGACCGCGGTTGGCACGTACTGACCGAGGCATTTTTCCACTGCCGTGGGACGCACAAATGAGCAATCAGATTCCTGTAAACGACATCACCCCACCTGCCAAAAAAACCACCGAAAGCGTCAACCTGTACGCCCCTCGGGAAAAGATCTACACACGCGCCTTTACTGGCCTGTTCCGAAACCTGCGCATGGTTGGCGGCGCGGCGCTGTTCTTGTTGTATTTCGGCACGGTATGGCTCAACTGGGGTGGCCATCAAGCCGTCTGGTGGAACCTCCCAGAGCGTAAATTTTTTATTTTTGGCGCTACCTTCTGGCCACAGGATTTCATCCTGCTGTCTGGGTTGTTGATCGTCGCAGCCTTTGGCTTGTTCTTTATTACTGTGTACGCCGGGCGCGTGTGGTGCGGTTACACCTGCCCGCAAAGCGTCTGGACTTGGGTGTTCATGTGGTGCGAGAAGGTCACTGAAGGTGACCGTAACCAGCGCATCAAACTCGACAAGGCGCCGATGAGCGCCAATAAATTCCTGCGCAAGTTCAGCAAGCACAGTCTGTGGCTGCTGATTGGCTTTGTTACCGGCATGACCTTCGTGGGCTATTTCTCGCCGATTCGAGAACTGGTTATCGACTTCTTTACGGGCCAGGCTGATGGCTGGGCCTACTTCTGGGTCGGGTTCTTCACCCTGGCCACTTATGGCAATGCGGGTTGGCTGCGCGAGCAAGTGTGCATCTACATGTGCCCGTATGCGCGTTTCCAGAGCGTGATGTTCGATAAAGACACCCTGATCGTGTCGTACGACCCACGCCGCGGAGAGGTTCGTGGCCCGCGTAAAAAAGATGCTGACTACAAGGCTCAGGGCTTGGGCGACTGCATCGACTGCACCATGTGCGTGCAGGTCTGCCCTACCGGTATCGACATCCGTGACGGATTACAAATCGAGTGCATTGGCTGCGCGGCGTGTATCGACGCCTGCGACAGCATCATGGACAAGATGAATTACCCTCGCGGTTTGATCAGCTATACCACCGAGCACAACCTGTCCGGCCAGAAAACCCATAAACTGCGCCCTCGCTTGATTGGCTATGCGCTGGTGTTACTGACCATGATCGGCTTGCTGGCAGGGGCGTTTTACACCCGCACGCTGGTCGGTTTTGACGTCAGCAAAGACCGTGTGCTTTATCGTGAGAACGCCGAAGGCCGGATCGAAAACGTCTACAGCCTGAAAATCATGAACAAGGATCAGCACGACCATACCTATGTGCTGGAGGCCACCGGCTTGCCGGACTTGAAGCTGCAAGGCAAACGCGAAATCAAGGTAGCTGCCGGCGATATCGTCAGCATGCCCGTCGAGTTGTCGATTGCCCCTGAGCAACTACCGTCGAGCACCAACGAGGTGTTTTTCATCCTCAAGGATGCCGACAACAGTGACATCAATGTTAAAGCCAAGAGCCGTTTCATCGGCCCACAAATCAGATAAGAGACATTTGCCATGCCCGGTCCTAATCCAGCAAACCCTTGGTACAAGCATCTTTGGCCCTGGATCATCATCGCCATTCTGGCGTGCTCGGTGACCCTGACCCTCTCGATGGTGACGATTGCCGTCAATAACCCGGACAACCTGGTTAACGACAATTATTACGAAGCCGGTAAAGGCATCAATCGCTCATTGGATCGAGAGCTGCTGGGCCAGACGTTGCAACTCAAAGCCAAGCTGCGTCTGGATGAAATGACCGGCGAAGTCGTGCTGCTGCTTGAAGGCAACAGTCAGCCAAAAACCCTTGAGCTGAATCTGATCTCCCCGACTCAACCTGAAAAAGATCGCAAGATCAGCCTCAGTCAGAGCGAATCTGAGCCGGGCCGTTACATCGGCCAACTGGACGACAAGGTTGAAGGGCGACGCTTCGTTGAGCTGCTGGGTGTTGAAGACGGTAAAACCTGGCGCTTGTTTGAAGAAGAACTGGTCGGCCATGACAAGGACTTGCTGCTAGGCGACGAACCTCTGCAAGGCGCAGAAGACAAGCGCAACAAGTAACCCCATCGCCAGCACGCTCATACCCGCAGGGATACGCGAACCCTGTGGGTATGAGCGTGTTGGCGATGATGTGCTTTCCAGCGGCATAACATCGCGACAGACCGCCATGACCACTCCGACTCCCTGTTATCACTGCGCCCTGCCCGTCCCATCCGGCAGCCGGTTCACGGCCGTTGTATTGGGCCAACCCCGCGAGTTTTGCTGCCCGGGCTGCCAAGCGGTGGCCGAAGCCATCGTGGCGGGCGGGCTTGAAAGCTACTATCAGCACCGCAGTGAAGCGTCCGCCAACCCTGAAGCCTTGCCTGTGCAGTTGGTTGAAGAGTTGGCATTGTATGACCGCCCTGACGTGCAAAAACCTTTTGTCCGACACGACGGCGAGCAATCCGAAACCACCTTACTGATCGAAGGCATCAGTTGCGCCGCCTGCGGCTGGCTAATCGAAAAGCACCTGCGCAGTTTGCCTGCCGTCACTGAAGCTCGACTCAACCTGTCCAATCATCGCTTGCATGTGCGCTGGGCAGACAGCCAGTTGCCGCTGAGCGAAGTCCTCAGCGAGCTGCGTCATATCGGTTATGCGGCCCACCCGTATCAGTCCGATCGCGCCACCGAGCAGTTGGCCAGCGAAAACCGCTTGGCATTGCGCCAACTGGGGGTGGCCGGCCTGTTGTGGTTCCAAGCCATGATGGCAACCATGGCCACTTGGCCCGAATTCAATATCGACCTTAGCCCTGAGATGCACACCATCTTGCGCTGGGTCGCGATGTTTCTGACGACACCCATTGTGTTTTACAGCTGCGCGCCGTTTTTCAAGGGCGCCATGCGTGACCTGCGCACCCGCCACCTGACGATGGACGTGTCGGTTTCACTGGCTATTGGCGGGGCCTATATCGCGGGTATCTGGACGGCGATCACCGGCATCGGCGAGCTCTACTTTGATGCGGTGGGCATGTTCGCGCTGTTCCTGCTCGCCGGGCGCTACCTTGAGCGTCGCGCCCGCGAGCGCACCGCCGCCGCGACCGCGCAATTGGTCAATCTGCTACCTGCGTCCTGCCTACGCCTAGCCGACGACGGACAAAGCGAGCGGATTTTGCTGACAGAACTCAAAGTCGGTGACCGTGTACTGGTTCAACCCGGTGCAATCCTCCCGGCTGACGGCAAGATCCTTGACGGCCAATCCAGCATTGATGAATCACTGTTGACCGGTGAATACCTGCCGCAGGCACGCAGCGTTGGCGACGCCGTCACCGCCGGCACGTTGAATGTCGAAGGCGCACTGACCGTCCAAGTCATGGCATTAGGGCAAGACACTCGACTGTCCGCCATCGTGCGCTTGTTAGAACGTGCGCAAAGCGAAAAACCACGACTGGCCGAGATTGCCGACAAAGCTGCGCAGTGGTTTCTGCTGTTTTCGTTGATCGCGGCAGCCGGGATTGGCTTGCTGTGGTGGCAACTTGACCCATCACGGGCATTTTGGATCGTGCTGGCGATGCTGGTAGCCACCTGCCCTTGCGCACTGTCGTTGGCGACACCTACCGCACTCACGGCAGCAACCGGCACCTTGCACAAACTGGGGTTATTGCTGACCCGTGGACACGTGATCGAAGGCCTTAACCAAATCGACACGGTCATTTTCGACAAAACGGGCACCCTGACTGAGGGCCGCTTAGTGTTGCGAGCCATTCGCCCACTGGGCGGTCTGGACAGCGATCAATGCTTGAGTTTGGCCGCTGCACTGGAGAATCGCTCTGAGCACCCCATTGCTCGTGCTTTTGGGCGCGCACCGCTGGCTGCCGAGGAAGTCCACAGCACGCCGGGGCTTGGCCTTGAAGGCCTGGTCGGCGAACAACGCTTGCGCATTGGTCAACCCGGCTTTGTGTGCGCACTGAGTGGCTGCACGCCGCCAAACATGCCTGAAGAGGCCGGCCAATGGCTGCTGCTGGGCGATACCGAAGGTGTATTGGCCTGGTTCGCCCTTGATGATCGCTTGCGGGCTGACGCTCCCGCGTTACTGGCAGCCTGCAAGGCTCGTGGCTGGCGCACATTGCTGCTGTCTGGGGACACATCACCGATGGTTGCCAGTGTCGCTGCAGAACTGGGCATTGATGAGGCTCAGGGCGGGTTGCGACCTGATGACAAATTGAAGGTGCTGCAACAACTTCACGCACAAGGCCGCAAAGTGCTGATGCTGGGGGACGGCGTCAACGATGTGCCCGTACTGGCCGCAGCCGACATCAGCGTTGCAATGGGCTCAGCCACGGATCTGGCCAAAACCAGTGCCGACGCAGTGCTGCTCTCCAATCGTCTGGATGCACTGGTGCAAGCCTTTAGCCTGGCTCGGCGGACACGCCGGGTCATCATCGAAAATCTGCTGTGGTCGGGCCTCTACAATGGCCTTATGCTGCCGTTTGCGGCACTGGGCTGGATCACCCCAATCTGGGCCGCCATTGGCATGTCCATCAGCTCATTGACCGTTGTGCTTAACGCGTTGCGCCTGACTCGCATGCCGAGTCAGACGAACGCCGCAGCCACGTCAGACACTCGCCCGCTTCCGGCCTGAGCCGGACGCCTGGAGCTTTTATGCCAGCGCTTTACGTCATGATTCCCGCGGCCTTGCTGATTGTCGCGATTGCCATCTACATCTTCTTCTGGGCCGTCGACAGCGGCCAGTACGATGATCTGGACAGTCCTGCCCACAGCATTCTTTTCGACGATCAAGACCCGCAGCACACTGCTGCCGTTGAGCAAGCAAAAGCTCAGCACGGCGAGTCCGACAAAGACCCCGAATCCAAAGCCCCGCCCCATGCTTGAATTGGCGCCACTGCTGGTATCTGCCGTCATCCTGGGCCTGTTGGGCGGCGGGCATTGCCTGGGCATGTGCGGCGGCTTAATGGGCGCACTCACGCTGGCGATCCCCAAAGAGCAACGCAGCCGACGCTTTCGACTGTTATTGGCCTACAACCTGGGACGAATCCTGAGCTACGCCACAGCCGGTTTGTTGCTGGGGCTGGCGGGTTGGGCCGTCGCTAATAGCCCTGTCGCGATGTACATGCGAATCCTCGCGGGGCTGTTACTGATTTGCATGGGCTTGTATCTGGCCGGCTGGTGGAGCGGCCTGACGCGCATTGAACGTTTGGGCCGCGGCCTGTGGCGTCATATCCAGCCTGTGGCCACCCGCTTGCTGCCCGTGTCGAGCTTGCCGCGTGCATTGCTGCTGGGCGCGCTTTGGGGCTGGCTGCCGTGCGGCTTGGTGTACAGCACGCTGATCTGGTCGGCCAGTCAAGGCAGCGCAACCGACAGTGCGTTGCTGATGCTCGCGTTTGGCCTTGGCACTTGGCCCGTGCTGCTAGCAACAGGCCTTGCTGCCGAACGCGTGACGACAGTGTTGCGCAAACGTAGCGTGCGCATGACCGGCGGGGTGCTGGTGATGCTATTTGGCATCTGGACCCTGCCCGGCCCGCATCAACATTGGTTGATGGGTCATTAAGCTGCCCTCCATTGCGTAGCCGCAGCAAATTCTTCCAAGCACAGCCGTTGATGCAAATCAAGGTGTAACAAAACCGCAGCCTCTAGACTTCGGCGCATTGCCAGCCATCCCAGGGGAATGCCCGCATGCTCGACGCCATTCGTTGGGACTCAGATTTAATTCGCCGTTACGACTTGGCCGGACCGCGCTATACCTCGTATCCCACAGCGATGCAGTTCAATAGCCAAGTCAGCCCATTCGACCTATTGCACGCGCTACGCGAAAGCCGCAAGGCGCTACGCCCTCTTTCGCTGTATGTGCACGTGCCGTTCTGCGCCAACATTTGTTACTACTGCGCCTGCAACAAGGTCGTCACCAAGGACCGAGGTCGCGCGCAACCCTACTTGCAGCGACTTGAGCAAGAAATCCAACTGATCGCCTGCCACCTCGACCCCAAACAAAAGGTCGAGCAATTGCACTTTGGTGGCGGCACACCAACCTTTCTCAGCCACGATGAGTTACGCCAACTCATGGGTCATTTACGCCAGCACTTCAACTTGTTGGACGACGACTCTGGCGACTACGGCATAGAAATCGACCCCCGCGAGGCCGACTGGTCGACCATGGGCCTTTTACGTGAGCTGGGCTTCAATCGCGTCAGCATTGGCCTGCAAGACCTCGATCCCGAGGTGCAGCGAGCGGTGAACCGCCTGCAAAGCCTGGAAGAAACACGCGCCGTGATTGATGCCGCGCGCACGCTGCAGTTTCGATCAATCAATATTGACTTGATCTACGGCCTGCCTAAACAAACGCCCGAGGCCTTTGCTCGCACCATTGAGGAAGTCATCAGCCTGCAACCGGATCGCTTGTCGGTCTTCAATTACGCGCACTTGCCTGAGCGTTTCATGCCCCAACGGCGCATCAACGTCAGCGAACTGCCTTCGCCTGCCGACAAACTGCAAATGCTTGAGCGCACCATCGAACAGCTCACTGCTGCCGGCTACCGTTACATCGGCATGGATCACTTCGCACTGCCGGACGATGAGCTGGCAATCGCGCAAGAAGAATCGACCTTACAACGCAACTTTCAGGGTTACACCACCCACGGCCACTGCGATTTGGTTGGGCTCGGCGTATCTGCGATCAGCCAGATTGGCGACCTGTACTGCCAAAACAATAGCGATCTGGCGCAATACCAAAACACCTTGGCCAGCGCTCAGCTCGCCACCAGCCGTGGCCTGCTGTGCAATCAGGACGATCGTATTCGGCGCGAAGTGATTCAGCAGATCATCTGCAACCTGCACCTGCCATTTGCCCAGATTGAGCAAGCGTTCAATATCGACTTCAGAGGGTATTTTGCGCCCCAGTGGCCAGCACTGGAGAAGATGGCAGCCGACGGCCTGATAGCACTGAACAATGACCAACTGACTGTTCTGCCCGCTGGGCGATTACTGGTGCGCTCGGTGTGCATGGTGTTCGATGCCTACCTTGACCAGCAAAACCGCCAGCGGTTTTCGCGGGTTATTTAGCCGCCAAGGACGAAGCCTTGATGGCGTCTTCGGAGCTTGAGTCTTTCATCGCTTCGTTCAAGCTCGCTGTTGCCGCCATCAAGGCGGCATTCAACCCGGCAATGGCCGATTGCAGCGCCGCGACCTGAGCCTTGGATTGTTCTGGGCTCAAGTTGCGATTGGCCATTACCTGCTGCAACTGCTCTTGCTTTTCCTGAATTTGTTTTTTGATCTCACGGATCATCTTGAGAATTTTCTGGACCTGATCTGACAGGCCGCTGTCTTCTATATCGTTGTTCTGGCTCTTCTGGGCATTAGCCGTTTTCAGGGCCGCCCCCGAAATAGTCACTTTGACGCCCTCGGCAGGCGCAGCAGCGTCCACCTCAAGCTTGGGTGCTTTATCGGTAGCGGAGGTATCCTGATCCACCTTGACACGATCATAGAGTGGCAACATGCCACTTTGACTGAGGGTAATTCCACCCATCGACGACATCTTCCCTGCTCCCGTTGTTAAGCGATGACAAATTTATCGGCCAAATCGTACAAATCTTGAGATATACGCAGCGAGAAGGCGCGCTGGTCTCGATTCCTTCACTGGGTTACCCTTGCACCTTATGTGTGTTTTCCCACAAGGATTAAAGAAATGTCCGAGCCAGTAAAACTGCGCGCTCATAACCAGGCTCACTGCAAGGATTGCAGCTTGGCCCCTCTCTGTTTGCCACTTTCGTTGAATCTGGAAGACATGGATGCGTTAGAGGAAATCGTTAAGCGCGGTCGTCCACTGAAAAAAGGCGAGTTCCTGTTTCGTCAGGGCGACACCTTCGGCTCGGTTTATGCCGTACGCTCCGGCGCACTCAAAACCTTCAGTCTGAGTGACAGCGGTGAAGAGCAAATCACAGGTTTTCACCTGCCAAGCGAACTGGTCGGCTTGTCCGGGATGGACACCGAAACCTACCCGGTGTCTGCTCAAGCACTCGAAACCACGCCAGTATGCGAAATTCCCTTCGAGCGATTGGACGAACTCTCGGTTCAACTGCCGCAGTTGCGTCGCCAGTTGATGCGCATCATGAGTCGAGAAATCCGCGACGATCAGCAAATGATGTTGCTGCTGTCGAAAAAGACAGCCGACGAACGCATCGCGACCTTTCTGGTCAACTTGTCTGCACGCTTCCGGGCTCGTGGCTTCTCAGCCAATCAGTTCCGCCTGAGCATGTCACGCAATGAAATCGGTAACTATCTGGGCCTGGCGGTCGAAACCGTGTCTCGCGTCTTTACCCGCCTGCAAGAAAATCAACTGATCACTGCCGAAGGCAAAGAAGTGCATATTCTTGACCCCATCAAGCTGTGCGCACTGGCAGGTGGCTCGGCGGAGGCATAACAAGGCTGTTTGCGGACTATACTGGCGGGCTTAACGCACGCCAGGACACCCTGATAATGGTCTTCGACGACTTCTGCCTCAAATCCTTGATTCGCCCGGTGCTTGATTTCCCCAAGCCCGGCGTTATCTTTCGTGATATCACCCCGCTCTACCAATCCCCCCGCGCCATGCGAGTGATCGCTGATCGCTTTATCGAACGTTACGTTGAAGCTGATTTCAGTCATATCGGCGCGATGGATGCTCGCGGTTTTTTGATCGGTTCAGTTTTGGCCCATCAACTCAACAAGCCGCTAATCCTGTTCCGCAAGCAAGGCAAACTGCCTGCAGACGTGCTAGCTGAAGGCTATCAAACCGAATATGGCGAAGCATTTTTGGAGGTTCACGCAGACAGCTTGTGTGAAGGGGATTCACTGCTGATTGTCGATGACTTGATCGCCACGGGCGGTACATTGATCGCTGCCGCCAATTTGGTACGACGCATGGGCGCACAAGTCTTTGAAGCGGCGGCCATTATTGACCTGCCTGAGCTGAGCGGTTCAAAACGCCTGAACGCCCTTGGCATACCGACGTTCTGCCTAACTGAGTTTTCGCTGACTGAATAATCAAAACCGCGCACGAGCTGGAGGCTGCGATTTTTGGGCTCTGGTTGGCCATTGAAAGATCGCAGCCTTCGGCAGCTCCAACGAAAAACACGCTCTGGGAAGCTGCGTACTTCGCCAGTCGACCCCGTGAAAGCCGCCGCAGGCTGCGATCTTTTGATCTACGGCCGGGCTGAGCCATTACAACGCGATGGGTTTACGGCCTGCAAACGAGTGAGCCAACGTGCCGCCGTCCACCAGCTCCAACTCACCGCCCAGCGGCACGCCGTGGGCAATACGCGAGGCAATCAAGCCTTTGCTGCTCAGCAACTGCGCAATGTAATGCGCCGTGGCCTCACCTTCGACTGTTGGGTTGGTGGCTAAAATCACTTCACTGAACGTGGACTGCTCATCAATGCGAGACATCAGTTGCGGGATGCCTATCGCCTCCGGGCCCAAGCCATCAAGCGGCGATAGATGCCCTTTGAGCACAAAGTACCGCCCGCGATAGCCCGTTTGCTCAACGGCATACACATCCATCGGCCCTTCAACCACACAGAGCAGCGTGTCATCGCGGCGCACATCTGCGCACTGCGGGCACAAGTCGTCCTCGGTCAAGGTTCTGCACAAACGACAATGCCCCACACCCTCCATCGCCTGACTCAAGGCCAAGGCCAAACGCGAGCCGCCACTGCGATCACGCTCCAGCAATTGCAAAGCCATGCGCTGTGCTGTCTTTTGACCCACACCCGGCAAAGTACGCAAGGCATCAATCAATTGGCGAATAAGGGGGCTAAAGCTCATAAGGAAAGGTCCGACAAGACAACGAGAGCCGGTTTATACCCGCGACATGGGGCAGCGTCAAATTGATGTGTTAAATAGGCAGCGCCCGCTCCACACACAAAAAAATGCCAGGCGCTTGGCCTGGCATTTGGGTGCGCCTTAGAACGGCAGCTTCATGCCCGGCGGCAATTGCATGCCCGCCGTCACGCCAGACATTTTGTCCTGGCTGTTGGCTTCGATCTTGCGCACTGCATCGTTAACAGCAGCGGCGAACAGATCTTCAAGCACCTCGCGGTCGTCTTCGCTGACGCCTTCAAGCAGGCTTGGGTCGATGCTGACGCGCTTAACGTCGTGACGACCGGTCATCACAACACTAACCATATCGCCACCGGCCTTGCCCGTGACTTCAGCATTGGCCAGTTCTTCCTGCATTTTGGCCATTTTTTCTTGCATCTGCTGCGCCTGCTTCATCAGGCCGGCCATGCCACCTTTCATCATGGGAATCACCTCAAACGTTATTTGGACAAAAGACCCAAGGCACATAAAAGCCTTGGGCTGTAATTTATTGTGCTGACGCTATGAAGCCTGCGCCTCGATAGCATCAACAGGCTCAATCGTATCGTCACGCACTGCCGCGCCGAACTGCTGAACCATTTGCTGAATGAGCGGATCCGCGTGTATCGACTCCTCTGCCCGGCGCTGGCGCTCTGCACGCAAACGCGAAGCGGCTTGGGCCGGAGTTTCCTGCTCAGGCTTGATCAGCTCAATGGTCACTTTGAGCGTGCGCTGATGATACTGGTTCAGTGCGTCGTTCAATCGGCGCTGCTGCGTCGCGTTGAACAGTGCGCTGTGAGCCGGATCAAGGTGCAGCAACCAATTATCACCCTCAACCGCAATCAGGGTGCAGTTAGCGCCAATGCTCGCGGTCATGCCCGAAACGGGTAATTGGGGGAACATGTTCAGCCATTCAAGGGCCAGTCCGGTAGCCGGCATGGCCGCAGGCAACGGCTCGGGTTCTGGCGCCGGATCAGCCGCATGCTCGCTGGCCAACTCATCAAGGTAGCTATAAGCCGCCGAATCCATATCGGGCTCGATGTAGTCTTCGTCCAGCGGTGGCTCGTCATCGCGATCCATGCCTGACAGCGCAGCGTCCACCTGCTCCGACGTAGGCTCGGGCACTGGCGCAGCCACCCACTCTGGCGCATCAGGCACGACACTGTCAGGGGTCGGCAATGGCATCGGTGGCAACTCAGGTTGCTCGCCAACCGTGTCCAGTACCACTTCTGGCACCGCTTCGTCCTCCATCACCGGGACTGAAGGTTCGTTCCAGGGCAAATCGACCACTGGCGCAGCAACAGGCGCGGGAGCCTCAACCGGCGCAGGTTGCGGGGCGACCTCAATCACTGGCTCAGGTGTCGGCGCAGGAGTCGCCACAGTCACCGGTGCGGGTGCGGGTGCGGGTGCGGGTGCGGGTGCGACCGAGGTTGTTACCGCCAAAGTTTGGGCGCAATCAACTGTGGCTTGGCTGATCCCCACTGGCTTTAGCGGCTGATTCGGCGCGTCAGCGCTGTCTGCCGGGCGGAAGGCCAGCATCCGCAGCAGCACCATTTCAAAGCCCCCTCGCGGGTCGGGCGCCAGCGGCAGGTCACGTCGCCCAATCAGGCCCATCTGGTAATAAAACTGCACATCTTCGGCAGGCAACGCCTGCGCCAACGCCAACACCCGATCACGATCGCCGTGTCCGTTATCGACACCCTCAGGCAACGCCTGAGCAATCGCAACGCGATGCAACACGTTCAGAATCTCGGAGAGCACGCCATTCCAGTCAGGGCCTTGTTCGGCCAGATGGCGCACAGCCTCAAGCAGCGCCCGCGCATCGCCCTGAATCAAAGCCTGTAGCAGGTCAAATACTTGCCCGTGATCAAGCGTACCGAGCATCGCCCGCACATCGGCGGCCAACACTTTGCCTTCTCCGAACGCAATGGCTTGGTCTGTCAGGCTCATCGCGTCGCGCATTGAGCCATCTGCCGCACGTCCCAGCAGCCACAGTGCATCGTCTTCAAACGGCACGTTTTCAACACTCAACACGTGGGTCAAGTGCTCGACTACCCGCTCAGGGGTCATGTTTTTCAGCGAGAACTGCAAGCAACGAGACAGAATCGTGGCAGGCAATTTTTGCGGGTCTGTCGTCGCCAAAATGAATTTGACGTAAGGCGGCGGCTCTTCAAGGGTTTTGAGCAACGCATTAAAGGAGTGACTGGAGAGCATGTGCACTTCGTCGATCAGGTAGACCTTGAAGCGCCCGCGGCTCGGCGCGTACTGCACGTTATCGAGCAGCTCACGCGTGTCTTCAACCTTTGTGCGGCTGGCGGCGTCGATTTCGATGAGGTCGACAAAGCGCCCCTCGTCAATTTCACGACACACCGAACACGTCCCGCAGGGGGTCGAGGTGATACCTGTTTCACAGTTCAGGCATTTGGCGATGATCCGCGCAATGGTGGTCTTGCCGACACCCCGAGTACCGGTGAACAGGTAGGCGTGGTGCAGGCGCTGACTGTCCAGAGCATTGATCAGAGCCTTGAGCACATGGGTCTGGCCGACCATTTCGCGGAACGAGCGCGGACGCCATTTACGTGCAAGAACCTGATAACTCATTGATAACCGTCGCGTCTAAAAAGCGGAAGGCGCTAATGCTATCGGAGCAAGGCAAAAATTGCATCCGATGTACTCGCCTAATCTGACTATGCTGCTCTCTGGCAAGCTATTTAACTCTCTCAGGCACCTTGCTGGAGACTTTATGCGCTTAATTGCGTGCGCTTTGATGCTAGTGGCGCTGCACTGCCAGGCACGGCCCGAACCTTTGCGCTTCTCGATTGCTGACAGTTGGGCCATGCCTATGGTGCAGATCGAGAACGACCAACCGACTCAGGGGATCATGTTCGACATGATGCTGAGCCTTGCCCGACATGTTGGGCAGCCTGCCGAGTTCCATGTACTTGCCCGGGCGCGCTTACAAAATGCACTGCTGCATGGCGAAGTGGACGTCAGGTGCTTTGTTGCCCAGTCCTGGGTAGCAGACACGGCTGGGGATTACATTTGGAGCTTGCCGTTTATTGAGCAACGCGATGTTCTGGTTAGCCAGCGCAAAATGATGCGTCCGGTCAATCCACACACTTTGACCCATCAGCCCATTGGCACCGTGCTCAACTACATTTACCCATCGTTGCAGCCGCTATTCGATGCAGGCCAATTGCAGCGAGACGATGCGCGAAGCCAAGAGCAAGTGCTGCAAATGCTCAGGGCTGGGCGCTTTGACTACGCCGTGAGTAATCAGTGGACGCTTGACTGGTTCAATCAGCACCTCAAGCCCGAGCAACAGCTGCAGGCTGTGGCGGTGCTGCAAGAACAGACCTTGGGCTGCCTGATTAGAAACGACCCCAAGCTACCGATTCAAAAAATCCTTGGGGCTCTGGCCCAGATGAAAAACAGTGGCGAAATCGAACAGATTATTTTGCGGCACACCTCACCCGCCGATTTCGCAGCGCAACCTACCGATTAAAACGCGCCACCAACGCCCGTAGCCCAGTCGATATTCGCTCCAGCTCAGCGCCTCGAATGACCGCTGCATTGGCATTTTGTGCAGTGTTTTGCACGGTTTGCGCCACATTGTTGATTTGTCGTGACACATCTTCCGCTACGTAGGTCTGCTCTTGGGAAGCCGCAGCCATTTGTTGGCTCATGTCGGTGATGCGCTCCACGGCCTCGCGAATGCCTTGCAAAGCGTTCTGCGCCTCCAGCACCTGACGAACGCCCTGCTCAGCTTCTTCAATGCCCAAACTGGCAATTTGAACAGCATCGTTAGCGCCCGCTTGCAGGCTTTCGATGATGCCCTGAATTTGCCCTGTTGATTCGCGGGTCTTGCCAGCCAGCGCGCGCACTTCGTCTGCCACCACTGCAAATCCACGACCTTGCTCACCGGCGCGAGCTGCTTCGATGGCAGCATTTAACGCCAGCAAGTTAGTTTGATCCGCAATGGCACGAATCATCTCAGCAGCCGCCATGATGGCTTGGGTTTGACCCGCCAGATTACCCACAGCGTTATTAATCTGACTGACTGTATTGGCCAACAACTGGATTGCATCACGGGTGGTGCCTGCCACCTGACTGCCCTGCTCAGCCAGTTGATTGGCCGTATTGGCCTCGACAGCCGTTTGCTGCACATGCGCCGCCACCTCTGTGATAGACGCTGCCATTTCGGTCATGGCAGCGGCAGTCATGTCGGTTTCTGCCCGTTGTTGGAGCAACGCCTTTTCGGTGTCGCTGGACAACTGACTGGAATCAGCCGCCGCCTCGGCCATCTGATTGGCCAGATCCAGCAGGCGGGTGAGCGCGGTTTTAAGGCGCGCCTCCTCGCTGATTAAAATCATCTGCAATTGTGCGACCGGCCCCTGAGTGTCGCTGTAAACCATCGCACTCACTGAATCAGAGAATGAGTCTGGAACACCTTTAACCACGCGCTTGATCTGCCGCCCCACACGGCTATGCCCCCAAACGCCCACCCCCACAAACAAAGCCGCCGTAACACTCTGTGCCATCCAGCCAGGTAACCAGTAAGCACTGGCGATTGACACGGCTGCTGCCGCCACCGGCAGCGCCAACACACTCAGAAACTGCGTCGCCTGAGTTAACGTCGACGCGCCAGACTTGCCATCACGCAGACGCGCATAAAGCGCCTCAGCGCGTGCAACCTGCTCGCGAGTCGGTTTGACGCGTACCGACTCGTAGCCCACCACGCGATTGGCTTCAAGAATCGGGGTTACGTAAGCACTGACCCAATAGAAATTACCGTTCTTACAGCGGTTCTTCACAACCCCCATCCAGCTGTGCCCGGCTTTGAGATAGCGCCACATAAGCTCGAACACAGCCGCGGGCATATCCGGGTGGCGCACAAGGTTGTGCGTGCTGCCAATCAGCTCACTCTGAGTAAAACCGCTCATGGCAGCGAAATCAGCATTGCAGTACGTGATGTGACTATGAGTATCGGTGGCCGATATCAGCCGCTGATGCTCCGGAAAAGTTTGTTCAACACCGGTCACCGGAAGATTAATACGCACGGTTAAATTCCATCTGAGATCAGCCCACCTTTGCGCACTGAGATAAAAAACAAATCACCCATAAAACTGCTCACACAATGATTAAATATGAGATTTTAATAATCGGACAGGCGATGTTATCCATTGGCCGGCAACCAGCAACGGTTAGAAGACACTTAAAGAGTGACGTTATTTTACGAGCTAAATTCTATTTTGCAAGAAACCACGCACCCACAGTCAGATGTCAACTCTCGCCAGAACATTCACGCATGACTGCCTACCTCACTTAAACGATGTTCAGCACCTTGCAGAAACACTTCTCATTAACCAAACCCGCAAAAGCCCCGGGCTAGAGAGCCCGCGACACATAGCGTCATGCAGACAGAAAAAACTGTGTTTTTAAGAATCGTCTTAAATACATTCCATACTTAACCTTTTAAAGTAATAACTCTATTAACTTTTAACTGGTATTCACTAAGTCAACACACCCATAAAAAATAACTAAGCACTTACATCAGCCCTTAATACGACACCTATAAGTGGCACCCACATACTAAACCGCCGGTATGGAGCATTCCATAACGGCCAATTAGCGTGCATAAAAAAGGCCTGGGTAATTCCGCACCGCCTTACTTTAATCAATTCAATTAATAGTTGATTTTTTATGGCGCGCACAATAAATCGCAACAGAGCCTAGAGCGCTATTGAGAAAGCGGAGATAAATAGACGCCACGAACGCGCTGACTGCGCTTCGATTCAAAATTTAAGAATTTTTGTTTTGACCCAAAACCCTGCTCATTTGAGGGCTTTGAAATGGAGGCAACCCCACCAGCCACACCCCGGCACACAATGTTCCCGCTGTGGCTGCTTCCTTCCGGATCTGACCAGGTTCACGGGTAATCGTTGCGGAGGGACCGATAGGGTCACCATAACAACATCCGCCTAGCAGCGAACGGCGCCATTGTACCTGTCTGACGAAAAGTTACAACCGCTGCTGCAAGAATAAAAAAATGAATAGGCTCAAGCACTTGGATCTAAACCCAATCATGGGTCATGCAGCCCGAAAAACAGCTCGACGCGTACCGCAATAGCCGAAGGCTGCGCATGATGGCGCAGCCTTCGCAAAACGTGCCCGATCAGATGAGACAGCGGGCACGGCCTCAGCCTGCGGCAACGCCCTGCTCGTTCAAGAACGCCACAAACGCCTCTTCATCCAACACCTTAAGCCCCAACTCATTGGCCTTGACCAACTTTGATCCCGCTCCCGGCCCGGCGACGACACAATGGGTCTTGCCCGAAACCGAGCCCGAGACTTTAGCGCCAAGGCCTTCGAGCTTGTCTTTGGCGATATCGCGGCTCATCAATTCCAACGAGCCCGTCAACACCCACGTCTGCCCTGCCAGCGGCAAACCTTCGACGACCTTTTTCTCGCTTTGCCAGTGCATGCCGAAGTCTCGCAACTGCGCTTCGATTGCCAATGCCGTCTGAGCATTGTCAGGATTGTCGAAAAACTCACGCACAGCCTTGGCTTGCTTTTCAGGCAGCGCTTGGCGCATATCAAGCCAATCCGCCTCGATCACTGCCTGCAGGGAGCCAAATTTTTCGGCCAACTTTTGCGCACCGCCTGGTCCAACGAACGGAATATGCAGTTTATCGATCAAGCCACCCAAGGTTGCGCTGGCCGCAAACTCAGCACTTAACTCACCTTGATCCTGCAACTCAAGGCCACGCGCCAGCAATTGGGAGATCACTTGCTGATTATGTGCATCGTTGAAAAAGCTATGGATCTCGTGAGCGACTTCAAGCCCTACATCCGGCAAATAGGTCAACACTTGCGGCAATGCGCGCTGCACGCGCTCCAACGAGGCCAACGAGCGCGCCAGCACCTTGGCCGTCTCTTCGCCTACATCTGGAATGCCCAAAGCATAAATGAACCGCGCAAGCCCGGGGCGTTTGCTGTCAGCAATAGCAGCCAACAGATTTTTGCTCGACAGCTCAGCAAACCCTTCCAGATCCACAATCTGTTCAAAGGTGAGGGTGTACAGATCAGCAGGCGAGCGAACCAGGCCCTCATCCACCAACTGCTCGACCGATTTTTCACCCAACCCTTCAATATCCATCGCCCGGCGCGACACAAAGTGAATGATGGCCTGCTTAAGCTGAGCACCACAGGCCAAGCGCCCGACACACCGATAGACAGCGCCTTCGCTGACTGTTTCGCGGCCTTTGCTGCGCTTGATCAACTGCGTACGTTCAACGTGCGAACCGCATACCGGGCAACTCTCAGGAATATGCACGGCGCGAGCATGCTCAGGACGACGCTCCAGCACCACTTGCACCACTTGCGGAATTACATCACCCGCACGGCGGATAATCACCGTGTCGCCAATCATCAGCCCCAAGCGCGCCACTTCGTCCATGTTGTGCAAGGTTGCATTCGAGACCGTAACCCCAGCCACCTTGACCGGCTTGAGCCGTGCCACTGGCGTAACCGCCCCCGTGCGACCGACCTGGAACTCCACATCCAGCAGCTCGGTCAGCTCTTCCATGGCCGGGAATTTATGTGCAATTGCCCAACGCGGCTCGCGCGCCCTAAAGCCCAACTCGCGCTGCGAAGCCAAGCTGTTGACCTTGAACACAACACCATCGATTTCATAAGGCAATGAGGCTCGGCGCTCGCCGATATCACGGTAGTACTCCAGACATTCAGCAATGCCCTTTGCCAGCTTCAACTCATGGCTAATGGGCATACCCCATTCCTGCAACTGCTTGAGGTTGCCGATGTGCGTGTGTGAAAACTCTTCAGAGACCTGCCCTAACCCGTAGCAGCAAAATTCCAGCGGGCGACTCGCTGTGATTTTCGAATCCAGCTGACGCAAACTGCCTGCAGCGGCGTTGCGCGGATTAGCAAACGGCTTGGCACCGGCGGCCAGCTGCGTCTCGTTGAGACGTTCAAAGCCGGCCTTGGACATGAACACTTCGCCGCGCACCTCTAACACCTGCGGCCAGCCACTGCCATGCAACTTGAGCGGAATGTTACGCACCGTCCGTACGTTGACACTAATGTCTTCGCCCGTAGTGCCATCACCCCGAGTGGCACCGCGCACCAATACACCATTCTGATACAGCAAACTAACGGCGAGCCCATCGAGCTTGGGCTCGCAGCTGTATTCCACTTCGGCACCGCCACCAAACAGATCGCCCGCCGGTAAATCGAGACCTTCGCTGACACGGCGATCAAACTCACGCATGTCTGTTTCATCAAAGGCGTTGCCCAGGCTCAGCATGGGCACTTCGTGACGCACTTGCGTAAACGCCGCCAATGCAGCACTGCCGACACGCTGAGTCGGTGAGTCAGCCGTCACCAGCTCCGGGTGCTCAGCTTCGAGCGCCTTGAGTTCACGAAACAGACGATCGTACTCGGCGTCAGGAATGCTCGGCTCGTCAAGCACGTGGTAACGGTAGTTATGCTGATCCAGTTCAGCACGCAGCTCTAGAATTCGGGTATTAGCGGCGGTCATCGGGGGCGTTCTCTCACAAAGCAAAAGAGCAGCCGTGGCTGCTCAGTGCGTTAAATCATCTGCTATCAAGGCAGAAGCCGGCAAGCCGACTCCTACATATTTCAGCGTTTCTGAGTCAGGGCGCGGCGCTCAAATTCAACGATACGCTGACGATAGTGCTCAATAGTCTGAGCCGTCAAAACACTGCGCTGATCGTCCTTGAGCTCACCATTGAGTTCTTGGGACAGTTTGCGGGCAGCCGCCACCATTACATCAAACGCTTGCTTGGGGTGACGTGGGCCAGGCAAACCCAAGAAGAAACTCACCGCTGGCGTGCTGAACAAATCAATATCGTCCAGATCAAATACGCCCGGCTTGACGGCGTTAGCCATAGAGAACAGAACCTCGCCATTGCCAGCCATGCTTTCGTGGCGATGGAAAATGTCCATCTCACCAAAACGCAAACCGCTTTCCAGAATGTTCTGTAGCAAGGCCGGGCCTTTGAAACCAGCAGGATCACGACTGATGACACTGATCACCAGCACTTCCTCTGCAGCCTGAACAGGCTCTTTTGCTTCTACAGCCGTCGACACGCTTGGGCTGGAGCGGGTGCGTGACTTGGTTTCAGCAGGGAAATCATCATCGCGCGCGCTGATGCTCGGGCCGTCATCATCCAGATCAAGATTGAGGTTCAGGTCGCCTTGGCTCGGCTCGCTACCACGCTTGCTGCGCTTGGAGCCTTTGTCGCGGGCAGTCATGCTCACGGAAGGCAAGTCATGTTCGTCCAACTGAGGCTCTTTATGCGTGGGCGTATCCAGAACCCGTGGCGGGCCCAACAGCTCAGCGCTGGTGTCCTCATCCGGGACATTGGAAAAGCTGCGATCAAGCCGAAACTTGAGCTTGCCCTTGCCGCCACGCATGCGGCGCCAGCCATCAAAAAGAATACCGGCGATGACCACTATGCCGATGACGATCAGCCACTCGCGCAGACCGATTTCCATGTAATCCCGTGCCCCTAAAAAATGATTCTATAAAAGAAGAGCCTAAAGCCCTTTAAAACGTGGCGCCAACTCTATGTTCTGAATGGCGTTTTGCCCACGTACAAAAAAATTAGACGTTAAATTAGCACGACCAAAGATAACTTTACACCGTCTGTCGCATTGAGCTAGATCGATATAGCCATTTGCCTGTACGCCAAATCAGTTTTAATCCTTGGAAATTTCCTTAAACAAGAAAATTCTGGCCTTACTTGCTTATAGCTCAAGCGTCGACCATTGCCATTGCCTCCTCAACATCAACTGCCACCAAACGGGAGCAGCCCGGCTCGTGCATGGTTACGCCCATCAATTGATCAGCCATTTCCATGGCGATCTTGTTGTGCGTGATGTAGATAAATTGCACCGTCTGCGACATCTCTTTTACCAACCGGGCATAACGCCCCACGTTGGCATCATCAAGTGGCGCATCCACTTCATCGAGCATACAAAACGGTGCAGGGTTGAGTTTAAAAATGGCAAAAACCAATGCCAATGCCGTCAACGCTTTTTCCCCGCCAGACAGCAAATGAATCGTGCTGTTCTTCTTGCCCGGCGGCCGCGCCATGATCGTTACCCCTGTATCGAGTAGATCTTCGCCCGTCAGTTCCAAATAAGCGCTGCCACCACCGAAAACTTTTGGAAAAAGCGCCTGTAATCCACCATTTATCTGATCAAAGGTGTCTTTGAAGCGACTACGGGTTTCTTTATCAATTTTGCGAATAACGTTTTCGAGGGTATCAAGTGCTTCAACCAAATCGGCATCTTGAGCATCCAGATAACGCTTACGCTCCGATTGCTGCTGATATTCATCAATGGCCGCCAAGTTAATCGCGCCCAATCGCTGAATTCGCGCAGCAATGCGTTCTAATTCCTCTTGCGCTTGCTGCTCATTGACTTCATTGCTCAAGGTGGCGAGCACCCCGTGCAAGTCATAGCCGTCTGCCAGTAATTGATCATGTAGCGCCGTGCGCCGAACGGTCAGCGCTTGCCATTCCATACGCTGCTGCTCTAACTGGCCGCGGATTAGTTGCGATTGTTGCTCAGCCTGATTACGGCGCTTTTCTGCATCACGCAGTTCACGGTCAGCATCTTCAAGCGCTAACTGCGCAACTTTAAGCTCTTCGTCCACGCTCAAACGCTTGTCGAGCAACTCTTCAAGTTTGAGACGTAGCTCTTCAAGGGGTGCCTCACCCTCTTCTAGGTTAAGCGTGAGTTGCTCGCGCTTTTCAGCCAGCCGTTCGGACTGTAACTCCAGGCGCTCAAGCGCTTGGCGCGTCGAATCGTACTGCGCTTTTAGCGAGCCCAGGCGTACAGCCAACTGATGAGCATGATCCTTGTGCTGTCGCGCCTCCTGACGCACCCGATCAAGACGCTCGCGCAGGCTGTCACGCTGCGCCAACAACAGTTCGCGCTGCTCGGTATCGGTGGCCATTGCATCCAGCGCATCCTGCAATTGCAGGCGCGCCTCACCTACCTGCTCATGCTCAACCGCACGCTGCTCGCCCAGCTCAGCCAACTCTTCGTCCAAACGGCGACGGCGCAACGTTAACTGCTCAACCTTGGCTTTGCTGGCAGACAACTTGGCGTTGATGTCACCTTGCTGGCGGGCTTCATCTTGCAAGCGACGACGCACCTGCTCGCGCGCGTCTTCCTGAACCAATTGCTGCTCGCGCAAGTGTTGCAACTGCTCCTCAAGCGTTGCCAGCGTGGCCTCACGCTCATCGCGTTCAAGCCCCAATCGTTGAATTTCCTGAGCACGGGCCAAGACACCGCTTTCAGCTTCACTGGCGCGGCGCACCCGCAAAAAGTTGCGCCCTACCCAGTAACCATCACGACTGATCAAGCTTTGACCATCGGCCAACTGCCCGCGTAAAGCCAGCGCTTGCTCAAGACTTTCTACTGGCTTGACCTGCCCCAACCAAGGCGAAAGGTCAAAATCGGCGTCAACCTTGTCCAGCAAACTGCCTGCGCTGCGATTGCCTTGCGAGCCAGCACTGAACAGGCGCAAATCGCCCTGTGCAAAGTCCGACAAACTCAGTTGAGCAAAATCATCAACCAGTACCGCCTGCAAGTCAGCACCCAGCACCGTTTCAACGGCCAGTTCCCAGCCAGCCTCAACCCGCAAGCCCTCGGCCAATCGCGGACGCTCGGCCAACTGCTGCTCGCGCAACCATTGCGCAGCACCGGCGCCCGGATCAAGCGCTGCTTGCTGCAACGCTTCGAGTGAAGCTAAACGCCCGTTGAGCCTTTGCAGTTCACCCTGAGCCTGTTGCTGGCCCTGAGTCGCCTGCTGCAAATCATGGCGAAGCTGCTCTAGCCGTTCAACCAATTGCTCTTCGCTGGCATGCAACTCTTCTTGGGCCAGTTCACTGGTGGCTAGTTGTTCGCTCAGCTCAAGAATGGCGGCATCTTCGGGGTCAGCCGCCAGTAAAGCGCGCTCTTCAGCCAAGCGGCGCTGACGCTCAGCCACGCGCTCCATGCTGGTTTCAAGTTGCTGGATGCGCGCCTGCAAAACCTCGGACTGGCGCTGCGGCTCTGCTGAGCGCAGGTTGAAGTTGTCCCACTGCTCCTGCCATGCGTGCATGGTGACTTCAGACTCTTCCAGCGCAGCGGCCGCTTCTTCGGCGGCCGCACTGGTGATCTCTTGCTCAGGCTCAAGCATCGCCAACTCTTCGCCGAGCGTGGCGAGCATTGTACGGTCGTGGCCCAAATGCGATTCGGTTTCAAGGCGCGAGCGCTCGGCTTCGCGCAAGTCATCTTGCAACTGACGCAAACGCTGTTGGCCGTGCTGAATGCTTTGCTCAACGCGGGCAATGTCACCGCCCACCGAATAGAAGCGCCCTTGCACCAAATTGAAGCGCTCTGACAGATCATGGTGCCCATCACGCAAGCGTTCGATGCTGGCATCGGCGTTACGCTGCTCGGCAACCAATGCCTCAAAGCTGACTTCCTGATTGCCAATGATCGCTTCGCGCTGGCCCACTTGTTCGTTTAGCGCTTGCCAACGCAAGGCCGACAACTGGGCTTTGAGTTGACGCTCTTCAGCTTTGTATTCCTGATACTTTTCGGCCGCCTGAGCCTGTCGATGCAAGCGCTCAAGCTGGCGACCCAGCTCTTCACGCAGGTCGGTCAAACGTGCAAGGTTTTCGTGCGTTCGACGAATTCGACTTTCGGTCTCGCGACGACGCTCCTTGTACTTGGAGATGCCCGCCGCTTCTTCAATGAAGTTGCGCAGGTCTTCAGGCTTGGACTCGATCAACTTGGAGATCATGCCTTGTTCGATGATCGAGTAACTGCGCGGCCCCAACCCCGTACCAAGAAAAATATCGGTGATGTCACGCCGACGGCATTTAGTGCCGTTCAGGTAATACGTGGTCTGGCTGTCGCGGGTGACTTTACGTCGGATCGAAATCTCGGCGTAGGCCGCGTACTCGCCCAGCAAAGTGCCGTCAGAATTATCAAATACCAGTTCAATACTGGCCTGACTCACCGGTTTGCGGGTAGTGGAGCCATTGAAGATGACATCGGTCATCGACTCGCCGCGCAGGTTTTTAGCCGAGCTTTCACCCATCACCCAGCGCACAGCGTCGATAATGTTCGATTTGCCGCAGCCGTTAGGGCCTACAACCGCCGCCATGTTGCTCGGAAAGTTAACCGTTGTGGGATCAACGAAAGACTTGAAACCCGCCAGCTTGATGCACTTGAGCCGCACGCTTAGGCAACCGTCAAGGCAGACAACACCAGGTCACAACTGCGTTGCGCATAGCGGCTGAGCACCACACGAACTTGTGGCAGGTCGCGCGCCATTACCGCTTCAAGCAGTTGCGCAAACAACCCCAAAAACTCGCTCATCTCGGCTTTGCGCTGTTCCAGTGCCAAGTAGTAGGCACGGCTCATGGCCGGGTGCAGGTTTTCGACGGTTTCTTGCAGGTACGGGTTATTCGCAAACGGGTACGCAGCGCGCATCACATTGAAGCTGTCTTCAACAAAAGCGCTGATGTCCTGACGCTCATAGCTGGCGCTCAGGCGCTGCTGGATTTGCAAAAACGGCCCCAAATCGGCCGCCACTGCCCAGCGTTGGGCAACGGCGTTGCCCAGCAAAATGTACATCTCGCTCATCAGCGTACACAGGCTCTGCACCTTGTGTGCCGTCAGCTCTGTGACATGAGCGCCACGTCGCGGGAGGATAGCGATCAGATGTCGACGTTCCAGAATCAGCAAAGCTTCGCGCACAGAGCCACGGCTGACATTGAGCGCCAGCGTCACTTTCTGCTCTTGAATGCGTTCCCCAGGCTTTAGCTCGCCGCGAATAATACGTTCGGCGAGGTGATGAGCAATTTGCTCGGCGAGGCTATCCGGCGCCTTGAACGTCATGTTTTACCTTCAAAAATCTTTGATCAGTGCAAGCGGCGCAGTGTAACTCACTTGATAGGCGCTAGTGTGCAGTCTCAGCAATAAGATCTCCGCCTGACTGGCTATACATGTGCAGTCAGCCAGCACTAGAAGATTGCCCGTGAACTCGCAGGACATTACCCTCGCCCCAGAAGAATTTGCCGAACTCAGCCGTCGCGTCAGATCTGCCACCATCCACCAACGTGATGGTCGTCGAGCGCGTGTGATTTTATTAGCCGCGCAAGGTTGTTCGCGCGTCGAAATAGCAAGCTGGTGGGGTTTTCATTGTGCTCAGTCGGCGTTTTTCAGAGCTGGGTTTGGAGGGACTGCATAACAACCCTCCTCGTTACCAGCAGATGCTTTGGCCCGCGTGATCGAGCAAGTGGTTAAACCGCCCATTGGACAACCTCGCTGGAGTCACCGAAGCATGGCGCGGTCGCAGGCATTTCACCAGCCAGTGTCCAGAGGATAATGGGCTGCTAACGATATAAAACCGCACCTGACACGTACTTCCAAACGGTCCAATGATCCGAACTTCGAAGATAAGTTTTGGGACGTCATCGGGCTGTCCTTAACCGCCCGATAAAGCGCTGTCGCTCTGCTGCGATGAGAAGAGCCAGGTTAAGGTGCTTGAACGCACCCAGCCTGGCTTGCCTTTGGCGAAATGCACAGCCGACACGGTATGTATGGAGTGCGAAAGGGGAAGACATATTGAATAAGATCCAGCGCGTCCGCGAGACGATGGCTTCACTGGCGCGTAGGGCCAATAGCTCTGGGACAGCACAACTTATATAAACCAGATAGCTATCGAGGATTTGCTTAAAAAACACTCTTATGATTATCGCTATTGCTATTGCTATTGCTATTGGGTTTACGCCCAATATGATAGTCACCACTATCGCCAGCTCAATATAAGCTAATGGGTAAATCATTAAGCCCCAGCTTATAAAGTTGCTGAGATTTATACCCGCCAGATCATTTCTTGCTTGCTTGCTTGCTTGCTTGCTTGCTTGCTTCAACTTCCCAGAAGCAAAAAGCTCTGGGAAGTTTTTTGCGTCACAAATGAATAAAATTACTGTAACTGATGTAAATATTAACAAACACACAAGAAAAGGACTTGGTTTTTTGAGTAATGTTTCCGATTAAAAGCATTGAATACGCAACTACTGCGCACCACCCGTAGATTGACGCAGCCTATGTATTTACGCATATTTATTGAGCGCTATTATTTAATTATTCATCGTTATAACGCATCAAGCCGGACGACCGGTTCATTGCAGCCTCATGTTTATACAATCAATATTCTCAGAATTCTGCGCAAGGGTTCGGCTGCACCCCAAAGTAGCTGATCCCCTACAGTGAATACTGAATATATAGATTCATCATTAAATCCGAGTTTTTTAAATCGGCCTACTCCAATCTTTAGCGTTCCAGCAATAGCAGCCGGGGTCAGTTTATGCACAGTTTCGGTTTTGCTGTTGGCCACATACTCAACCCATTCGTTTGAATTAGAAATTATTTCTGAAAATTCTTTATCGCTCAAATCACGCTTCAACTTTATTGTGATAGCCGCGCTGTGGCACCGTACGACTCCTACTCTCACACAAATACCATTAACTTTTATTGTTCCTTCAGGCAGGCCTAAAATCTTGTTTGCTTCAACTTCACCCTTCCATTCCTCCCTACTATTGCCATCACCAAGATCAGTATCGATCCATGGAATAACGCTGCCTAGTAAGGGAGCGCCGAATTCAGGTGTGGGATTTCCACTACTACGGATAAGCTTTGTGGTTTCTTGAACTAAAGGAAGAACTGAAGAATTGTTTATTAAATTTTCAGGTAAATTATTACTAAGATAACGTGTTTCTTCGATCAGCTCTCGCACACTAGCAGCTCCAGCGCCAGATGCTGATTGGTATGTCATAAGACTCATCCACTCAACCAAATTTGCTTGAAACAGTCCTGCCAAGCCTATCAAACTTAAAGTTATGGAACAGTTACCGCCAACAAAAAGTTTGCAGCCTTCTTTTATGGAAGAATTAATCTCTCTGTGGTTTACTGGGTCGAGAATTATACAGGCCTCTTCATTCATCCTTAAAGCAGAGGCCGCATCAATCCAATACCCATTCCACCCTTTTTCTCTCAATGAATGGTATACGGCCTTAGTGTACTCACCTCCTTGACACGTTACTATGATATCCATCTCACCCAACTCAAGATGATTATAAGCATCTTTAAGTTCGTGTGCTTTTCCTGATATTTTCGGTCCTGTACCACCAATGCTAGAAGTACTAAAAAAATATGGCTCCATGTATTGAAAATCGTCCTCTTCAAACATTCTTTCCATAAGCACTGAGCCTACCATCCCCCGCCAGCCAACGAACCCTACTTTTTTCATGTAATACCTCTTTATATTTAATGTAATAAAGACCTTAATGATGGAGATCAAACAGCATGATTAAGGGGCTTTAATCATGCTGTGGCTACATTTTCTACCTTGGCATACACGTAGCATCTGCTCTATGGGTGATTCGTCCTGAAATGACGTCCCGGAAGAATTGAGTATATGAGGTCTCTACAATTTGTAATTGTGGCTTGATCAATTCATGAACAAACTTTAAATTACACATTGGAACGCCGTGGTGAAAGTGATGAGCTGCATGAATATGATTTCCATTAACAAACCAAGCAGCCAACCAGTTTGTTTTTATAGTCCTAGTATTTTCCAAAACATCAGGAACTGTTTGGGTATTAAGTCCATAGTGCTCTGGCATTTCAATCATAAAATGAGCACCCTCAGCAATAATTAAGGTGGGCAGCCACCATGCTAGAGCTATTAACCAAGTGTTGAAGCACAAAGACAGAGCCATGCTTAATATTACCAATGCGGCATAGATTAGATATTCTTGTTTTATATGTCTCTGTGCTAAATTTTTGGATATACCTTCAATTTTTGAGCCATTCAAAGCACAGACTAAAATTAACCCTACTTTTTTATACCTGTTTAAATCAAAAAATGCTGCCAAGAAACCAGGTATCGAATTTAGATTATTAAATCTGTAATTGAAGTGCTCCATATTGCGATCTGTACCAAGATAAGCATGATGCCGTAGGTGGTCATACCGATAATGAGAATGGGAACTCAACATAAATGCCCCGGCAGTTACGCCGAGTAAACGATTTAGAAAAGGAGACTTAAAAGCATGGTGATGCAAACATTCGTGCTGCAGTTCAATAAGATGAGCATACATAAGTCCGCACAATATAAAGCCAACACCCCCCATCAATAATGAATACCATGTGAGCTTTACACTTAGAGCGAAATCTATACTTAGCCATCCGCACCCTATCAAAGTTAAAGCCAACAGGTTTTTACTTAAAAACAAAACAGGTTTTCTCTCAAAGTACTCTCTTGGTAACGTTCTGCGTATATCATTACCCTTCACTGGAGCTAATTGTACATCTGCGCTACCTTCTAAATCCCCAGATAAAGAGTCAGAAAGCTTGAATTCTGGACTTTGCATACGTAGCCTCTTATTATTTTAGTTTAATAGTGCACTTCTAATAAATTCACATTGACTAAATTAAGTTTTATCTGGCAACGGCAGTTCATTTTGCACGATTTGATCTAATGTCTGACGTGAACGTATCACATGGTAGTTACCGTTACTGTTACGAAAAACCTCCGCAGCTTCAGGATAAGAGTTAAAGTTTTTCACACTCATACTCGCAGCGTAACCGCCTGTTCGTTCAATGACCAGAAAGTCATCAACTTTAGCCGAGGCGAGCAGTATGGATTTAAACATTTCAGTATTACCAGATTCAGGTGTCAAGCTATCGCCTGCTATACAGCAGTGCCCACATACCATCTGCTCATAAGCCACATCATTTTGAGTTGTGCCGTCTTCATTAACTACAACGAGCGGGTGAGTTGCACCATAATAAGATGGGCGCATAACTTCAGTAAGGCCGGCATCAATCTTAATGAATGTATAGCCTTTTTCACCTGTATTAGTAATATCGATTACACGTGCGATCACCGACCCAGCAAGCGCGACTAGCGCTGTACCTGGTTCAACCTCTAGCTTGATTTTTCTTGAGGTGTCCTGAAAGAAACTTTCTAAGTATCCTTTAATCCGATCCCCAACGGCATGATGATCGTAATTACTATCTGCATTAAGTGCCGTTATTTTATAACCGCCACCAAGATTCAGTACTGTTACTGATTAGATTTTTTGACAGAAACCCAATGCCCGTATGACAGTTTTCTCCAATATCTCAGAATCGTGCCCTGATCCAATATGAATGTGAATTCTCTTAATTATAAGACCGTATTCAGATGCTATTGCTATAGCTTCATCGAGTTGTTCAAACCATAATCCAAAGCTTGAATGAGGGCCGCCACTCGTTAACTTTTGAACCAATCCAGATCCAAACCCGGGATTAATCCGTAAAGAAACCTCCGAATTTGGAAAGCATTGACCGTACTTAATAAGTTGTTGGAGTGATCCTGCATCATATTCCATACCTGAATTACAAAGACTTTCCCATGGGCCGGAAATTTCTTGCGCAGTAATGAGAATTTTGGAGGGTTGAATGCCAGCATTAACACATCGTTGTGCTTCCCATACAGAACTCACGTCAAATGATGCGCCTAGTGTGTCAAACACTCTTAATATTGCAGCGTTAGGGTTGGCTTTCACTGAGTAGCGTACAGTCAGACCATATGCACTTGGTATGCTTTTAAAATAATCGTAATTTCTACTTATAGTTTCTTGATCATATACAAAAAGTGGCGTTCCAAATCTACCTGCTAATTTAGGTATGTCTTTAGGAGGTAGAAATTTCAGCTCTTCTAATTCAAACATGTACTTTCCCTCAAGAGTGATTAACCACACTTACTTACAACCCCGCGTACTCCCTTACAATTACTTTGCCGACAACTTAATTCTATAGCCTATGCTACATCTTATATTTGTGCTTTTACTGGCCTCATGCCTTCTTACACTCGAGCGAAATTGCAAGCTATTAGCGGCCAGCTCAAATCAAGACCATATTATTGATACCAGACTTTATAACTTCATAGGCATTCATAAGTTCCTGTTTAGTCTTTCCTACAATATGTAGCCACACCTATTGAACTGCTCAAGTCAATTGTTTTATATATAACATCGCCCCGATCAAATTTTAAGCTGTAATTTATAATGTTCGAACATTGCTTCAAGGTATTCTCTACGTTCGATTCTTTTACTATTCCACCTTTTCCTGCTGACAAATACATCTGCAGTGCCGCTTTCTTGTAAGGATACGGGGTACCAATTTTCACCATAAAAGCTTTAGGCAATATATAGCTTTCAAGTGTTATTTGTGCTTGATCATAGCCCAAACAAGCATGGTTAAATGTCGGCTCTAAAGCACCCGATATTCTAGAAGCTGACTCTACAACGACAGAGCCTTTTTTGGTGATGATAACTTCAGTATGCTCTGCATCATATTTTATTTCTAATGCATCTAGAATTAGAAATACATAATTGGATAAATCGCTGTATTCGATCGATTGGCTGCCAATAAGAAAGTTTTTATCGTATACACTGGCGTATCCAGGCAGCGGTACTTTTTCTGCACGCCATATATCTGCCACATAATGTTTTCCTTCACGGCTCACCGTATTCACAAAGTACTCCGTGCCGTTTAAATAGCTTTGTGCTAATAGCTCTCTATTTATACTTCCTATATTATTTTCGACACCGATAATAGCTCCGTATGCATTTTCAACGTCTTGTACTGTGTGGCAAAAATGCACGCCATTAGTGCCGGCACTGTCAAGAGGTTTCAATACGACAGGGAGTCCATGCTCCGCTTCTAAAAATCCCAACAAGTCATCTAGACTTATTGGACTTTATGTATTTTGGTACAGTTATATTTGCGCTTTCAAGTACGAGTACCATAATATATTTGTCGCGTCTTGCAGCACTTTTACCAATACCGTTTGTATCGAAACTCAAAGTGGCTACTTAGTTGATCAGCTAATAACACCCCAGGCTCTATGCCTGCAATGATCTCTAATAACTTTACTCTCAGGCTCTCACAAGCGCCTAGTATTTCTCCTATCGTTTCTTTAAGGCCTCCTTCATGCGTTATGCAATAATCATATTTTTCTAGGCCCATTAATTTTAATCTAGGTAAAGATCTAGAAGTGCCTTGTATATAAAAACACACTAGACCCGCAGACTTAATGTATTCGCGAAAAACTCGAGCAGGGCCGTAGGCATCTACGACAATTATTGCTTTTTGAGTTTTACGCATAAATTATTTATCCTAAATCTGGAACATTTCATATACTTCCAAAAACTTACAACCCTCAGCCAAATATTTTTATTAAACTTACATAGGCCCTGCGCTGTAGATCTTTAAGAAGAACCAGCACCACAGTAATCCAATACTCCAACCACTACATGCCAGCCCCTCCAACCTTACACATTCAACTTTTTTAATCAATTCAGAAGGTTCCGTAATTCATGAATGAAAATTCTTTAGATACTTCACCAAACCAAATCGCAATGTTAACAGTGCCTTAACAGATAGATGCTTACTCAAGCACACTCTGACGAGCCCCCCCCAACTACGCACTAGTGTGCTGTTCTCGAAATAACTTTTCTGCGGTCTTGGCTACACTTCCTCTGTCATTCAGCGCTCGGGGGAACGCAAGTGAACGCCCAAGAGATTG
>NZ_JBUZPJ010000015.1:0-125825 GCF_055406205.1 Pseudomonas sp. E315 | reverse complement strand
CAGCCTGCGTGCCTTGTCAGCTCCTACAGGGGATCGGCGGTTATCCCAGCTTTTGTAGGAGCTGCCGAAGGCTGCGATCGGGCGCGAAGCGTTCGTAAATTGGCCATCACGGTGAATCAGAACAACCGGAATGGATAGTCTTACGGCCTTCGGCAGCTGCTACGGGTCAATGGGCAGGATGCGCGTCAACGTCATCCTGCTGCACGATCACGGTGCAGGTGGTGCCCGCCGCCAGCAGGAAGCCGTCCGGGATTTCGTCAATGTGAATACGCACCGGCACTCGCTGAGCCAAACGCACCCAGTTGAATGTCGGGTTCACGTCAGCCACCAGTTCACGGCTCTCAGGGTTATCACGGTCGTAGATGCCTCGGGAGATGCTTTCCACGTGGCCTTTCAACACTTCGCCACTCATCATTTGCAGGTCTGCCTTGTCGCCCACGCGGATGTGCGGCAACTTGGTCTCTTCGAAAAAGCCGTAAACCCAGAATGAATCTTTGTCGATCACGGCCATTTTGGGATCGCCTACACGCGCGTAGTCACCACGATGCACGTTGAGGTTGGTGACGTAACCGTCAACCGTGGCCAGGACTTTGGTGCGTTTGAGGTTGAGCATGGCCGAGTCGAGCTGTGCCAACGCGTGCTGATAATCAGCCAGCGCCGAGTCCGCTATGTTGCCAGCATCGTCACGGTTTTCTTTGGAGATCACCAAGTTGTCCATGTCGGCACGGCGACGTGCATTGACCTTGCGCATCTCCCAAGTGGCCTTGCGTGAAGCCACCAGTGACTGCGCCTGCTTGACGGCAAGCTCGTAGTGCTCGGGGTCGATTTCCAGCAGTACGTCGCCCTTTTTCACCAACTGGTTGTCTTTGACTGGCACGTTAACCACGTAGCCGTTCACATCGGCGGCGACGTTGATAATGTCGGCGCGTACCCGACCATCGCGGGTCCACGGGGTGTTCATGTAATGCACCCACAGGGTTCGGCCGATCCATATCGCAAGGGCCAAAACCAGCAAGGTGGCGAGCAGGCTGAAGAACTTTTTCATCGGATCGGTCTCAACGGTAAACAGTGAGCGCCATAGCGCCAAAAAGACAAGCAAACAGGCTCAAGCGCAGCAGCGCCGGGTGCCAAAAGAAGCGGTACAAGTCGTAGCCAGAAAGCAGTCGGTCAAAGCCCCACGCCAACCCCGCCGCGATAAAGAACATCAGGGTCATGGTGGGCATGTAGACGCCGTGGAAGGCGATTTCACGAGGCATGTTCTAGTCCTTGCGGCTGAGCGTAGGCGGCCAGCGGCGATTGCGGGTCGAGCAGTGAAGTACGAATAAAGTGCAGGTAACTTTGCACACGAACCAGCGCCGAGGTGTCGAAGTTACGCGCGAAGGGCTCGTCAGTGGCTTGCACCCTGCTGATCGCGTGATCGACGGCGATCAGCGCACGCTCAAGGTTGCTTTCACTGGGGCTGATAAATAACCGCACCAACGCACGCCCCATCACCCGAATGGCCTGACGCCACGGCTGGGCTTCGGCATAGGCCGGGTGAATCGGTAAGATCGCTTGCTCTTTACGCAGTTCAATAATGGCGTGACCGACCTCCAGCACCACGAACATCCAACGCAGCAAAGTACGTTGCACCTGCGGCTGACCGGCGGCCAAACCATATGCCTGATTCATCAAGTCGCGGGTTCGGCTTTCAAGGCTGGAACTCAACCCTTTCAACTTGCCGCTGATGGCATACACCACTTGCTCACGCAGGTCTTGCTCCAGACGGCTCCACAACCAGCGGCTGTTGGGCGGCAGGATGATCGCGCCAGCAGCGGCACACACCAACATGCCGATGACCATTGCGATGTAGTCGTTGATGAACTGGTACGGGTTGTAAATCGTCAGGTTGTCCGGCACCGAACCGGTGCTAAAAAAGATCAGCAAGCCCAGGCCCACACCCGCGTAATTGGCTCGCGATGTCAGGAACGACCCAAACATGATTACCGGCGCCAACACTAGGCACAGCAACGGGAAGCCATCGATGTGCGGCAACACGAAGAACATTTCGAAAAAGCCCACCAACGCCCCGATAAAGGTGCCGCACGCCATTTGAAACGCCATGCGTTTTGGGTTGGGCGTTGCGGCCGACAGGCCAACGGTGGCCGCCGCAATCAGGGTCATGGTGGCGCCGCTTGGCCAAGCCGTCATCACCCAGTAGGTGCCCAGCACCACCAAAATGAACGACGCTCGAATACCAGAAGCCGCAGCTGACCACCAGTTGGTTTGCGAGATAAAGGGCTCGTCCCAACGCTCGCGCTCGTGGGTGTGATCGGCCAGCGATGCGTGGGTCTGGGCATAGCTGTGCATGTCATCAACAAAGCGATACAGCAATTCGTAAGCGGTGTTGAAGTCCAGAAAATCCGAAGGGCTGGGGTCGGTTTCCAAAAACTTAACGCGCAAACCACGCACATGTTCGGGCAAGCCGGCCTTGAATGCAGCCAATTGCTCGGCCAGTACGGCGGCGTCTTTGTCTGTTAACGAGCGCCCACTGTAGGGGTCGAGCAACTGGGCGAGCAGCTCAAGCTCTGGCTCAATGGCGGCCACCACTTGCACCACGCCGCGACTGCGCAGACGGGCGAGCAATTGGTGCAAGGCGTTAAAACGGGTGGTGATGGCCATGAATTCGCTGTTAAGACGACTCAGGCGACCGCTGCGCCGACGCATGTGCGGGTCTTCAAACACCGTGACGCTGCGCATGCCTTCCAGCCCAACGCTCTCGCCGATAAAGCGCACGTTGCTGGCTTCGTAAGCCTCCAGAGAAGACTGGCCACGCAAGCCCTCTGCCACAAAACCGGCGAACACGCCAAAGCGCTTATACAAGGCGTCATGCATTGCCGCGCCCGCTGTTTTGGGCAAGATCGCCGCGCTGACCACGGTCGAGCACAAAATGCCTAACGAGATTTCCAGCACACGCCACACGGCGGCCATGAAAGCACCATCCGGGTTGGCCAGCGCAGGCAAGCCAACCATCGCGGCGGTATAGCCCGCCAGGACAAAACCGTAGGCACGAAAGTTACGGCTGCGCGCTGCACCCGCGGCACAAATACCGACCCAGATGGCCATAGCCCCTAGAAACAACACGGTGTTTTGCGCGAATAAGGCGATCAGCGCGACCATCATCGCCGAGCCGGTCAAGGTGCCCAAGAAGCGGTAAAAGCTCTTGGCAAACACCTGGCCGCTCTGGGGCTGCATCACGATAAATACCGTGATCATGGCGGTGCGTGGTTGTGGCAGTTCAAGACGCATGGCCAGCCACAGGGTCAGAAACGCGGCCACCAGCACTTTGAAAATATGAACCCAGGTCACGCCATCGCTGCGCGCCCAGTCAAAAAAGCCTCGGCGCCATTCCAGGGAATACAGCCAGCGTACCGGGGCGGGCAAGTGGTTCATCTAAAGGCTCTCAGGTTTGAGTAACAACGCATCTCGAAGGCTGCGACCTTTTAAAAAGATCAAAAAACCGCAGCCTGCGGCAGCTCTCACAGGCGGCATCAATGATCGAACAGCGCCATGATGGCTGGAGGTTTATCGGGCACGTAACGATCGTCTTTGGGCACGTCATTGCCAGCGCCAAGGCCACCGCCCAATGCCGTCACCAGCTCAGCGTGAGCACTCAGACGTGCAGCCTGAACCTGTTGCTGAATTTGCTGCTGATGAAACAGCAAGGTTTGGGCATTCAGCACGTTGAGGTAGTCAGTCAGCCCACGCTGAAACGCGATCATGGCGATGTCGTAAGTTTTTTGCGCCGCATGCACCGACTCAGCCGCAAACTCCTGTTGTTTCTCCATCGACTCACGTTTGATCAATTGATCAGAAATACCCTTGAGCGCATTGACCAGCGTTTGGTTGTACTTGGCCACAGCCATGTCATAACCACCCGAGGCCACCCCGAGCTCAGAGCGCAACCGGCCACCATCAAAAATCGGCAAGGAAATTGCCGGGCCGACATTGTAGTTGAGTTTTTTGCCAGTCAAAAACTCCAGCGCACCGCCGCCAGTGGCCATAAAGCCGATGCTGCCCACCAGATCGACGTTGGGGTAGAAGCCCGCATGCGCCACATCAATGCCACGGGCTTGTGCGGCGACTTCCCAACGACTGGCCACTACGTCCGGACGTTGACCCAGCAATTGCGCAGGCAAAGCCGAAGGCAACTTGAGCGCAGTGCTCAACGCCAAGGTTGGACGCTTGAGGCGTGCCCCCTCGCCCGGCCCTTTACCGGCCAAGGCTGCAAGTTGGTTGCGGGTCAGGGCAATTTCTTCTTCCTGAGCGTCGATCTGACGATGAATCTCAGGCAGTGGGGCTTGCGCCTGACTGACTTCAAAGTGCGTACCGATGCCGCCATCAAGACGCTTTTGCGCCAGATCGAGAATTTGCTCTTGCTGGTGCAACGTCGACTCAATGATGTCCAGTTGGGCGTAATGCAGCGACAACTGGATATAGGCGCGAATCACATTGTTCTGTAATTCGAGCTGGGCCTGACGCGCCTCTGCTGCACTCATGTGCGCCATGTCCACGGCCTGTTCAGTGGCATTGCTTTCGCGGCCCCACAGGTCGAGGGCAAAACTAAAGCCCAATGCGGCGTTGTTATCCCACGTGGTGGTGTTGTCCAACCCGCCGGGGCCATAGAACTGGTCAGACGGCCAGTTGTGGCGCTTGAGCGTCGATTCCCCATTAATCTGCAAGGATTCGGCAGACTCAGCCACACCCGCCATCGCCTTGGCCTGACGCACACGGGCTGCAGCCATAGCCATGGTTGGGCTACCCTGTACCGCAAGACTGATCCAGCTATCCAGTTGTGGGTCGCCATAAGCGTGCCACCATTGGGCTTTGGGCCAGTTTGCGTCTTGCGCGGCGCTTTGAATCGCCTCGTCGGTGGCCAAGGTATTGGCGGCCAGCATTTTGCCTTTTGGGCCAATGCCGCCAAAACCAATACAGCCGTTTAATGCTAACGATAAAGCCAGAACACTGAGGGCTTTAAGCTCTCTGCTGATGCGACGCGGCACTGCTGCAAATTCCCGACGTGGATGGATAAGGCTTGATTTAGAGAAGTCTATGGCTTGGCAGGCGCAACGATAAGCAGGCATAAGTGCGAATCTTTATTACCGTTCGCAGAATAATCCGTTGGTCGAATGAACAACCGCCTGTAAAGGCTGAAACTTCGTGTCACAATTTGTTGCTGTCTACTTTGTTGCTGTCCCCTATACCGCCCCTTGAGAGCACTCCATGGACACTTTGCAAAACATGCGCGCCTTCAGTTGTGTGGCCGAAGCCGGAAGTTTCACGGCTGCCGCCGCCATGCTGGACACCACCACGGCTAACGTCTCGCGCGCGGTCTCCAACCTTGAGGCCCACCTGCAAACCCGACTACTCAATCGCACCACCCGACGCATTGCCCTGACCGAAGCGGGCAAACGCTACTTACTGCGTTGCGAACAGATTCTGGCGTATGTCGAAGAAGCCGAAGCCGAGGCCAGCGATGCTCACTCGCGCCCGGCAGGCCAATTAAAAGTGCACACCATGACCGGCATCGGTCAGCACTTTGTGATCGACGCCATCGCCCGCTATCGCAAAACCCACCCCGACGTGACCTTCGACTTGACCTTGGCCAACCGCGTACCGGACTTGCTCAACGAAGGCTACGACGTGTCCATCGTGCTCGCCAGCGAGTTGCCGGACTCAGGCTTTGTGTCCCAGCGTTTGGGCATTACTTACAGCATCGTCTGCGCCTCCCCCGGCTACGTAAAAGCCAACGGCAACGCGAGCAAGCCCAGCGACCTGCTCAACCATGCCTGCCTGCGACTGGTCAGCCCGGTGATTCCGCTGGATAAATGGGCGTTTGACGGCCCTGAAGGCCAAGAAATGGTGCTGATCAACACCTCACCGTTTTTGGTCAACTCCGCCGACGCCATGAAAACCGCGATTACCAGCGGCATGGGAGTGGGCGTATTGCCCGTGTACGCGGCTATCGACGGCCTGCGCAACGGCACACTGGTGCGCATGCTGCCCAAGTACCGCTCGCAAGAACTGAACCTGTACGCCATCTACCCATCGCGCCAATACCTGGATGCAAAAATCAAAACCTGGGTTGAGTACCTGCGGGGTTCGCTGCCAGAAATACTGGCCGCACACCAAACTGAACTGGCAACGTATAGCTGACATAAACGTGACCTGTAGTCACTGCCGCAGGCTGCGATTGAGTGCGAAGAGCCTTTGAAACAACGGGTTGCCCCGCAACCCTTCGCAGCCTGGGGCAGCGACTACAGAGTTGGCGGATGATCGGCGGGAATGTTAGCGTGCTTACATTCCCGACAGCCGATGAGCCTTGTTCTGATGAGCCTTTCCAGCACAAAAAAAACCGTACTCGCCTTCAGCCGTGTCACGCCCCAGATGATCGAGCGTTTGCAGCAAGACTTTAATGTTATTGCCCCCAACCCCAAGCTCGGCGACATCAATGCACAGTTTGATGAAGCTCTGCCCCACGCCCACGGGTTGATTGGCGTGGGCCGCAAGCTGGGACGCAAGCAACTGGAAAGCGCCACCCAACTGCAAGTGGTGTCCAGCGTTTCAGTCGGTTACGACAACTACGACCTGGACTACTTCAACGAACGCGGGATCATGCTCACCAACACCCCGGACGTGCTCACCGAAAGCACCGCCGATCTGGGTTTTGCGCTGATCATGAGCAGCGCCCGCCGAGTTGCTGAGCTGGATGCCTGGACCAAAGCCGGTCAGTGGCAAGCCAGCGTACCCCCAACTCTGTTTGGCAGCGATGTACACGGCAAAACCCTGGGCATTGTCGGGATGGGCAACATTGGCGCAGCCATTGCCCGTCGCGGTCGTCTGGGCTTCAACATGCCAATCATCTACAGCGGCAACAGCCGCAAGACCGAACTGGAACACGAACTGGGCGCGCAATTTCGCAGCCTTGATCAATTGCTGGGCGAAGCGGACTTTGTGTGTCTGGTGGTGCCACTAAGCGAAAAAACCAAACACCTAATCAGCCAACGCGAACTGGGCTTGATGAAACCCAGTGCGATTTTGGTGAATATTTCCCGTGGGCCTGTAGTGGATGAACCCGCGCTGATCCAAGCCCTGCAAAACGGCACGATTCGCGGCGCCGGGTTGGATGTCTACGAGAAAGAGCCTCTGGCGGAGTCGCCGCTGTTTGAGCTCAAAAACGCTGTAACGCTGCCACACATAGGTTCAGCCACACACGAAACCCGTGAGGCGATGGCCAACCGCGCACTGGCCAACCTGCGCAGCGCTCTACTGGGGGAGCGCCCGCAGGATCTGGTCAACCCACAAGTCTGGAAGTCCTAAGCCAGCCCTTGAGCGGCGCCGTTACTCGGGCGCCGCTGCTTGCTGCAACGCATCAAGCTTGGCCAATGCATCACGGGTTAGAGAGGTGAGCAACGCTTGTCGCTCACGCTTCCAGTTGTCGAAGTTAGTGTTACTCACCTCATAACTGGTGCTACCAGCAACTTGCAGGGCTTCAAAATCAATCTCTGCTTTATGTTCGGTATTGGCTGTAAATCTGTCGACATAGCGCGCTTCCAGAAACTCAACCCAAAATGATTCTTTTGTCATGAAGCTCAACATTTCATCGCTGTTGTTCTTCTTCAATATGTCTAGTCGGGCCGCTTCAATGACCGATGTCTCAACCTTCGCCAACGCGCCGTACTTAATATTTTTGGGCTGGCCTGGCAACTGCAACGTTTCTGTCAACGCCAGGCGATAACTTAAAATCAACTCAACTTCATCTACCGCTTGTGACTGCTCGCGCCGTTGTTGGGCATCTCGGGTTGCCAAACGATCAACTTCCAATAAACGAAACTGTCCGCGTCTAAGTTTGGCTAGATTGAGCTCAACGTTTAAAGGGTCAGGCGTAGCGCGCGCTTCAAAAACCAGCACCTCGGTTTCCAATGCACTGAAAATAAAAGCGGCCGAATCACAGCAACTCACTCTATTGGCCGCCAGATGAAACAATGCCGAACGCAATACTTCGTCTTGTGCTGCCGCCTCCAATGTTGATCGTACACGCCGAACCAGATCATCTTTGGCCTTTAGATAGTCCGCTGTTGTTTTTAATCTATCCAGCAATTCAAAAAACTGATCCGAACCAGGCTCATCCACCAAAGCATCCCACTGCATTTGCAGCAACATTCTGTCTTGCGCAGAAAGTCCAGTGAGCCAAACGTGGCTGTCGTATTGAGCAGACGCTGGATGTTCGACCCCCAGATGCAAACCAAAATTGATGCCGGTACGCCTTTGATAGTTGCTCAAATGCTGCAGTGATTCAGCCGACAGGTTATTGCCAGATAAGTGCGTAACCCTGTTGATCAGTTCGTATTCGCGGCTCTGAAATACATCAGGCGGGACATCCAGAATTTCGTTATGGGTCAAATCCAAAGACGTGAGATGACTCAAGCCTGTGACCCCCATTGGCCAGCCAAGAGCGTCGGTTCTGGAAAGGTTCAAGGCTCTTAACTCCGTCAAGCGTCTGACATCTAACACTCCCAATAGCCTGCAGCCAGAGAGATTCAGATCCTGCAGCTGTGTCAATCTCGCCAAAATACTCAAATGACTGGCATTCAACATGAATATATTGTTCGCCAGTGATAGCGCTGCCAAGTGGGGCATGTGCTCAATGGCTGTTGCAAAGAAGGTCAGGCCACTGTGCTCCATATTTAATGAGGTCAACGCACTAAAATTTCGCAGAAACTGATTAACATTCTCGCTGGTTGCCATCAGCAGCCCGGTGCGCGTCATCGACAAACTGCGCACATGAGGAAATTTCACATCAAGCACAGGAAGGTTCGATATTTGCAAGTTGTCCAGATCCAGACGATAGCCTTGTACCCTTGCGTCTTGATCTACAACTGGCGGCGTCTCTTTGCGCCAGGCTTTGATTAAGCGGTCCGCAATACGTCTTTTGTTATCTCGTGCGCGAAAATCCCCAGGTACAAATTCGTGTTGGTGCGCAACCCACGTCCCAAGCTGCTCTTCAAGCTTGGCAAAATCGGCCTCTAACTGACTGATTTCAAGTGCAATATCCAATCCACGCGCGCCTATGGCATCTACTTCATGTACCACCTGTGCCCTTGCTTTGGCGGGATATAGAACTTTATAGCGGTCATACCAAGAGGTTTCATGTGTGAGCCCGGACGTATCCCCACGGCCGCTCAGTTCATAACCCAACCGCCCGTATGCCAAACGTTTAGGCTGATTAAACCAAGGTCGATTGGGGCTCATACCCAATACTTGACTGGCAAGTTCACGCTGCTGCGTCACCTTCATTGTCATATGTTCTTTAAATAACTCTTCGCCCCCAGTAAATAGATAACCCAACACTTCGCGCTGGGGAGCAGGCAACGCGGCCAACACCACACCAAACAGGTCAGTACCCGTGACTATTAATGTATCGCTGGTTGAATTACGTGCTTGCCAGCCGGTTACTGTCTTAATAATGCTCACACGCACACTGGCATCAACAGGCCCGGATTGGCTAATTATCCGCCCAGTTGTAGAACCATCGCGTACCTCAAAGTAACAATCTGCGGGCCATTCTGGCTGCTCCCCGAAGGCATGCATCATCAACACCACACTGTCGTTGTTTTGCAAGGCGGGCCAATAAAACCCTTCAAACGCCCGATTCAGCCTCAATTCACGCACATACCAACGCGCCTCTTCGGCCAAGCGTAAAGGAACGCGTCCACTAACAACCATTTGCTTGATTTCAACATCATTGGCATGGCGGATCATATCTTCAGCCACTGTTGTCGCAAGGCTGGGGAATACCCGCAGAATAAGTGCCACACTTGGGTCTTGCGAGTACTCGGTTACAGAGTCGATTAACTTAAATAGCGGCGGAGTGACTTTGCCAGTGGAGGTCTTGAGCTGGTGATAAACCAATTGAATGTAACTGCGCGCCTGTTCATCAAAATTTACCCAGGGAGCGCGAGGTATCGCTGTTTCAAATAAACCTTGAAGTTGTATTTTTTGTTCATCTGTCATCCACGCCATGAGCCCTGCCTGCTCAAAATCATGGAACTCCTTAATAATTCGAGACATGAACAGCTCATTTGAATCTGATTTTAAATGTGCCAGTAATGTTTCAAGTCGTCGGTAATTGGTAAAGCGCTGCAATGTATCGGCCAATAGCCCTGGGGTAGCCTCAACGTTGGTATGTACGCGTCTTAATACACCCTCTGTCGTACCACTGACTTTCAATATCGCATCTATATTTTCAGGGTTAAATCCGGCTGCCGTATAACCCAAGCGTATAAAAAGTTTCTGACCTTCCCACGCCAAAGGGTTTTCATCGGCATGACGCCAGGCGCCCATTCCATTTCCGTAGGCCACTAATGGAGTGCGTGCAAACATGGTGGGGTGTAGCACCTTGACTCGATAACCATAAAACTCTTGTTGTACTTGGTACGCCAACCCGTCAATGACGACATAGAGTTTGGTGCCGGATATAAAGTAGCCGGAGCGAAGAGGACGCATAGCCACTGACCATTTAATCTCATGATCCGCATAATCCTCATACGTCTGTAAGGGCAAACTGAAATAACCCTCTGAGTTACGATGCTTCACTAATTCGTCTCCCAGAACCTTTCGCCACTGGGCCACGTCTTGAAGGGGGACTCTTAGCCATCCCTTCGCACGTTTTACAATGAAAAGCCCCGTCATAAGCGCTACAAAAAAACCATCAGGCCCTGTTTCTCTAGTCATTGTTAAACGCTCGCGTGGCTCATACGCGGCATACTCGCCACTGCCGTAGCCGCGCAAGACAACATGATCATCAGAAATATATACCTGGGGATCGTCCAGATTCTCTACAGCACTATAAATAATTAATGTCAGACCAAACTTCTGCTTAATGACGTCTACACACACCGCGCACATCCACTGATCTGCATCAGCGTTAAACAAGCGCGCATAATAAATTGAATCCACTACTTTATCGGAGCGACTTAAAAACTCAGCTCGCTCAACGATATAAATCAGATGCTTACGCTCAGGCTCAGAAGACACCGCACGCGGGTAAACCTGCTCCAACAAGGGATTCTCAACAACCAACGCTTTGGCTCTTATTTGGGACAGATCAGGAGAGGTCTCGCGCAGCCTTTTGACGACCGCTAAGTGGCGATCAAGCACTTTAAGTGCAACAGGATAATAAGCGGTATCAAACGCTGTAATGCGTGCGTGATCCACACGAGTATAGTTTTTATAGAAAGTTAAACTTTCGAAGATACGCTCTTTATCATTTTTAAATTTCAACGCCATAGCCTGACTTACCTGAACAGGGTCTAGTGGCGCGCCAGGCAACAGTTTAATTATTTGAGAAAACGTATCCCCAGGAAACGCTTTAAACGCTGTAGCGGTGTTCAATACCAACTGACCGTCCAACAACCGTTTAAGCTCTATCGAGCGAGAAAAACCAGAACTTAATAATTGCTTGCCATACTCCTCCGTCACGTTACCTGAATAGTCTAAAACCCTAAGACACATATCATCGGGCCATTCAACCATTTGAGTCATCAAGGCTAACACTGGGCGTTCGAGAGGAACCATTGCTGGCTGCCCAAGGCTCAAATCACGGGCTATGCGTACAATCAGCCTGTCGGCATGAAATCGGCTGATTGCATCATTCAAAGCAGCGGGTGCATCTCCACCGGCCCAAACAGCATCCAAAGTGGCGCGGTTTACAGCGCTGACATTAAGCATTACTTGGGCTTCACTTGCCCATAAGTCTGGCACCATGCGCCTGAGTAACTGGTCGTCAGTCAGGCTGGCGCTGTCATCGAGCGCCAGCTTCCAGTGCTGTGTTCTTGAGTCGTACGCAACGGGCGGTCTATATACCGAAGGGTCGGCGTGTACCAGCACGTATTGCTCCTCTGTCCCTTGGAGCTCGACCTCAACGCTATAGAGACGATTGTCTTTTTCAAGGCTGATGTAATAGCGCCCTTCGTGACTATAAATACCCTGCTCGTTAGCAGTCATGCCTTCAAACACACCAGAAGGTGCCCGCACATAGCGACCGGGGTCGGGGTACCACAGTTGGGATTGGCCATTGGCCAGCGTCAACTTTCTCGGATTGCCCAAGTCGTTCAATACTTTGAGGTGCCACTTGCGGGCAGACTTACCTAGCGTTGTATACAAGGGAGCATTGATCAAAATATCAAGGATGTCTGTCAGGACTTGCAGCAGTTCAACACTGTCCCCTTTGCTGGCATGTTCCAGCCCACTGACCAAACCCTGCGCGGTGACCCCGACAACCAAATAACGCAATAATCGATTTAGTCCTTTTATGGAACCAGGCACAGGGGTTAATAACAGGCCAACTGTTTCATTAAAAAAAGTCGACAACGCATTTTTAACGTCTTCCCAATCCTGCACTCCCCGCTCAACCGCAAGGAGCTTAAGCCGAGAAGCATAGTGCATCGAGTAGAACTGATAGAGCTCATCTTCCAACACCGTCCCGGCACTAAAACCTTTGAAACTGACCTCTTCGATCGGTTTTCTAGCCCCTAAAGACTGAAAGGCGTCATATAACAGTTGAGCAAAAGGTGACAGGTTAGGCGGTGGTGTGGTTACCCGTGTTAGCTCAATGAGCTTTTTGTAGGTATCCGGGGTGAGCTTGCTATAAAACCAGTCCAGGTTTTTTTCATTGTAGGAGGCCACAAACTGGCGTTTAAACTCTTCTATCAACTGATCGTCCGAGGCATGCAACTGCAGATCACCACTAGGACGCCCCGGAAAAAAACTGAATACACCAGCAATATCCCTATGCGCAATTTGGAAAAGCGGAATTTCAATATGATGACCCTCAACTTCCGTACCCGCCCCTGACGACGTTGATATCACCAATCCCCGCTGAGGTGTAAACCCACGACCGACAGGCTTTTCAAAAAAACTAAAGTCAATCTGCATTATTATTTTTTTATTCTTAAACGATTCGATCTCTTCTCCAACACGCCGGCCAACTTTTTTATTTTATCTTTTACAACCGGCTGGGCTCCCGCACGCCTATAGAGTTCCAGCAATGCAAACTGCAACTGCGCCCTGACACCTAACCGCATTTTTCTGGACAGCGACCCGTGACTCAACATTTCGGTTTCAAGTGTTTGCTTAAGTACATTTCCAATGTTGAGTTCTCTGATCACATCCACAAATGCTTTTACATCTATTAGCGAAGTTTTTATGCGTGCTGTGGAAGCCCGAGCAAATTCATGTTCCACACCAGATTGATCGTCTATATAACTGGCTTCTATTAAACTTCCGCTTCTGAAACTCGCAAAATAAGCAAGAAACCCAACATTCAAGCAGGCCGCCTGCCACAAGCTCATGCTGACGATACGAACCACGGGCTCTCGTTTATCGAGGATAGGTTCAGCGGGAGATTCTAACGCGTGCTGCTCCCCTTCAAGGTTATGGGGGGTACGCCGTGATCGAGCCTCCGGAATATAAAGATAGCGTGTATGAAGATAAGAATGACGAGGATCTATATCTATTCCCGTTACCTCAAGCAATCGCTGTTTAAGCTGTCTAATCCCGAGCCTTTCAAAATCTTCCTTTATTTTTTTATGCTCACGTTCAACCTCAACCAAGGCGTCTGAATACTGTCGAAATAAATTTCGATAGTTGAGCTGCTCTGCATGATTGAGCGGCGATAACTTAACGCTTAATTGGTCACGTAAAAACTCAATGACCCTTTGTTCAGACCACGCCTCCTCTGACAATAGAAGAGGCCCATTCAATACATCGCTTGGTTGAGTCATTTTTTTAGCTCATAAAATAAGAACCCATGAGCCTAACCACCTACCCGTTAAATAGTGGCTACATAACTACCACCTGCGGTCTCCAGCGTATGAGCATTTATGCCGTGTGCGTTGCAATTGCAGCCTGAGGTGCAGGCTTGGGCTTACGAAACACCAATACGTTGCCCAACATCACCAATACCAAGCCTGCTAACGCAGGGGCAGTCCACTGATAGCCTTCAGCGAAGGCCGACACATTCAGCGCCACCAACGGGAACAGGACGGTGCAGTAAGCAGCCCGTTCCGGCCCCATGCGCCCCACCAGTGTCAGATAAGCCGTGAAGCCAATCACCGAGCCCGGAATGACCAAATACAACAACGAGCCGATATAACGCGTGTTCCATTCCATATTGAACGGGATGCCATTGAGTGCGCAGTAAAGCGCCAGCATGCTTGCGCCATAGAGCATGCCCCAGGCGTTGGTGGTCAGCGGTCTGAGGCCCGCTTTTTGTTGCAGGCTCGACAGCATGTTGCCCGCCGAAAAACACATCGTGCCGAGCAATGCCAAGCCCAGCCCAAGCAGGGTTTGAGGGGTTGCGCTATGGCCGCTCAGTTCTGGCCAAAACAACAGCCCCAAGCCCATTAACCCCAGCGCGCCACCCATCACGACATTGCGCGCGACTTTTTGCTTGAAGAAAATCCGTGCGTTCAGCGCGTTCCATAAGGTGGCGGTCGAGAACACCACGGCGATCAAACCGGTGGTCAACCATTGGCTCGCCGTTAAAAAACACATGAAGTTCACACAGAACAGGCACAACCCCTGCGCTACACAAATCAGGTGCCCTCGCCTGTTCATCACCTGTAATTTGCGGCTGAGCAACAACAGGGCAAACAGCACCAGCGCTGCCAAACCGAAGCGATAAACGATCGATACAGGGATGGCAACCACCCCCAGCTGCAACTTGAGGGCGATCCACGTGGTGCCCCAAATCAGCACAGTCAACAAATACAAGGATAGGTTCATGGCACGCTCCAGAAGATGGCCTTCAGTGTGAGCCGCCTAACCTGCGCGCACTTGCACATTCTTGCGCTTTTGTCTGCCTGGGGCTGGCAGGGCCGTGGCGACAGAGTAGGATCAGCGCGGTGCGCAAACTAATTGAGAACACCCCCTGACCATGCACCCACTCGACACCTTGCAAGTCTTTCAGTCCATGAGCCGCTCGCCCAATGCTCGCCTTGAGCACAGTGCGCAGTTGGGTGATGGCATGGCGGCCGCCTTGTGGACCAACCATCACGACGCCCGCGACTATGAGGCCCCGACGCACCATACGTTGTCGTGTTACATCTCGGGTGGCACCGGAACCTTTCGCCGCGGACAACCCAGCGCCAAGGGCGCGCCGGGCAAACTCTGCGTGCTCCCCGCCGAACAGAGGTCGGCCTGGGTAATCAATGGCGCCATACGCCTGGCCCATGTGTATGTCAGTCAGGAGCAATTTGCGTTGGGCTGCATCCGCTTGCTCGATAAAGAGCCACGTACCTTGCAACTGCGCGAGTTCACGTTTGTGGATGATGCGCAGCAAACTCAGCGCTTTCATCAGTTGATCACGCTGAACTGGAATGAGCCCGGCGAGCGCATGTTAACCAGTAGTCTGGCCAACGAACTGCTGGATCATGCGCTGCTCAGTCAGGTGGGATTACGAGCGGGGTTGCAACTCAAGGGCGGTTTGGCCGCGTACCAGCGTCGCCAGTTAGTCGAAACCATTGAACACCAACTGGCCGAGCCCTTGAGCATTGGTCAATTGGCGGCGCAATGTGCCTTGTCGCCGTATCACTTTGCGCGCATGTTTCGCGAGAGTTTTGGCGTGCCGCCCCATCAATACCTACTGGCCCGACGCCTTAGCCGTGCCCGTCATTTGCTACGCAACAGTTCGTTGGCACTGGGCGACATTGCATTAGCCTGCGGCTTTGCTAGCGCCAGCCACTTCACCAATCGGTTCAAGCAAGCGCTGGGCGCAGCACCGGGCGAGTATCGGGCAGCGTTCAGGTCGTAACCTTGTCGTCGCTGCCGCAGACTGCGAGAGTTTTCGAATCCTTTCGCAGCCTGCGCTAGCGACGACAAGGGTGGGGCGTGATTAAAACTCTAACGTGCTGGACACCGACACTTGGCGCGAATCGCCCATCGACACGAAGGTGCGACTGGCGGCCGAGGTGTAGTAAGTGCGGTCGAACAGGTTTTTGACGTTGAGCTGCAATTTGACCTTTTGCCCTTCGACCTGCGTGTCGTATGTGGCAAAGGCATCCGCCACGGTGTAACTCGGCAAGTCGAAATCGTTCAGCGCATCTCCCGGCCGTTCTCCCACGTAGCGCGCACCCGCGCCAACCCGCAGTTTGTCCCCTCCAATGATTGAACCGAAGTCATACACCGCCGACAGCGAACCACTGTTTTTAGCCACGTTCTGCAAGCGCATGCCTTTGTAGATCGGGTCTTTGGTGACCTCAGCATCGGTGTAAGCGTAGCTGCCAATCAGGCTCCACTGATCGCTCAACTGGCCACTGACATCCAGCTCCAGCCCGCGGGAACTCACTTCCCCGGCTGCCGAGTACACGGTCTCATCCTCGAATGTTGTGGACACCAATACGTTGCGTTTTTTGATGTCGTACAGCGCCAGCGTGCCGGTGATGCGGCCCGGCATGTCGAGTTTGGCGCCAACTTCCCACGACTTGGCTTGCTCTGGCGCAATGGCCGAGTCCAGCACCACTCCCCCGGTGAGCGGGGCGATGGTGGAGTTGGGCTTGAACGATTCGGTGTAGCTGCCGTAGAAGGACAACTCATCGGTGTAGCGGTACACAAGGCCCGCACGCGGTATCCATTTTTGGCCATTGTTGTCGGTATTGGCCTTGAACGGGCGCCCCTTGCCTGCCAGTTGGTCGTACTTTTGGAACCGCCCGCCAGCGACCAAAATCCATTGATCGGTGAGGTGAATCGAGTCCTGCGCGAACAATGAATCACTGCGCAGCAGGTCAGTCTGGTTGCTATCACTGGCGCTGACGGTGGTGCCTGCTTCTTCTCGGCCATACACCGGGTCGAGGTAGCTGAACGGGTATTTGCTGTTTTGGCGAATCAAGTCGGCGCGGTAGATTTTTCGGTACTCATCATCCACGCCAAACACTAAATCATGCTGCATGCCCGCCGCCTGAACCTTGCCTTGCAGGCTGACGGTGGTGAAGCGATCCGTGGTGATTGCGCCTTGGGTGCCGTCCATTTTGCGGGTCAGCGTGCCTTTATCCGGGTCGACTGCGGTGACTCGTACTTGACTGGCATCGTAGGTTTCGCGGTTCCAGCTGTAACCGAAATGAGCTTTCCAGTCGTCACTCAAATCGTGATCGACTTCTAGGCGATACAAGTCCGAACGCCCTTCCATGTTGTTGAACGGCTCATCAAGACGGCGTGTGGCCGGGATATCCAGCGGGTGGTTAGTGTTTGGATTAATTGCCGTGCCGCGATCAAAGGGCGAGAGAAACTCACGGTGCTCGTATGCCAGCAACACTTGGGTGTTGTCGCCGTACCACGCCAGCGACGGCGCGATCAGCGTCTCGCGATGCGTGCCAAAGTTGCGCCAGTAATCTTCGTCTTCGTGATCGACGATCATCCGATAGGCCAACCCCGAATCCCCCAAGGCGCCTGTGCTGTCAAAACTGGCGCCGCTGCCATTTTTGCCCGAGCCGTACGTGGAGCCCCGCACAGTCAGTGCGTTGTACTGTTCCAGTTGCGGCTTTTTGCTAACCACGTTGACCACCCCGCCCGGGTCTTGAATTCCATAGAGCAACGAGGCCGGCCCCTTGAGGACTTCGACCCGATCCGCCGTGGCATTGAGCGCGCGGCCCTGCACGATGGGCATGCCGTCGCGCATGATCGAGCCATCACGGTTGTCGCCAAAGCCGCGCTTCATGACTGAGTCTTGAGTGCTGCCCAGCGTGTTGCCTTGGGTGATGCCACTGATGTTGTTCAGTGCATCATCCAGATTGCGCGGGGCCTGATCGCGAATCACTTGGGCGGCGACCACATTGATGGTCTGCGGGATGGCCATCGTATCGCCTTGGCCGCGCATCACCGAAGTGACTGCGGGTGGCTGATAGCTGGTATCACTTTGCGCCAGCGACGTGATGCTGGTAGCGCCGAGGTTCAAGGCACCCGAGGCAGGCTGGGGTTCAAGGGCAAAGGTATTGGCATCAGTGCGCCGGGCATTAAAGCCAGACTGCCCGAGCAACTGCTGCAAGGCCTGTTCGGCACTCAAGCGGCCTTTAAGCGCCGGGGCTTGCAGGCCAAAGGGGGCTTCGTCGGTGTAGACCACGCTCAAGCCCGTCAGGCGACTGAAGTCATTCAAAGCTTGAGGCAGAGGTTCGGCGGGCTGATTGAACTCAAATACCGCGCCGCCTTGCTGCTGGGCAACGCCTTGAGCCAGTGCAACGTTCAACGGGCTTAACGCCAAGCCCGCCATCATCAACCCACAAGCACCCAACCATTGTTTAACCGAACCGCCTGCCGCTGACGTTGCCCTGGACTTCATGCTCATGACCTGTGTGTGACCTGTAACGGAATGCGAATTTTTCGCATTTTCAAGCACTACACGGATGGCCCGAGGGTTTACCTCACCTCGCCGTCAAAAATAATTTTTCAAATCCTGAGTTAGAGCGCGCCATAAGGCTCAGCGCAGCACAATCACCCGACCAAACAGACTGTGTTGCTCAAAACCAAGCGCGCTTTGCAAAGAGTTGATGACCGCCTGCGGGTCTTGACTTGGGAAGCTGCCACTGATGTGACGTGTGCCCAATTGGGCATTGAGCAGCATAATTTTCCCTGGGTAGTAACGCTTGAGATCGGCCACAACGTCGGCCAGAGGGGTTTTGTAGTAGGTCAGCCAACCCGCACGCCAGCCCAGTCGGCCTTGGCTGTCGACGTGATGAACAACATCAGTCACCCCGGCGTCGTAAGCCAATTGCTGATTAGCGGTAAGAACCTGCTGCGGCGCACCTTTAGCGGCCGTGACCCCCACCCGCCCGGACAACACCGTGACTTGCGCACCGCCCGGCTGCAAGCGCACCTCAAACTCAGTGCCCAGCACCCGCGCTTCGCCACCTTGGGCGTCTACGACAAACGGCTCGCCCGTGTGAGTGACATGAAAAAACGCCACGCCTCTGCGCAGTTGCACATGGCGCTCGCCACCGCTGAAGTGCACTGCAATGGCACTGTCGGCATCCAGCGTCACCTGCGACTGGTCGGCCAGAGTCAGTGTGCGCACTTGCCCCGGCGCACTCACGTAATCGGCCCCAAGGTCGTCCAGCCAACGCTCAGGCTGCCAACCTGCAAAAACACCCACCATCATCAACAAACACGCGGCAATCGCAAGCCCACCCGACCACCGCGTCAAGCGCCTGGACTTAGACACCTTCATCGCCGACAGATACCGCTGCAAGGCCAAGGCCTCTTCATCCGCCAATTGGCTGCCCGCCACCTCGGTCAGTTCCCACAGCACTTGCGCCTGAGCGTAGGCCTCGATGTGAGCGGGGTCGGCCTGAAGCCAGCGGCTAAACGTTGCCTGATCGCCGCTGTCGGGCTGGTCGTGCAGCACGCTTAGCCAAGCCAAAGCCGTGCGCTCTTGCTCGGGAGTGACCTTTGGGCTCGAAGAATTCATCGCTGAGTGGTCTCTGGCGGCTCGCGCAAACTGGCCTTGCAGGCCTCTAGGGCGCGCATCATATGTTTTTCTACCGCACTTTGGGACACGCCCATGACGTTGGCGATGTCAGCGTAGGTACGGCCGTGAATCCGGTTAAGCAAAAATATATGCCGCGTGCGCTCAGGTAGCCCGCGCAAGGCCAGCTCAACCCGGCGCAGATCATTGCCGGCTTCAAGTGCGGCCTGAGGTTCGCACTGTTGAGTCTGCGTCTCCGGTTGCCAATGCTGGTTAACCCGCTCGCGAGAGCCTTCGCTGCGCAAATGGTCAATCGCAATGTTGCCGGCGCAACGCAATAAATACGTGCTGAGTTCTTCTACCTGCACCAAAGGCCGGCGCCAAAAGCGCACGAACAAGTCCTGCACCAAATCGGCAGCAGTTGCCCGGCATCCCACACGGCGGCTCACCAGCGCTTCCATTTGCGGGCGCTGGGACAAAAACACTTGCAGGAAATGCGCACGTCCATGACGCGATTCAGTGCTGGGGCCATCCGGAAATTCGGGAGGATTCATGGGCATCAGGATGAGGGGGAAGAAGGCAAAGGATATTAATGATAAATATTCTCATATGCAAAACCCTGTTAACTGTTGGCTTCATGTTGGCGATCATCGGTGATTGCTCAACGGCATGGCGCGCCCCTACAATGCGAACAATTCTTGTTCTCTAAAGCGTTATCAGCGCAGCTGGAGTGGTCGTTGTCGCAGTCAAACACCGTCGAGACGCTGTATCAGGCCCATAACAGCTGGCTTACGGGCTGGCTGCGGCGCAAGTTAGGCTGCCCGCAAAATGCTGCCGATCTGGCCCAAGACACCTTTATGCGCCTGCTGACCGCTCGCGAAACCTCAGCCATCACCGAGCCCCGCGCCTTTTTGACCACTGTGGCCAAACGCGTGCTGTTCAACCACTACCGACGCCAAGATCTAGAGCGCGCTTACCTGCAAGCGCTGGCAGATATGCCTGAACAAGTGGCGCCCTCTGAAGAAGACAAAGCCATCATCCTGCAAACCCTGCTGGAGTTAGACCAATTGCTCGACGGCCTGCCCGCTCAGGTTAAGCGGGCTTTTTTACTGGCACAGATCGATGGCCTGAGTTACGCCCAAATCGGTGCCCAATTGGGCATTTCCATCGCCACCGTCAAACGCCATTTGAACAAAGCCGCCATGCGCTGCTACTTCGCCCTGTGAACGGCGCATTCAACAGCCCGCCCGACATTTCTTCCGGCGTCGCGGAGCAAGCGGTGAACTGGCTAATAGAAATGCAGGAAGGCGCACTCAGCCCACGGCGTCAGCAAGCATGGGAACACTGGCTGCTGGCGCACAGCGAGCATCAACGGGCATGGGACCATATTCAGCGCATTAACCAACGCTTGCGCGGCCTGTCATCGCCCTTGGCCCACGCCGCTTTAAATGCACCTAAAAGCAGCAGCCGTCGGCAAGCGCTCAAAGTCTTACTGCTATTGGGCGCGGGCTCTGCACTGACTTACGGCCTGCGTGATCAACTGCCCATCACCCCATTAATGGCCGACTACAGCAGCCCGGTTGGCCAGCGCCGCACGTTGCAACTGGACGATGGCAGCCACGTGCGGCTCAACACTGCTAGCGCCATTGATGTGACGTTTGATGCGCAACAGCGCGTGATCCGATTGTTGGAAGGCGAGATGCAATTGATCTGTGCTGCTGACAGTCGCCCGCTGCACGTGCTTACCGCTCACGGCCGTGTGCAGCCGCAACAAGCGCGCATCAACCTGCGCCGCTACCGCGACCACACGCATCTGGCAGTGTTCGAAGGCCGTGTACAACTCACACCTGCAGCTTATGCAGGTGATCCGCTGTGGGTACAGAGCAACCAGCAGTTGAGCTTTAATCGCCAAACTTGGGACACCCCCAAGCCGCTGGATGCAGGCAGCGGCGCATGGGCTGACGGCATGCTGGTCGCCGCACACATGCGCTTAGGCGATTTCATCGCCGAATTAGGGCGTTATCGTCGCGGCCAATTACAGTGCGATCCGGCAGTCGCCAACCTACTGATCTCAGGGACTTACCCGCTGGACGACAGCGAGCGGATTTTAAAGATGATTGAAGTCAGCCTGCCTGTACGAGTCAGACGTTTTACCCGGTACTGGGTGACGGTTGAGGCGCGGGTGTAAGCACACTTTTGTAGTGGCTGCCGAACGCTGCGATAACCCCTTTAGCACCTTCATCTTTTAAAAACTGCGACCGCTCGCAGCCTTCGCCAGCGACAACATTTTATTTATTTCAAATACTGTGAGCTGTTTTCAAATCTGGCGTGACAGAGAAGGAAAGCCACTTCGATTCTTCTCTTTCTCAGGATCTTTGCATGCACGCCCTGTCTTCTCGTCTTACGCCTTTGGCCCGCTCGTTACGTCACTTGTTGCTGGGTGCCAGTTTGAGTTTGAGTGCGTTACCTATGGCCCATGCCGCCACCTCCGATGCCAAGCCTTATCACATCGCGCCGTCGTCATTGGAGACCGCGCTGAACCAGTTTGGGCGTGAAGCCGGGGTGTTGATTTCGTTCAGTTCAGCCGCTGCCAGCGGCATTCAAAGCCGTGGCCTGCAAGGTAATTTCACCCCGGAACAAGGCCTGCAAGCACTGCTCGAAGGCACCGGTTTACACGCTCTCGCACAAGGCCAAGACGCTTTCAGCCTGCAACCGGCGGCGCCCCTCTCAACACCAGTGAGTATTGAATTAGGCACCTCCAGCGTGGTCGGCGACTGGCTGGGCGATGCTGCGCAAATCAATGTGTTCGAACACCCCGGCGCACGGGATGTAATCCGCCGCGAAGAGTTCGAACGCCAGGGCGCCACCACTGCACGCGACGTGCTCAACCGCATCCCCGGCGTCAATGCTCCCGAAAACAACGGCACCGGCAGCCATGACATGGCGCTCAACTTCGGCATTCGCGGGCTCAATCCGCGTCTGGCTACCCGCTCAACAGTGCTGATGGACGGCATTCCGGTGCCCTTCGCGCCCTATGGTCAGCCGCAGCTGTCGTTCGCCCCTGTCAGCATGGGCAACATGGACGCCGTAGACGTGGTTCGAGGCGGCGGTGCCGTGCGTTACGGCCCGCAAAACGTCGGCGGCATCGTCAACTTCGTGACCCGTGCGATTCCCGATGAGCCAACGGTCAAAGCGGGGTTTCAGACCGAAACCAGTCCGTCCTCCACTCAGGACGGCTTCAAAAAAACGGCCAATCTGTTGGCTGGCGGCACCGCAGACAACGGCTTGGGGGGCGCGTTGCTGTATTCCGGCACCCGTGGCGGCGATTGGCGAGAACACAGTGACACGCGCATTGATGACTTGATCCTCAAGGGCAATTATCAGATCGACGAGGCCAATAGCCTTCACGCAATGGCGCAGTACTACGATGGCGAAGCGGATATGCCGGGCGGCCTGAGTACTGCTGCCTACAAAGCTGATCCCTATCAGTCCACTCGCCCGAACGACAAGTTCTGGGGCCGGCGCACGATGGTCAATTTCGGTTATCGCTATCAAGAGGATCGCCGCGAGTTTACGGTTAACAGCTTCTTCACCAAAACCCTGCGCAGTGGCTATCTGGATCAGACCAAATTTTTGTCGCTGTCACCCCGCGAGTACTGGGTGCGCGGGATCGAGACTCGCCTCGCCCAAGGTTTCGATCTGGGCAACACCTCCCACGAGGTCGGCGTGGGTTATCGCTACATCAACGAAGCGGGCCACGAACTGCGCTACCAAACCCCCATCGCGGCTAATCAGTTGCCCACAACCAGCAGCCTGAACGATCGAGATACCCGCGGCGCCACCGAGGCCCATGCGTTCTTCATCGACGACAAAATTGACATCGGCAAGTGGACACTCACCCCTGGCATTCGTTACGAGATGATCGAAACGCAGCAAACCAACAAGCTGACCAACGTTAAATACAAAGGCGACTACAACACCCCGCTGCCGGCGCTGAACGTGATGTACCACGTAAATGACAACTGGAATCTCTACGCCAATACCGAAGGTTCGTTCGGCAGCGTGCAGTACAGCCAGATGCCAAACCGAGTCAAAGGCAGCGAAGTAAAACCCGAAAAAGCCCGCACTTGGGAACTGGGCACACGTTACGACAATGGCAACCTACGCGCGGAAATCGGCGCCTTTTTGATTAATTTCGACAATCAGTACGACAGCAACCAAACCACTGACACGGTGATTGCCCGAGGTGAAACCCGGCACCAAGGTATCGAAGCCAGCGTCAATTACACGCTGGATGGCTTGAGCCCGGTGCTGGCCGGTTTTGACGTTTACGCCAGCTATGCCTATGTTGACGCAACCATCCGTGAAGATGGGCCGAACAAAGGCAATCGTGTGCCGTTCTCCTCCAAAAACAAAGGCACTCTAGGGGTTGGTTATACCGAAGGCCCGTGGAAGGCGAATCTGGACAGCACCTTCCAAAGCAATCAGTTCGCTGACAACGCCAACACACGCACAGAGAGTACGGATGGCAGCACAGGTCTGATCCCCGGTTACATGCTGTTCAACAGCCGTGTGGCCTATGACTTTGGCCATCAACTGTCTGACTTAAACGTGGCCGTTGGGGTGAAAAACATCCTCAACCACACGTACTACACCCGTTCATTTGACGATAACAACAAAGGCAAATACGTAGGTGAGCCTCGCACCCTGTACGTCCAGACCTCTGTTGCATTTTGATTTAAATCAGCCATAGCCCGCACACGCGGGCCCTTGTACCCGTCAAAGGCTGACATCGATCACAGGTTGTTATTTTTCCTGAAAATAGTGCTTGAAATATTTGCTCATCGGCTCAAACACTGTAACTGAGCGATGACGATGAACCTTTAAGCACATAAGGCCGTCAGAACTCACACGAGCACGCTTAGATAAGGGAAGAATTATGCAAATTAACGTCTTTTCCGATAAACACATCAACAGTGACGAACGTACCCAAAACTGGGTTAAAGCGACTGTTGAAGTCACGCTCGAACGCCATCTTGAGGATCTGACTCGAGTCGAAGTCCACCTCAGCGATGAAAATGGCGGCAAGTCCGGGCCGAAAGACAAACGTTGCAAAATGGAGGCTCGACCAAAAGGTCACCAACCGATTTCTGTATCCCACGACGCTGATGAGCTGACGCTCGCCGTTGAAGGTGCTGCGACCAAACTGGAGCATGCTCTGGAGCATTTGTTCGGCAAGCTACGTGGCAAACACACGCCAAAACTGGCCGTAGAAGGCTTTGAGGAAAAAGAGCCAAAGCAGAGCCCTGACGCTTTGCTGGAAGAAGAGTTTTTAGAGAAAGAAAAAGAACTCGAACTCAATAGCTGATCCTGCATTCAGGAGGCACTAAAAAGGCGGGCTTACTTCGGTAAGCCCGCCTTTTTTGCAGCGGCACTGAACGAGCAATTACAGCTCGCCTTTCTCCACTTCCGGGTGTTCGCCCGAACCTGCGCCCGTCTTGCGATGTGGGTTTTCGATCTTCACCGACGGAAACTGCGACGACGCATATCGCACCACCAAAATCGCAAACGCCAGCAACAAAATAGCCCCAGTCAAATACACAACCCCCATATCTGGCGGGTTGTGATGCGACACATTGGAAATCAACAAGCGGGTTAGCGCCGTGATCGCCACATAAATCAGAAAGCGTACGGGCATGTGGTTGGTCTTGACGACACCGAAAACCTGCACTGTCACAAAAAAGACATCTTCAAAACCTTGAGAAGATTTTTCAGTATTTTATGAAAATATCTACTCGAAATTCCACTATCTATCACACACATACAAGGCAGCGACCAAAAAACCTATTCTGGAAAAAGGGTATCTGGACACCATAGGAGCTGATAGCCATAAACATTACGAAATCTGATGACTGCACGCCTACCGCTACAAAAAACCCTGAAAAAATGTAGGAAATTTCTCACATTTTTTTACCGGATGCCGATAAGCAGGAGAAGCCATAAAAATAGGAAGTTCTTGTGAACATTACGGAAGCATTAGAAAAGCTGGGCGAGAAGGTAGAAGAATTCAAAACCACCAAGGACTTAAACATCGCTCGAATCATCGGAGAGGGACTATGTAAAGTTCTTATTCTGAATACTGGAATCGACGAACTAATTCAAAAGTCGGCAGGCAAGACACTACAGCCCTTAACCGACCTGCTTAAAGCGGACACCCTTAACATTGCGGAAGCCCATTTAAAAAAAATTAAATCTTCATTGAATACCATTCAAACTTTTGGAAATATTGAATCTCATTTTGATCAGGCGTTACCCTCAACTCTAGACGAGATCAATAGAGTAGAAACCGCTATTGAAGCGCTACTGGGATATATATTTAACTCCAAAGAAATAATCTATATAGATCAAAAACTCCCAGAAAATCTTTACTCATTCATACATAAGCTAAAAATCAGTAACGAAAACTGGCAGTGTGAAAAAATAATTTCCCTTGTTTATCCAAACCGAGCAAAAACCTTAGAAAGCTCCAGCAAGGAACACAATTTCTACTCCATAAAAGATGCGGACAAACGGAAATTAGGTTTATTTTTTCTGGGGAGAAACGTTTCATTTAAAAATGTTTTAGAAAAATCTCTAAAGAGTTTTGACATAAACTCTCTGTCTAGTTTAACTTTTTTATTCCCTAATGAAATCAGCACAACAACAGGACAGCCAGTAAAAGGCCGGAAGGAATACATAGCAAATCTTTCAATCGCGCTGATCAAAGAGCACACATCAAACAATAAGTCCTTAGAGACCAGACACGAGTTCATCGAGGACTACATTTGGGATATGTGTTTGAGCGATGAAGCCAAGGGCACAACAACAAATCGAAGCGAACCATACTTTATAGACCAGAAACTGCACACTGCTGACTCAGAGATTTTGAGTCTAGATTTCGTCGACGACATTATAGCCAACAAGATACTTGACAAAAAGCCACTTTACCTGATCATCGGCGACGGCGGCGCAGGTAAAACTACTTTCTGCAAACAAGCCGTTCGCAAAATAAACGAACTGCAACACAAAAACAAAAAGAAAGCGGCGATACTAATATCCTCTTACGACATCCCGAACGACATCAGCTCCACAGATACGCAAATTGACTCACTACAAAGCTTATATAACTTAACCTCTAAGACCGCGCATAACCCGATAAGCATTAATAGCCTTTCCCTTAACATCAGTTCTGGAAATCTTCTCGTAATTATCGATGGCCTTGACGAAATACAATCCAAGCTCAAAGAAAAATTTTCGCTTGAACGATTTGTCAATTCTGTAAGAGAGCTAAACGACACCTACCTAAACTGCTCAGTTATAATCGCATCGAGAGAAATCAACAGAACAAACCTTAAGGCCGATGACATAAGCATCTTAAAGCTGAAAGGCTTTGACGACGCGCTAATAGAGCAGTATTTAACGAAGCGTTTTCCAGAGCAGCCGGAAGCAATTTCAAGAGCAAAAAACATAATATCGGAAATCAAAGGAGGAGAGGAGTTAACCCCTTTAATTCTGCGCTTCATTTCCGAACTCGCGGCAGACCCACAACAAGTAAAAATTAGTGATGGCGCTAGCTTATACTTACGAAAAGAAAAACCACTGGACAACGTTATATTCCAGTTAATAAATCGGGAAACAAAAAAGCAAAATCTACCCGCTTCATGCGACCAATACTTTGAAATCCTTAAAGATATAGTCTTTGAATACGGCGGCCAAATTTCCCCGGAAAACCTTAACTACCTAACTGAGATAACGCTCGCCGGAAGTGACAATTTAAACTCATCCCTATATTACGAGAACATAGACAATTCATCTTTCCTTTCTAAAACCTCCGACACCACAGACAGCACCCTAAAACTGAAACATGACTCATTAATTCAGTGGATAAAGTCAAGATACCTCGCTTACCTCATCAATAACAACTCATCAGAAAATGACAAACAGGTCATTAAGGCATTGGCACAAGACTGCTACAAAGGCGGATCTCTAGTTGTAGATATATGCAGATTCAAAAATCAAGAAAGCAACTATGAAAAGTCTGTAATCCTAGCAATAACCCAACAAATTAACGGCTCCGAAAAAGAGCAATCGCAACGGGCAGTCTCTGCGCTAACTTATATTTACTTCCAAAACAAGGCTGGAGATCGCTCTCACAACGTAGAACTACTCACTGAATTATTTAATCCAGATGGGAGTCGCGACTTCAAAAAAATCTCTATCTATGGAGATTTTTATCCGCTAGACTTCTCCAAGTCGGTCATTTCAGATTCTTATTTTAATTCTTTTACCAACCTGTCAAAATCCAACATAACAAATGAAACAAAATTTAAAAATTCAAAATTCGAAAATTTCAGTCGTAACAATTTCGGCAAAAATACCATTTCCAGCAGCAACTTCATCCAATGCACCTTATGCCCCGAACTTAGGCATGTGGTAGAAGCCTCAGAAAATAACGCAGAAAAAAATAGAATCAATATCAAAAACGATATTGAAAAGGTATTGAAAGTAGGTTTTTGGTCCAGTTCTTTCCTATGGAAATCAGAGAAGCTTTATTTACAACAGTGCGCATCACTAAATTCCAAACTCACACTAAAGAAAATACTTGAGACCTTAGTAAATAAAGGAGTTTTAATTAAGGAACGCGCTACTGCATCATCCGATCATGGATTTATCGTTGCAGTTTCCCACCAAAACGAAGTAGAGGACTTCTTAACTCAAGACATAGTTGGAAAAGCCATAAGCGATTTGATTATGGACCTAGCATAAACAAACGATTAAGATGCGAAAAACTCGCATCTTAATATTCATCACTCTTCAAACTTACTTAATTGTTACACACTGAACTATTTAGAACCTCCTTCAGACCGGGCACTTAAAGTCGCGGTCAAAATATCAATCTGTCTTTTCTTTGACTGATGGAAACCGAGCTGAAGCATACCGCACGACCAGAATCGAAACGGAAAGCAACACCACGCCACCTGCCAGGTAGAGAATCCCTTCATCTGGGGATTTGTGATGCGACACATCACTAATCAGCAGTCGGATCAGAGCCGTTACGCCGATGTAGAGCAGGAACCGCAATGGCATATGATTTGTGCGGAAATAGATTCCGCTCATAGCCAGCAGCTCGAGATAGATAAACAGCAGCAGAATGTCATCGACGCTAATTTTTTCCTGATGAAGCATTTCGATGAAAGTGGTAATGCCTGCGTAGACTGTGATCGCCCCAATCCCAAATAGCGCAAGATAATGGAACAGCTCAACCCCGAGGTTCCCAAGACTGTTTGCCCCAGCATGAACCCTTACGCGCATACGATCCGCCCATTTCATACCTACTCTCCCCCGCATACGCCGAAATCGGCAGAAAAACTCAACACAGCAATTTAGAACCAAATAAAGAATACTTACGCCATAAGCCAATGATTTTTATTGATTTTTTGAAAAATAAAGCACTTGGAAAAAATGTTAGATACAGGGGGGGTCGTCTTGAAATAAATCCCGACCATTGCCCCCAGTTCCAGATAAATGAACAGCAGCAGGATGTCATCGATGGTGATGTTGCCCTTCTCCACCATCTGCAAAAACTCCATCACCGCCGCCCAGGCTGTGACAGCGCCGATGGCGAACAGAGCCAGGTAATGGAAGGTTTCAACAAACAGGTTGCCCATCGACTCGGCTAACTCATGAACCTGACGCCGTAGTTTCTCGGCTTTATTTACTCTCACGATGCAGCTCCTTGAATCGACACAAACGGATGATCCGCGATACCCATGACACTTTTTGCATGCAGGAAAAAGGCCAGCCATCGCCAATGAGAAGATGACTGGCGGCTATTAGACACTTCACGCCATCACCCCGCACCTGCTTCACACCTCAATTGCAGCTAGAGTGAAAAAGCCGCTATTCAAAACTCAGCGTTTGGCTTATCCTTTTCGCTGTATATAAATACAGTAATCGCAAGATAACTTATCGTGAAGGCATATGAGGTGGTAAATGGCCGTCGAAGTGGTATACCGCAGCAGCCGAGATCTGGAGCGTTTGTTCATGGATAAAGCCGAAGCTGATCGTCATGACAAAATGCTCGAATTGGCTGAGCTACTGGCAGAAGTTCTGCAAAAAGCTGTGCCGTCGCTGAGCGAGCAGCAAGTTGAAGAAGCGGGTATTTACATGGCGAAAAATCGCGATGTGTTTGCCAAAGCATTCAAAAGCCAGCCCGACGCCTTGTCCGAGCTGCTGGTCGATAGCGAGTAAATCACTCGTTAGCCCCTCCCCTGAATGTTTTTTCAGGGGTGTGATATGGGCGCTGAGCACCACGGGTTTTCTGTCCCACCTCGGAGTAATGTTTTGCGTAGCCTTGGCAACGCTTGATAGCGCCGATGAAACAAAAATTACGGATAAAGCAGCCGTTGCGCCAACTCATCCGAGACCCGTGCCGGTGAGCGCTTTTCTGCTTGGGCATGGGCATAAATACCCGTCAGCCGCTCACTGATACGCAGCAATTGCTGATTGATGGCTTCGGGCTGGGCACCTTGGTGGGTCAGCGCCATGAAGATCAACCCTCCTGAGTTAATGACGTAATCAGGCGCGTACAAAATTCCTCGACGCTCCAATTGATCGGCCACTTGCAGATTGGTCAGTTGGTTATTGGCGCAACCTGCTACCGCCGAACAGCGCAGTTGCGCGACGCTGTGCCAATTGAGCACGCCGCCAAGACCACACGGCGCAAGAATGTCGCAAGGGGTGCTTAACAGGGCCTCACACGCAATCGGGTGCGCGCCCAATTGTTCCATGGCCAAACGTACTTTGCCTGGGTCTGTGTCACTGACCAACAGCTCAGCACCGGCTGCATGCAACTGCTCGGCCAGTGCAAAACCCACCTTACCCAAGCCCTGAATCGCAACGCGCAAGCCTTCCAGATTGTCACTGCCCAGACGCGCCGAAGCCGTGCTGCGAATACCCGCAAATACCCCCATTGCTGCGTGGGGTGAAGGATCACCTGCCGCTGTGGTGCTACTCACGTGTTGAGTGTATTGAGCGATGCAGTCCATATCTGCCGTGGATGTTCCACTGTCGATGGCCGTGATGTAACGACCATGAAGCTGTTCAACACATCGGCCAAAAGCTTCAAATAAAGCCGCGCGGCTCTCCACATGAGCGGCACGCATAATCACCGCTTGACCGCCCCCGGCAGCCAAGCCCGCCAGCGCGGCTTTGTAGCTCATATCTTGGGATAAGCGAACCGCATCGGCTATGGCGCTTTCATCATCGGGATACGCCAGATAACGGCAACCGCCCAGTGCTGGCCCCAGACGAGTACTGTGAATGGCGATCACTGCTTTGAGCCCAGTAATAGGGTCAACACTCAGGTGTAAAGACTCAACGCGAGCGCTTTGCATGAGAGAAAACATGAACAAGCCCTCGAACGGTTATGGGTAATCGCCAGTATAGGCGGCACCGCAAAAAGCGTTGAAGCGCCCGGGCATAAGCCCGGGGCATTTTTGCTTATTAGTGCATAACCTTGCGGCTAAGCACCGCTCAAACAGGTGTGTCTGGTTGGTGTGCAGGGTGTGCTTTGAGGAAAGCCGGGTGATGATCAGCCAATTGCGCCACCCGACTAATGCGCGGGTAAGGTGCCAACGGCACGTTGAAACGCTGCGCCGCATATAACTGCGGGATCAAGTACACATCGGCCAGGCCCGGCTGCTCACCAAAGCAATAACCGTTGTCGCCAATCAGTTGCTCAATCGCTGCCAAGCCTTGGCTGATCCAATGATTAATCCACTGCGTGACTTGCTCTTCGCTTTGCCCCTGATGGCGCAATTGGTTAAGCACGCTGACGTTGTGCAGCGGGTGAATGTCGCACGCGATCAAGGCCGCCACGGCGCGCTCATGCGCACGGGTGGCGAGGTCTTGTGACAGCAGCGGCAACTGTGGGTAGCGCTCTTCAAGGTATTCAATGATTGCAGGCGATTGCGTAATCAACAGACCTTCATCTGTGCGCAAGGCCGGCACGCGGCCTTGCGGGTTGATGGCCAGATACGCAGGCTGACGCTGTTCACCGCCAAGGGCGGCAATCAGGTTGACCGCGGTTGCCTGATAATCCAGCCCCTTGAGCCCCAGCGCGATGCGCACGCGATAAGACGAGGTGGAACGGTAATAGGTGAAGAGTTCCATGACTCGCTCCTTTAGCGCGCCGCGATGACCCGGCCCCGGCACTCACCAAAACCAATGGAGGCGTAACCTTCACGCGTGCAGCGGGCACGCAGGATGATTTCGTCGCCATCTTCAAGGAACTTGCGCACCTCGCCCGAAGCCAACTCAATGGGGTGTTTACCGCCTTCGGTGATTTCGAGCAAGCTGCCCAGCTGCGTACGATCCGGCCCTGACAACGTGCCGGAGCCGAACAAGTCACCCGATTGCAATTGGCAGCCGTTTACGCTGTGGTGCGTCACCAACTGCGCAGCCGTCCAGTACATATTCAAGCTGTTGCTCAAGCCCAGACGATGAGCCGGCAGATTTTGCTCGCGCATCGACTCGGTCAACAGCAACACCTCCAGCTCGATGTCCAAAGCGCCATTGGCTTGATCCTTGGCATCCAGCAAATAGGCCAGAGGCTGCGGGTCCCCTTCAGGGCGAACGGGCTGGGCTCGGCGGAAGGGCTCAAGTGCTTCAGCCGTCACGACCCACGGCGAAATGCTGGTAATAAAACTTTTGGACAAAAACGGGCCAAGTGGCTGGTATTCCCATGCCTGGATATCACGGGCCGACCAGTCATTTAGCAGGCAGAACCCCGCAATGTGCTCAGCCGCGTCGCCGATAGCGATAGCGTCGCCCATTTCGTTGCCTTGACCGATCCAGATCCCCAGTTCGAGCTCGTAGTCCAAACGTGCACACGGGCCAAAATTCGGCTCGGTCTGGCCTGCGGGCATGGTTTGACCTTTAGGTCGACGCACCTGCGCGCCTGAGGCGCGAATGGTCGAAGCACGGCCGTGATAACCAATGGGCACGTACTTGTAGTTCGGCAGCAGAGGGTTGTCTGGACGGAACAATTTGCCAACGTTTTTCGCATGCTCGATGCCGACATAAAAGTCAGTGTAATCACCTATTTTGGCGGGTAGATGCAGCTGACAATCAGCCGCAAGAGGCAGCAGCGTTGCACCTTGAGCCTCGATCTTGCCGCGCAAGGTGCTGCCCTCGCTCAGCAATTCAAGCAAACGTTCGCGCAATGCAACGCGGGCACTTTTACCTAGCGCAAAAAAGCCATTCAACGTGCCACCGATTGCCGCTTCTACTGCCGCTTTAGCCTGACCTTCAAACAAACCCGCTGCCAGTGCGGCCTCCAGATCAAAAATATGCTCGCCAATAGCAACACCACTGCGCGGCGCCGAGCCGTTGAGGCTAAATACGCCCATCGGCAAATTCTGTAGTGGGAAGTCGCTGTGACCATTGGCGGAGGCGATCCAGCTACGGGCATGTGGGGTCTGGGTCATGTTTTATCTCCGGTTCGGGGTGAAGGTTGAGGGCAGCGCGGCCCAACAAGCGTCGTAATCAGATTGCAGTTGAGAGCATTCGAGGGCGAACTGACTAGGACGTAGCACTTGGCTGGTCTCAAACATGAAGGCCATGGTGTTTTCGATCTTGCTTGGCTTTAGCTCGGCTTCAATGGCTTTAACACAGGTTTCGCCGTCGGGGCCGTGGGCGCTCATGCAGCTGTGCAGCGATGCTCCGCCAGGTAAAAAGCCTTCTGCCTTGGCGTCGTAACTGCCCTGAATCAAGCCCATGAACTCGTTCATCAAGTTGCGATGGAACCACGGCGGACGGAAGGTGTTTTCAGCCACCATCCAACGCGGCGGGAATATCACAAAGTCGAGATTGGCCAAGCCCGGCACGCTGGTTGGCGAGGTCAGCACAGTAAAAATAGACGGGTCGGGATGATCAAAACTGACAGTGCCAATGGTGTTGAAGCGCCGCAGATCATATTTGTACGGCACGTTATTACCGTGCCAAGCGACCACGTTCAGTGGCGAGTGATCCAACTCGCAGCCCCACAGCTCACCCAAGAACTTTTGCACCAACGTGACCGGCTGTTGCGAGTCTTGGTAGTGCGCCACGGGGGTCAAAAAATCACGGGGGTTAGCCAGCCCATTGCTGCCAATAGGCCCTAAGTCAGGCAAGCGTAAGGGCGCGCCGTGGTTTTCGGCGACATAGCCCCGTGCTTGTGCGTCGAGCAACTCAACCCGAAATTTCAGGCCACGCGGGATGACCGCAATTTCTAACGGTTCAAGGTCCAAAAGCCCCAATTCGGTGGCAATACGTAAGCGGCCCTGCTCGGGCACCAGCAGCAGCTCGCCATCGGCATTGAAAAATACACGCTGCATCGAAGTGTTGGCGCAATAGTTATAAATGCTGATGCCTGCTGGTTTTTGCGAACCGCTATTGGCAACCATGCCCACCCAACCATCGATGAAGTCTGTGGGCTCAGCCGGTATCGGCAATGGGTTCCAGCGCAAACGATTAGGCGTTACAGCGCCCAGTGGTCCGCCAGTCAATTGCCGCTCAAGCTTGACGAACGCCGGATGACTGGCAGACGGCTTGATTCGGTACATCCAGGTGCGCCGTGATTCACTGCGAACCATGGTAAACGCCGTCCCGGATAGCAACTCGGTGTACAGGCCATAAGGGGCTTTTTGCGGGGAGTTTTGACCAACCGGCAAAGCGCCGGGCAGCGCTTCGCTACTGAATTCGTTGCCAAACCCGGATTGATACGCGAGGGATGACAAAGGCGAGTCGAGGTTCATGGAGCCTCCAGAGTGGAGAATGCAGTTGACTTCGCTCGGCCCTGAAACAGCTTGCGCGTCGCTGCGTTATTTTTGTCGTAATTAGATTACGCATAACGTAATTTGATTGACATTAAGCGTCAAGCTATAAAGACCCCCATTCAATCCGAGAACCAAGCACCTTCATGGAAAAGCCCCGCAGCAGCCCCGACAACACAGGCAAACAAACAGTACGCTCCGCCGAGGTTGGTACTGAGATTCTTAAGGCCTTGGCCGAGTTGTCACCTTCAACCTCTCTGTCGCGTTTGGCTGAACACGTGCAAATGCCTGCGAGCAAGGTGCATCGCTACTTGCAGGCGCTGATAGCCAGTGGATTTGCCGAACAAAATGCCGCCACCAACCATTACGGGCTAGGACGCGAGGCGTTGCGCGTGGGCTTGGCCGCGCTCAACAGTATGGATGTGCTGAAAGTCGCCGCCCTGCCATTGGCCGAATTGCGTGATGACTTGAATGAGACATGCTTCTTGGCTGTGTGGGGTAACCAAGGTGCAACTGTGGTGCATATTGAGGCAGCCGTTCGTGCCGTCACTGTCGTGACCAAACTGGGCTCGGTTTTACCGTTACTCAGTTCATCAACGGGACTTGTGTTTAATGCCTTTCTGCCGGACCGCGAAACGGCTGATTTGCGTGAACAAGCATTCAATACCGAACAGCCCCACCCGCTTCAAACAGCTGACGCCTATGCAGCAATAAGTGAACAGATACGTCAGCGTGGCCTGCATTTTGTTAATGGCTTATTGATGCCCGGCGTCGATGCGTTATCGGCGCCGGTATTTGACGCTACCGGTAAAGTTGCCGGCGTACTGACCGTGGTAGGCCCAACGTCACTGTTCCATGCGGATGAAAACGGGACCGCAGCGCAGCGCTTGCTGGCCACGGCCCGCGCCATCAGTTGGCGGATGGGTTACGAAATGATGGCCTGAAACTTCCATTGGGTTTGAGCTTCTTCCAGCAAGGCGCGCATCAGTTTCTCAGCCGCAGGAATATCTAATGGGGCAAAACGATATTCATCGGCAAAGGTTGAACGCTCAGTAAAAATACCCGTCAGGCTCTGATCGTGAACCTCAACATTGCCCCACTCCAGCGTATTACAACCCAAATGCCACAAGTCTTGGCTGAACGTAACTCGCGGGTTATTTAAGTCAGCAATTTTATTGAAATGAAGGCTTTCGCAATCAATATTGTATTGAGCAAGCTGCTCATTTAAGTACTGACGTACTTTCTCAATCATCTCCGGGGTAACTTTGAAGTTGATGAGGGTATTTTCAACAGCGTCATTGCTAATAGTGTTCAAGATAAAGCTCCTTTTAATACTCCCAGTCCATCCAGCTTCATGCTGTGACTAATTTGACCGGGAGAAACCTTTCGATAGGTCTATTGAACACCTTGCGGCGACGCATAATGCACTACATATGTATCGCACCCCCTATTGCCATTTAAATTAAAAAAGCCACGAAAGCACCGGAGTAGAGCGCTCAAACGCAAAAACGTACTATTACCGATGTTGTAACAGAGATTGTCGTAAACCGGGCTTACTCCCCTTTGAGGGAGCCACTATTCTTGTTGCACTTTCCAAGGGTGTTGAGCGTAGAAAAAGAGCATTGAGTCACCCCCCGACTCTGTCCTTACCAGCATCGGTTCATCACTGGCCACGCCCTTGAACCCAGGTTCACCTTGACGTTGATTTGTAGCTCCTTGATCACACGTCTTCCTTGGCCGCTGTCATTACAGCGGCCTTTTTTATGCCTGCGATTCAAGCGAGTTGCCGAACAAGTGCTAAAGGATCAGGGCCAGCAAAGGTGCCGCGAACAAGTTAAGAATGCCTGTCAGAACCATGACCAGCCCGGCCACAGAACCTTCTTCGCTGCCCACTTCTCGGGCGCGGCTAACACCGGCTCCATGAGCGCCAATGCCAAACAGCGCTCCTCGTGCCAAGCTGCTGCGCAGCGGCAACCACTTAAGCAGGATGCCACCCAAGAGTGCGCCAAATACCCCGGTGAACATCACAAACACAGCTGTGAGTTCGGGCACGCCACCCAGGTCCTGCGCCAGGGGCATCGCGAAAGGCGTCGTAATGGAGCGAGGCACCAATGACAACGCCAGCGAAGTGTCGAGTGACAGCGCCTTGGCCAGCCAAAATGAACTGCCAATAGATGCTGCACTGCCCGCTAGCATGCCCAGCATCAATGCGGCCCAATGTCGCGCCAACAGTTGACGTTGTTGCCAGATTGGCACAGCAAACGCGACAGTTACTGGCCCCAACACCAGCATCAGCCAATGGGTGTTACGTGAGTATTCGGCATAGCCGGTGTGCAGCGGCACGGCCACCGCTAGCAACAAGGCAGGCACCAAAATCAGTGGCGACAAAAGATACCGCCCTGTGCGCCGGTACAACCATCGGCTCAAGCCGTAAGTTGCCAAGGTGAGCATCAGCCAGAACATAGGCATCAGTTCAAACTTCATGGCGCAACCTCCAGCGGCACACCGCTTCGACTGTAAAGGCTGTGACCACCATCACCAGCAGCGTGCTCACACCGATCACTAGCAAAATGCGCCAGCCTTCGTCGCGCACCAGCACGCCATAGTCGAGCAGGCTCATCAACGCAGGTATAAAAAACAACAGCATTTCAGCCATCAGCACACCGGCGCCCAGTTGCAACGCTGCAGGCTTAACCCAACCCAAAGCAAACGCCAGCAACAACAGCGCCATGCCGATCACGCCGCCAGGTATAGGCAAATCCCACCACGCGGCAATCTGACAACCCAGAAAATAAATAGCCAGTAATACGGCAACTTCACTGACCAACCGACCCAAGCGTTTTACATCGAAGCGTTTCATGATGTTTCCATTCCAGACAGGGCTTCAGTTTAAAGACCCCCCTTCCATCCCGAAAACGAATTGTTAGACTGGCAACCATTCCAAGCTGGAATCATGATCATGGAATTCAAACAACTTCGCACCTTTGTTGAAGTCGCCCATCAAGGCGGCTTTACCCAAGCCGCCCAGCGCCTGCATATCAGCCAGTCCGCCGTGAGCAAACAAGTGGCCCAACTTGAACAGCGCTTAAGCACACCTTTGTTTGATCGACTGGGCTCACACGTACGCCTCACGGCTGCGGGTAACGTGGTATTGCAACGCGCCGAAAGCATGCTGCGTTTGCATAACGAGCTGCTCAATGAACTTGATGACTTAAGCGAGCTAAAGCGCGGTGAACTAAGACTGGGTTTGCCGCTGCTGGGCAGTGATGCATTGTTTGCCAGCCTGTTTGCCGAATACCGGCGCCGCTATCCAAATATTCGAGTGCAATTGCTCGAAGGCGGCAGTTTGAATATCGAACAAGCCGTACTCAGCGGCGAGCTGGAACTGGGCGGCAGCTTGACGCCGAAGAACTCGGTGTTTGCCTATCAACCTTTTTGTGATGAACCACTGGATGCGCTGCTCCCGGCTGATCATCCGCTGGCACAAGATGGCAGCGTGCGGCTGGAGCAATTGGCCGATACGCCGTTTTTGCTCTATCAACGCAGTTTTGTGCTCAATGACCGCTTGCTTCAGGCATGCCAACAAATGGGCTTCACCCCCAAAGAAGGTGGCCGCAGTGGGCAGGCAGATTTTTTAGTGGCGCTGGTGGCCGCAGGGCAAGGCGTGGTGCTGCTGCCCAGCGTGGTAGCACGTGGACTGGTGCGCCCTGGCGTGGTGCGTTTAAAGCTCATCGCACCGGATTACCTGCGCTGGGACATTGCGTTTATCTGGCGCGACGGGGCTTATTTGTCGCGAGCAGCTCAAGCCTGGCTGGAGCTGCTTCGCGAACGACCGGTTACTGGGTCAGTGATTTAATGAACTGCTCCACCCACGGCTCTGAATCGCTTTCAGGCGTGACGCTTTCGCTGGAGTCCAGACGCAGCATGGGTTGCACTTCACGCAGGCCCAGCTCAGCGAACAACTCGGTGATGAGTTGGCCGCCGCCGCAGAAGGTGTCGCCGTAGCTCGAATCGCCCAACGCGATCACTGCGCCAGGCAGGCCACGCCAAGCGGCAGGCAGCAGATCACGGATCTCGCTGTACAGCGGCGTAAGGTTGTCAGGCAGTTCGCCCATGCCTGTAGTCGAAGTGACAGCCAAAAAAGCGTCAGGGCCAAATGCCTGAACATCGGCCAGTTTGGCCCGAGGATTGAGCAACACCTCAAAACCTGCATCGCTCAGCAGTTGCTTAGCATGACGAGCGACTTCTTCAGCGGTGCCGTACACCGAGCCGGAAAGGATGGCGACTTTCATCAATCTGATCCTGTAACTGACTAAAAGGCTGGGATATTAACAGGTGAGCGCCGGGTTTCGGTGATAGCGAGTAGACAGCTTGTCGTGATGCCATAAAATGCGTCGACTTAGCCTGACCTCTGGAGCGCTTCGCCGTGATCAATGCCCATTTGCTGCAACGAATGATCGACGCCTCTCAGGACGGTATTGTCATTGCAGAACAAGAAGGCGAGGACAACATCCTTATTTATGTAAACCCGGCGTTTGAAGCGCTAACGGGTTACAGCCGCGACGACGTTCTGTATCAGGACTGCCGTTTTTTGCAGTCCGGAGATCGCGATCAAGGCGCTCTGCAACTGATCCGCGAAGCCATTGCCAGTGGCCAACCCACACGTCAAGTGCTACGCAACTACCGCAAAGACGGCTCGCACTTTTGGAATGAACTGTCTATTACGCCGGTGTTTAATGACAGCGATCAGCTGACTTACTTCATTGGCGTGCAAAAAAATGTCACCCAGCAAGTCAAAGCCCAGCAGCGGGTGACTCAGTTGGAAGCTGAGTTGGCTAGCGTCAAGGCCGAGCTGAACGCACTAAAAGCGACGAATGGATTTAACAAATCGCCAAACTGAAGGTCGTATGCTCACGATCACTGCTTTGTAATCATAATTTTCGAGCCAGATCATGTCACATGACACCCTTCTGACTCAGGACGAGTTGGACTTCATTCAGACAATGCACCACAACCCGTTACTCAACCAGCGGGATGTATCGTCGAGCCTGATGGTCAATGGCATTGCACAAATACGTGACTTGCTCACGCGCTTGGCCGCTCACGAGCAGATCACCATTCAAGCTCAAGTTGCCAACCAGAAGATGAGCTTTCCGCTGCACTTGGTTGAAGATGAATTCCATGCCCAACACCTTCAGGTGGGCGCGCCGAGTATTTTCGAAGACGGGCCAATGATACGTCCTTGGCGCCTGACACTGGCTGAACCAGTGCCGTTGGAAAACATCCGTTCCAGACCCGCAAATTTATGGGTCACGGAGGTGTCGTTCAAGGGATTACTGATTGAAGTGCGTAATGACTCCAGCCCTCCCCGCCAGTTTGCCAAGTGGTTCAGCCCCACAGGTTATGAGCGAATCGCGGTACGTGGCACGCTTGAGTGCAAAACCGAGACAGGTTTGTACGCCTACCGACTAAGCCAAAATGACAAAGATGAAACCGAACGACTGCGTCAGTTCATCTTGCAGCAACACCGATTGGCACACCCAAGCCTGCATGCCTAACCCCACCCGTTCAGGTGTCCAGCGTGCCTTTGAGATAAGCCGCCAAGCGTTGGCTCATTTCTCGCCCTTCACTGCCCAACCAGCCAAAACCCGAGCCTGCCAGCGTTTCGCACGCTAGATCCGTTGCAGCACCCGCTAACAACGTCGAGCAATTCAACGTCTGTGCCAATCGGGTCAAGCGACGATGATGAACTGTGCTCAGCGGGCGGCTGGCAAACACGACAACCGCTTCGGGTTTGATCTTGTCAGCAATCAGCGACAACTCATCCAGCGGCTGCCCCATCGCCAACAACCTGACGGCCAGATCATTGTGACTGAGCAACAACCCGGCAATCAGCAATTCAAGCTCACGGCTCAGTTCTGGCATCGCCACCAGCAACACGCTGCGTGGGGTATTCCATGGTTGCAACTGCAAACGCTGCTGAACTCGCGCCCGCAAAAACTTGTCCAGTAACAACCATTCGCTGGTGCGCCCAAACTCATCCTGCGCACGCATGAGTTGTCGCCACAATGGCAAAAAGATGCTCTGGAATACGACTTCAACCGGATAGCTGGAAAAGATCTGTCCGTACAGACGATCAAGCTCAGCCTCGTCAAACGCACTCAAGGCACTTTGAACCCGCGCTTGCCATTGTCCATGTTCGTCCAAACAAGCGTCTTGAAGCGTCGGAAGGGGCGCTGAGCGGGCGAGCAATTCAGCTACTTTGCTGACAGCAACCCCACGTTCAAGCCAACCCATTACCTGATGCACTGTCTCAATATCGCTCACAGAATAGAGACGGTGCCCACTTTCGGTGCGTGTTGGCTGTATCAAACCATAGCGCCGCTCCCAGGCACGAAGCGTCACTGGGTTAATGCCCGTAAGCCGAGCCACTTCCCTGATGGGGTACAGGGCCTGGGCGTCGGCAGTCGCTGCAACGGGTTGAACATCAGTAATCACAGGCATTGGCAGGGTAAGGACCAAAAGTAGATGGCCGCATTGTACGCCTCATAAAGCACCCCAGGGCCTCAAATCCCCGACTCTCAGCGCAAACAACGGTGTGTGGCGTTATGTTTCAGGAACAATCCTTGCTTGTTTTTAAGGACGCAGCCCACTACCCCGGCGCTACGTTTTGTGACTGCCTTACCCCGGCAGCATCAGCCCCCTGGAGATACACAATGTCTACCTCCCCTGTCACCTTGCTGGTTGCGCGCCGTGTTGCGAAAGGCCGCTATCAAGAATTGATCGCCTGGCTGCACGAAGGCGAACAACTGGCCACGGACTTCCCCGGCTACTTGGGTTCTGGTGTGCTGGCCCCGCCACCCGGCGACGATGAATTTCAAATTATTTTCCGCTTTGCTGACGAAGCTACGCTGCATGCGTGGGAGCATTCCGTATCGCGCAAGGCTTGGCTGCTGCGCGGCAGTGACTTGTTTGCTCACCCATCGGAACATCGTGTCAGCGGAATTGACGGCTGGTTTGGCGCCACAGGGCAACGCCCCCCGCGCTGGAAACAAGCCACTGCCATCTGGCTGGCTTTTTTCCCGGTCTCGTTGCTATTTAACTTTTTGCTAGGGCCGTGGCTGGGCGAACTCGGCTTATTGAGTCGCGTGCTGTTGAGCACCTTGGCCCTGACGCCGTTGATGGTGTATTGGTTTATTCCGTTATCAACTCATTTGCTGGCGGGCTGGCTTCACAGCACACCGAGCAAACGCTTGCCCACTGCCATCGCCCCGCATCGCAGCTAACCAACGACAGGATCGGACTTGGCCTCGGCTCTATACGACATGTTTTTTTACGCTCGCTTAGGCCGCGTTGAAAACATTTCGTAGAGACCCTAACGTCGCGGACGCTGGTATAGTTTTGCCATTACGCCGCGACTGTTTCCGGCATTCCAATACCGAGTCCGTCATGTCCTCTTCGTGTGCTCCGATTCTGATCACGGGTGCTGGCCAGCGCATTGGCTTGCATTGCGCCAAACAATTGCTGGCTGACGGCCACCCCGTGATCATCAGCTATCGCAGCGACAAACCCGGCGTGCAAACCTTGCGCGAGCTGGGTGCTACGACGCTGTTTGCTGACTTTTCGAGCGAAGGCGGTATTCTCGATTTCATTGAGCGCCTTAAAAACCACACCGACTGCTTACGGGCGATTGTCCACAATGCGTCGGCGTGGCTCGCTGAAACCGCTGAAACAGAAACCAGCGCATTCACCCAAATGTTCAGCGTTCACATGCTGGCACCCTATTTGATCAACCTGCATTGCAGCGAGCTACTGACACGCTCAAGCCCGGCCGACATCGTACACATTAGCGACGATGTCACGCGCAAGGGCAGCAGCAAGCACATGGCGTATTGCGCAACAAAAGCCGGTCTCGACAGCCTGACCTTGTCATTCGCGGCTAAACTGGCGCCCCACATCAAGGTCAACGGCATCGCCCCGGCCTTGCTGATGTTTAACCCTGACGACGACGCGGCGTACCGCGCCAAGGCCTTGGCCAAGTCAGCATTGGGGATCGAACCCGGTGCAGATGTCATCTACCAAAGCCTGCGTTACCTGCTGGATAACCCCTATGTGACCGGCACCACATTGACCGTCAATGGCGGTCGGCACCTTATATAAGCCGCCCGCGAGGAAGTATTTTCATGAGCGCATCACTGCCCGAGCATTACCGCGAGATCCTCAAAAGTCTCGGTGAAAACCCTGACCGCGAAGGCTTGCTCGACACTCCAAAGCGCGCCGCCAAAGCCATGCAATACCTGTGTCACGGCTACACCCAAAGCCTTGAAGACATTGTGAATGGCGCCTTGTTTTCCTCTGACAGCGATGAAATGGTGATCGTCGCCGATATCGAGCTGTATTCACTGTGTGAGCATCACCTGCTGCCGTTTATTGGCAAGGCGCACGTGGCCTATATTCCGACTGGCAAAGTGTTGGGGTTGTCTAAAGTGGCGCGCATCGTCGACATGTTTGCCCGACGCCTGCAAATTCAGGAAAACCTCACCCGAGAAATCGCCGAAGCCATTCAGGGCATTACTCAAGCCGCTGGCGTGGCCGTGGTGATTGAAGCCAAGCACATGTGCATGATGATGCGCGGCGTAGAGAAACAAAATTCGACCATGAACACGTCGGTCATGCTGGGTGCGTTTCGCGAACCGAGCACCCGCATGGAGTTCTTGCAATTGATTGGACGGAGCAAGTCGTAATGCCACAACTTCAGCCAGGAATGGCCCGTATTCGCGTCAAAGATCTGTGCCTGCGCACCTACATCGGCATCAATGAGGAAGAAATCCTCAACAAACAGGACGTGCTGATTAACCTCACCATCCTCTATGCCGCGCAGGACGCTGTGCGCGACAACGACATTGATCACGCACTTAACTACCGAACCATCACTAAAGCGGTCATTCACCACGTTGAAGAAAACCGTTTCGCCCTGCTTGAGCGCCTGACTCAAGAACTGCTCGATCTGGTGATGAGCAACACAACCGTGCTGTATGCCGAAGTCGAAGTCGACAAGCCACATGCGCTGCGTTTTGCCGAGTCGGTGTCGATCACGCTCGCGGCCAGCCGCTAACCTGCAACCTTTTGAATCTCGGTGCCCGCCATGACAGCCCAAGAACACCTGGAACTTGAAGCCGCCGCCTTTCGCCGGCTGGTCGCACATCTGGACAGTCGCAAAGACGTGCAAAACATCGACCTGATGAACCTCTCGGGTTTTTGCCGCAACTGCTTGTCCAAGTGGTACAAGGCCGCCGCCGATGAGCGTCAGATTGATCTGAGCCTCGATGACGCCCGCGAAGCTGTGTACGGCATGCCGTACGCCGAATGGAAATCCCTCTACCAGAAAGAAGCCAGCGCCGAACAACAAGCGGCGTTTGCTAAAGGAAAACCGAATGACTGATTTGAATACTCTGCGAGCCAGCCTGAACAGCGGTGAACATTTGTTTGCGGACACGCTGGCGTTTATCGCAGCGCACTACGATTACCAGCCTCAGGCCTTCAACAACGGCGGCGTAGAGAATGCAGCCGGTCAAAATGAAGGCTCGTGCAAAACGTTGGGTTTGGCTCTGCTCGAAGGGTTGAGCGATCAAGAGGCCCTACTCGCCTTTGGTGAGCACTACCGCTCGGTAGTGGCCACCCCGCAAGGCACTGATCACAGCAACATCCGGGCGTTAATTAGCCACGGTTTGGCGGGGGTAAAATTCGACGCCCTGCCGCTGACACGCAAAGCGTAATGGCATTGATCGCGTAGCGCCAAAAGGCTGCGCAGGGGATGCGTCACGCACAAAAAAACCGGCCTGAGCCGGTTTTTTTGACTGCGCGTTATCAGAGTGCTGCGTTTTGCAGACCGTCCAGATAACGCTCAGCATCCAGCGCGGCCATGCAACCGGCGCCTGCCGAAGTAATGGCCTGACGGTAAACGTGGTCAGCCACGTCACCCGCAGCAAACACACCTTCGATGCTAGTAGCTGTCGCGTTACCTTCACGGCCGCCGTGCACAACCATGTAGCCGTCTTTGAGTTCCAATTGGCCTTCGAACAACGAAGTGTTCGGGGTGTGGCCAATGGCGATGAACACGCCGTCGACTTTCAGCTCATCAAAGCTGCCGTCGTTGTTTTTAAGACGAGCACCGGTCACGCCCATGTTGTCGCCCAACACTTCATCCAGCGTCGCGTTCAGCTTGAGTTCGATCTTGCCTTCAGCCACGCGGGCATGCAGCTTGTCGATCAGGATTTTCTCGGCGCGGAACGTGTCACGGCGGTGAACCAGCGTTACTTTGCTGGCGATGTTGGCCAGGTACAGCGCTTCTTCCACCGCCGTGTTGCCACCGCCCACCACCGCAACAGGCTTGTTGCGATAGAAGAAACCGTCACACGTAGCGCAGGCCGAAACACCTTTGCCCATGAACGCTTCTTCAGACGGCAGGCCCAAGTAACGAGCACTGGCGCCAGTGGCAATGATCAGCGCGTCGCAGGTATAAGTGCCGCTGTCGCCGGTCAGGCTGAACGGTTTGTTTTTCAGATCAACTGCGTTGATGTGATCAAACACGATCTCGGTTTCAAAACGCTCAGCGTGTTCACGCATACGCTCCATCAGCGCCGGGCCGGTCAGGCCGTGAACATCACCCGGCCAGTTGTCGACTTCAGTGGTGGTGGTCAGTTGACCGCCAGCCTGCATGCCCGTGATCAGCAGTGGTTTGAGGTTGGCGCGCGCCGCATAAACTGCTGCGCTGTAACCGGCAGGGCCGGAGCCCAGAATAATCACTCGCGAATGACGTACTTCAGACATGACTCACTCCTATGACCGCCCGCATCAAGCCGGGTCGGATCGCCGTTGTAGCGGCTGGAATAAAAAGAGACCGCGAAAGCCTTCAGGCTGTGCCTGAAACTCGCCGATCCTGAAAAAATTGTGGGTGCAGCGTATCGAGGTGGCAGAGATTAAGGAAATACCGTTTAACAATCCAGCTCATAGCAGGTCTCTATATGACTGGATGCGTTTCATAGACGCCTTTGTAACAGTTATTGTCGATCCTGATCCCGCGCTTTCGCTGAACACACAAAGCCGTTAAGGTCGGCCCGTTTTTAACTTGCTCGGAGCACACTATGCCCGCCCCCGTTCTCTCTGGCCCGCACTACCTTCGTGAAGGCCTCAAGCTGGTTCTCAGACCCGGCCTGCGTTTATTCGTGTTGCTGCCGCTGCTGATCAATCTGGTGCTCTTCGTCGGCTTGATATATTTCGCCGGCCATCAGTTCAGCGTTTGGGTCGACGCCTTGATGCCATCGCTGCCCGGCTGGCTGAGCTTCCTCAACTACGTGCTTTGGCCCCTGTTTGTACTGCTAGTGGCTTTTATGGTGTTTTTCACCTTCACCATGCTGGCCAATATCGTCGCCTCACCGTTCAACGGGTTTCTGTCAGAAAAAGTCGAAGTGGTGATACGCGGCACCGATGATTTTCCTGCTTTTAGCTGGGCGGAACTGGTCGCTATGGTGCCGCGCACCTTGGCTCGTGAAATGCGCAAGCTGGGCTACTTTCTTCCTCGGGCGATTGCCTTGCTGATCTTGTCGTTTATTCCGGTGCTCAATCTGATTGCTGCCCCGCTTTGGTTGATCTTCGGCATCTGGATGATGGCGATTCAGTACATCGACTACCCGGCAGACAACCACAAGCTGGGCTGGAACGAAATGCTCGCCTGGCTGCGAGAAAAACGCTGGCAGAGCATGAGCTTTGGCGCAATTGTTTACGTGGTATTGCTGATCCCGGTGGTCAACCTGCTGATGATGCCGGCGGCTGTAGCCGGGGCGACCCTGTTTTGGGTGCGTGAAGGGGGCGAAGACAAACTGACAAGCACCCGCCAAACTCGAACTTCATAAATCCATCATCCCCGTGACACATCGTCGTCATGGCCCCAGCCCACACTGGAGCCATGACCACAGCCTTATTTATCTCCCTGATAACAGAAACCTTCCCGCCTGAAATCAACGGTGTTGCTACCACGCTTGGCCGTTTGTTCGATGGCCTGCGCGCACGTGACCATCAGGTAGAGCTGGTTCGACCGCGCCAAACAACCGATGGCAACCAACGCAGCAGCAAAGGCCTGATGCTTTGCCGTGGCTGGACCGTGCCCGGCTACCCGGGCCTGCAATGGGGCATGGCTTCAACCCACAGGTTGATGAAACGCTGGCAGCAGCAGCGCCCGGATGTGGTGTACATCGCCACCGAAGGCCCGTTGGGGCTTTGCGCATTACGTGTTGCCAGACGATTGGGAATTGCAGTGGTCAGTGGTTTTCATACCAATTTCCAACAGTATTCAAGCCTGTACGGCTTGGGGTTTTTTACCCGATTACTGACCCACTATTTACGCTGGTTTCACAATCGCTCGACCTTGACGCTGGTGCCCAGTAGCAGCCAGCGCTGCGAACTCGAGCGCAGGCACTTTGAGCGTTTGGAGTTGCTTGCGCGTGGAGTCGACAGCAGCCTGTTTAGTCCGGCTAAACGCCACAGTGCATTGCGCCAAAGTTGGGGGCTCAAAGAAGGCGACATCGCCCTGTTGCATGTAGGGCGACTGGCACCCGAAAAAAACCTGACCGCACTCAAACGCTGCCTGGATGCACTGCAAACGCGCTACCCGCAACGTACATTTCGCTTGATCGTAGTGGGTGACGGGCCCAAACGGGCGGCTTTAGAAGCCTCGTTACCAGAAGCCATTTTTTGTGGGACACAAACTGGCGAGGATCTGGCTTGCCACTATGCCTGCGGGGATGTGTTTTTATTCCCCAGCCTCACCGAGACCTTTGGCAATGTGGTGCTGGAAGCCCAAGCGTCAGGTTTGGGAGTGGTGGCCTATGACGAGGCCGCGGCGGGTCAGCATATACGTCATTGCCACAACGGCGTTCTGGCAATGCCGGGCGATGAACATGCCTGGATCGAGGCCGCTTGCTGGTTGCTGGATGACCCAGAAACCTTGCGTACAGTGCGCCTCAATGCGCGCCAGCATGCTCGCCGCCAAGGCTGGCCGGGCATCATCGCGCAATTTGAAAGCCAGTTGCAGCGGGCATGCCAAGGCAAAAAGAATTCAGCCTCGCTGCAAGCACCCGCCACTGCAAAAAAGCGTTAAGCCAACGCTTTTTCAATTGCCTGAATCACACTGGCGTCATCCGGCGCAGTCCGTGGCGAGAAACGCGCCAGCACGCGGCCATCTGGCCCCACCAAAAATTTCTCGAAGTTCCAGGTAATATCCCCGGGAAACTCTGCGCCCTCACCTGCCAGCAGGCGATAAAGCTGATGGCGATCCGGGCCGTTAACCTCCAGCTTGCTGCTCAAGGGGAAGCTAACGCCATAGTTAAGGCTGCAGAACGCTTGAATCTCTTCTTCAGTGCCCGGCTCTTGCCCGGCAAACTGGTTGCAAGGCAAGCCCAGCACGCTGAAGCCTTGATCCTTGTGCTTCTGGTAGAGGTTTTCCAGCGCGGCATATTGCGGCGTCAAACCACATTTGGAGGCGACGTTCACTACCAACACCACTTTGCCCTTGAAGGGTTCCAGTGGTAGCGGCTTGCCGTCCAGCGCGTCTAAGACAAGTTCGTGAAAAGCACTCATGACGGACTCCAAAATTCCGGGATCAGGTTCAGACAATCGCTCCAGATGCCGATTGCCATACGCTTGAAGGATGAAAAAAGGCGCCCGTAGGCGCCCTTTCCTGGCTAGCTCAAGTGAGCTTAGCAGCTGTTATCAGTGCTGATGACCGCCTTCACCGTGAACGTGGCCGTGAGCAACTTCTTCTTCGCTCGCGTCACGAACAGCAACAACCTTAACCTTAAAGTTCAGACGCTGACCAGCCAATGGGTGGTTGCCGTCAACTGTTACGTCGTCGCCGTCCAGATCACGGATCGTCACGATCTGCATTTGGCCGTCTGGCGCGGAAGCGTGGAACTGCATGCCCACTTCCAGTTGGTCAACGCCTTCGAACATGCTGGCGCTCAAAGTACTAACCAGTTCAGCCGAGTATTCGCCGTAAGCGTCTTCTGGCTCAACGGTTACTTCCAGCTCGTCACCAACAGCTTTACCGTCCAGTGCCTTTTCCAGACCCGGAATGATGTTACCTGCGCCTTGCAGGTAAACCAGCGGCGCGCCGCCGGCGGAGCTGTCGATGACCTCACCAGCGTCGTTGGTCAGGGTATAGTCGATGGAGACAGCCTTATTGGCGGCGATCGTCATGGGGCGAGACCTTTTGCAAAAAATAAAGAGTGCGCAAGTTTAACCAAGCAAACGCCCGAAAGCGAACACAACCCAACACAACCAAGACCAACGGATTACTTTGAAAACTTCAACGATCATTGGCTGGCGTCAAGACGAAGAGGAGCACTGGGTCGCTGTACTTTCCTGCGGCCACACCCAGCACCATCGTCATCTACCGCCCTGGCAATCACGCGCTTGGGTACTTGACCCACAACAACGTCAGGCAAAAATAGGCCAACCCTTTGCCTGTGGCTGGTGTGCTCAAGGCGCAGATAGCGCTAATCTTGGCAATTGATTCAGGCACAGGCACCGTTGATGGGCCCTTGCCCTTGCACTGCTCACGTCAGGAAGCTCGCATGCAAACTTTCTTTATCGCCCCCACCGATTTTGGTGTTGGCCTGACATCTATTAGCCTGGGGCTAGTTCGAACGCTAGAACGCGCGGGTTTGAAAGTCGGATTTTTCAAACCCATTGCCCAACCGCATCCGGGCGATACAGGCCCTGAGCGCTCCACCGAACTGATCGCCCGTACTCACGGCCTCAACCCACCCAAGCCATTGGGTTTGGCCCATGTTGAGCGCATGCTCGGTGACGGCCAACTCGACGAGTTGCTAGAAGAAATCATCAGCCTCTATCAAGAAGCCGCTATCGGCAAGGATGTGCTGATCGTCGAAGGCATGGTGCCAACCCGCAGCGCCAGCTACGCCGCACGGGTCAACCTGCACTTGGCCAAAAGTCTGGATGCCGAAGTGATTCTGGTCTCGGCACCTGAAAACGAAGTGCTGACTGAACTGTCTGGTCGAGTAGAGCTGCAAGCACAGTTATTTGGCGGGCCTAAAGACCCGAAAGTGCTGGGCGTCATCCTTAACAAGGTGCGCACCGAAGAGAGCATGGATGCCTTCGCAGCGCGCCTTAAAGAACATTCACCCTTGCTGCGCAGTGGCGACTTCAAGCTATTGGGCTGCATTCCGTATCAGCCTGAGCTCAATGCCCCGCGCACCCGCGATGTGGCCGAGCTGCTTGGCGCTCAAGTGCTCAATGCCGGGGATTATGAAACCCGACGCATGTCGAAAATCATCTTGTGCGCCCGCACGGTGCTCAACACCCTGCAATTGCTTAAGCCCGGCGTGCTGGTCGTCACCCCCGGCGACCGCGATGACATCATTCTGGCCGTGAGCCTGGCCGCGATGAACGGCGTGCCACTGGCGGGCTTGCTGTTGACCAGCGACACCAAACCCGACCCGCGCTTGATGGAGCTGTGCCGTGGCGCGCTACAGGCCGGGCTTCCGGTGTTGTCGGTCAGCACGGGTTCTTACGACACCGCCAATCAGCTTAATCAGCTGAACAAGGAAATCCCGATTGATGACCGCGAGCGTGCCGAAATCATCACCGACTTTGTGGCCAGCCACCTCGACGCCAACTGGCTGCATCAGCGCTGTGGCACCCCGCGGGAAATGCGCCTGACGCCTGCTGTGTTCCGCTATCAATTGATTCAGCGTGCCCAGCAAGCCAATAAACGCATCGTCCTGCCAGAAGGCAGTGAACCGCTGACCGTGCAAGCAGCTGCTATCTGCCATGCTCGCGGCATTGCTCGCTGCGTGTTGCTGGCCAAACCCTCGGACGTTGAGGCCGTGGCCAAGGCGCATGGCTTTGAGTTGCCAGTGGGGTTGGAAATCCTCGACCCGGATTTGATTCGTGCTCGGTACGTTGAACCGATGGTGGCGCTGCGTAAAACCAAAAGCCTCAATGCCCCAATGGCCGAGCAACAACTGGAAGACCCAGTGGTAATCGGCACCATGATGCTGGCGCTAGACGAAGTCGACGGGTTGGTCTCGGGGGTTATTCACTCCACCGCCAACACCATCCGCCCTGCCTTGCAGCTGATTAAAACCGCGCCCGGCTGCACGCTGGTGTCGTCAGTGTTCTTTATGTTGTTTCCTGAACAAGTGCTGGTGTACGGCGACTGCGTGATGAACCCGCATCCATCAGCCACAGAGCTGGCCGAAATTGCCCTGCAAAGCGCTGATTCTGCTGCTGCGTTCGGCATCACGCCACGTGTGGCGATGATCAGCTACTCCAGCGGCGAGTCGGCCAGCGGTGAAGAGGTCGAAAAAGTCCGCGAAGCCACACTGCTAGCACACGAAACGCAGCGCACGCTGCTCATTGATGGCCCCCTGCAATACGACGCAGCAGCCAACGAAGCGGTGGCTCGACAATTGGCGCCTAACAGCCCAGTGGCAGGCCGCGCTACTGTGTTTGTATTCCCGGACTTAAATACCGGCAACACCACCTACAAAGCCGTACAACGCAGTGCTGATTGCGTCAGCCTAGGCCCTATGCTGCAAGGCCTGCGTAAACCGGTGAACGATCTGCCACGCGGCGCGCAAGTGGACGACATCGTCTACACCATCGCCCTTACGGCGATTCAAGCGGCCAACCGACCTATGGATGTGTAAATGCTGGACTTCCTGCCTGCGCCGCTACGCGGCGTCATTGCTTCCCTGCTGTTGGCGATCAACACCATCGTGTGTTGCACGCCATTATTTGTGGTCGCCATTTTTAAACTGTGCCTGCCGTTTGCAGCCGCGCAACGGGTTACCGATTGGCTGATGCGCCATATCCACGAGGCCTGGGTCAGCAACAACAAACTGTGGATGGACTTGCTGCGCAACACCCGCTGGCACATCAAAGGCCTTGAAGGGCTGGACTACGAGCATTCGTATCTGGTGACCAGCAACCATCAGAGCTGGGTTGACATCATGGTGCTGCAATACGTGCTCAACAAACGTATTCGCCCGTTAAAGTTCTTTCTCAAGCAAGAACTGATCTGGGTGCCAGTGATTGGTTTGGCGTGGTGGGCACTGGGCTTTCCATTCATGAAACGCTATTCAAAAGCGTATCTGGCCAAACACCCGGAGAAAAAAGGCGCGGATTTGGCCACCACGCGTAAAACCTGCGCGAAGTTCAAAAATCAGCCGGTGGGGATTTTCAATTTCGTTGAAGGCACCCGCTTCACTGAAGCCAAGCACGCGCAACAAAACTCCCCGTTCCGCTACCTGCTCAAACCAAAAGCGGGCGGCATTGCCTTTGTGCTGGACGCAATGGGCGAACAGCTCAAGTCCATCGTCAACGTGACCATTCACTACCCGGGCGGGCGTCCGGGGTATTGGGATCTGCTGTGCGGCAACGTGAAAGACGTGGTGGTGGTATTTGAAGAGCTGAATATCCCGGCTGAATTTATTGGCAAAAACTACGACCAGGACGCCGAATACAAATTAGCGTTTCAGGGTTGGATCAACACCCTGTGGGAAGACAAAGATCAGTTGCTGGATGAACTGCATCGCGAGTACCCGAAAACCTGATACAAATCCTGCGGCAGCTGCTACAGCGGTTGTGTTGAACCTAAAGTCGTCTCAACAAAAAGCCCGCCACCGATCACTCGGTGGCGGGCTTTTTGGTCACGCCGGCGTTTAAATCGCGCCGCGCTGACGCAACAAGTCCAACACTAACTTGACGCCTTCATCCAAGGTCAGTGACTGGGTGTTTACCACCAAGTCAGCATTGAGCGGTACGTCATACGGGAAGGACTCACCCGGAATGTTGTCGCCGCCCGCTGCGTACAGCCCCTGCGGGTCACGTTCGGCACACACTGCCGGAGACGCCTGAACGTAGACGGTCAGCAAACGATCGCTGCCGATCAGCGCTTTGGCCTGTTCACGCCCCTCAGCATCCGGTGCAACGAACGCCGCCAGTGTCAGCAAGCCAGCTTCGTTGAACTGACGTGCCACGTGGGCGGCACGACGCCAGTTTTCGGTGCGTCCAGCGCGATCCTGCGGCAAACCTTTGTTCAGGTCATGGCGCAGGTTCTGGCCGTCCAATACAAACACTGCACGCCCCATGTCGAACAACTTGCGCTCAACGGCATACGCCAACGTGCTTTTGCCCGCGCCCGACAAGCCGCTGAACAACACGGTGGCCGGTTGCTGACCGAAACGCTGAGCACGTTCTTCAGTCGTCACATGCGCCAACGGGCCGTGATGCGTCGCGGTGCCGTGACTCAATGGTTGAGCGACGATCATGCCCGCGCCCACTGTGCCGTTGGTCAAACGGTCGATGATGATGAACGAGCCCGTCGTGCGGTTGCTTTCATAACCATCCAACGCGATCGGGGCGTCCAGGCTGATTTTGACTTTGCCGATCTCGTTCAGTTGCAAAGCACTGGCCGGGCCTTCTTCGAGGGTGTTCACATCGACTTTGTTAACGATGCTGGCAATCGAACCCGGCACGTAGCTAGTAGCGCGCTTGATGTCGTACTTTTTGCCCGGCAGCATTGGCTCTTCGGCCATCCACACCAGCATGGCTTCGAAGCTGTCGGTCACTGGCGGCACATTGTCGGCATGCACCAACAAGTCGCCACGAGAAATATCAATTTCGTCTTCCATAGTCAGCGTGACCGCTTGACCCGGCCCTGCGTGCTCCAGCTCGCCCTCAAAGGTGACGATGGATTTGACCCGACTGCTTTTGCCCGACGGCAGCACAACAATTTCGTCACCCTTGTGCACGATGCCGCTGGCCAAGGTGCCGGCAAAGCCTCGGAAGTTCAGGTTCGGACGGTTGACGTATTGCACCGGGAAGCGAAGATCGGTCAGGTTGCGGTCGGCGGCGATTTCTACGGTTTCGAGAATCTCCATCAACGACTGGCCGGTGTACCAAGGCGAACGCTCGCTCTTGTTCACCACGTTGTCACCTTTAAGGGCAGACATCGGCACAAAGTGCAGGCTGGTCGGCTTCATCTTCAAGCCTTCAGCAAACGCCAGGTAGTCGGCCTTGATCGACTCAAACACACCTTCATCAAAACCTTTGAGGTCCATTTTGTTGATGGCCACAACGATGTGTTTTATGCCCAACAACGAGGCGATAAAACTATGACGGCGGGTTTGGGTCTGCACGCCATAACGGGCGTCGACCAAAATGATCGCCAGATCGCAGGTGGACGCACCGGTGGCCATGTTGCGGGTGTACTGCTCATGGCCCGGGGTATCGGCGATGATGAATTTGCGCTTGGCAGTCGAGAAATAACGGTACGCCACGTCGATGGTAATGCCCTGCTCACGTTCAGCTTGCAGGCCATCTACCAGCAGCGCCAGGTCGATATCATCGCCCGTGGTACCGCTTTTTTTCGAGTCGCGGGTAATGGCTTCCAAATGGTCTTCGTAGATCATTTTGGAGTCGTGCAGCAGGCGCCCGATTAGGGTGCTCTTGCCGTCATCGACGTTGCCACAGGTCAGAAAGCGCAACATCTCTTTGCGCTCGTGCTGGCCCAGGTAGGCGAGGATGTCCTCGCTGATCAAATCAGATACGTGCGACATGACAACCCCTTAGAAATAACCCTGACGTTTTTTATCTTCCATGGAGCCGGCGCCATCGTGATCGATGACTCGGCCCTGGCGCTCGGAAGTACGCGTCAGGAGCATTTCCTGGATGATGTCCGTCAGCGTTTCGGCCTCGGACTCTACCGCGCCAGTCAACGGGTAGCAGCCAAGTGTACGGAAACGGACCTTTTTCTTGACGATACGCGCCTTGTCTTCATCAGACAGGTGCTCAAGGATGCGCTCGTCGTCGATCATGATCAGCGTGCCGTTCTTCTCGATAACTTCACGCTCGGCCGCAAAATACAGCGGCACAATCGGGATGCCTTCAAGGTAGATGTATTGCCAGATATCGAGTTCGGTCCAGTTGGACAACGGGAACACACGAATCGATTCGCCCTTGTTGACGTTGCCGTTGTAGACGTTCCACAACTCAGGGCGCTGATTTTTCGGGTCCCAGCGGTGCTTGCTGTCACGGAACGAATACACACGCTCTTTGGCGCGGGATTTCTCTTCATCACGACGCGCGCCACCGAAGGCAGCATCAAAACCGTACTTGTCCAGCGCCTGCTTAAGGCCCTCGGTTTTCATGATGTCAGTGTGTTTAGCGCTGCCGTGAGTGAAAGGGTTGATGCCCTGCGCCACGCCGTCCGGGTTGACGTGAGTGATCAACTCAAGGCCCAGCTCAGCGACCATCTTGTCGCGAAAGCTGTACATCTCCTGGAATTTCCACTGGGTGTCGACATGCATCACCGGAAACGGCAACTTGCCAGGGAAAAATGCCTTGCGTGCAAGGTGTAGCATCACGGCGGAATCTTTACCGATCGAGTACAGCATGACCGGGTTATCGAACTCGGCAGCCACCTCGCGGATGATGTGGATGCTTTCCGCCTCCAGCTGTTTCAGATGCGTCAGTTTGTCGACCATGGCTACTCACGAAAGCTATCTTATGAACGGCCTGCGGGCCGTGTTCGAGGGTCGAATGCTAGCACAGCACCTTCTTCTATTGAGGGCGCCAACTAGATCGAAAAGGTCTAAGAATAGATCGACGGGTTTGGCCATTCACGCTCGATCCGTAGGCGCTGGCGCAGCCTGCGATCTTTTATGTGGATCAAAAGATAGCAGGCTGCGCCAGCGACTACGGACCAAGGGTCAGATTGGGTTAGGGCAATCGATAAACAGATGTTCCAGCGCAAATCGTCGGGCCAAATAGTCGCCCAAGGCTTGCACGCCATAACGCTCGGTGGCGTGATGCCCGGCGGCAATAAAGCTGATGTCGTTTTCGCGGGCGCTATGAAAGGTTTGCTCTGACGCTTCGCCGCTCAGGTACAAATCAACACCCGCCAGCACTGCTTGGTCGATGTAACCCTGACCGCCGCCGGTGCACCAACCTACGCGGCGAATCATCTCGCTGCCTTCGATCAGCAAGGGCTCGCGCCCCAAGGCGTCCTGCACGCGGCGGGAAAAATCGCGAGCACTCACCGGCTCGCTCAAAGACCCCACCAGCCCCACCACTTTGGCGTTGCTGGGGTCCAGCGGGCCTTCAACTGTAATGTCCAACTGACGCGCCAACTGCACGTTGTTGCCCACGTCAGGGTGTAAATCCAACGGCAGGTGATACGCCAACAAGCTGATATCGTGCTTGAGCAGGGTTTTGAGGCGGCGCTGCTTCATGCCGGTGACACATGGGTCTTCGCCCTTCCAGAAATAGCCGTGGTGCACTAACACCAAGTCAGCCTTGGCCTCGACCGCCGCATCAAGCAATGCCTGACTGGCCGTGACGCCGCTGACAATGCGCAGCACTTGCGGGCGACCTTCAACCTGCAAGCCGTTGGGGCAGTAATCGCTGATTGCAGCGCAATTGAGGTAACGATTTGCTTCTTCTACCAGCGTGCTCAGGGCGACAGCCATAAAAGACTCCTAAATATAGCGTTCAGAGCCGTTCGGCCCTCGTATAATGGCCGCCATTATGGGCCGTCATGGTGGCTCTGCAACCTTCAGGACTTAGTTCAATGCTCAAGGCTTTGCGTTTTTTTGGCTGGCCGCTGCTGGCCGGCGTACTTATCGCTTTGCTGATTATTCAGCGTTACCCCCAGTGGGTCGGGCTGCCGAGCCTGGACGTTAATCTGCAACAAGCGCCTCAGACTGCGTACATGCAACAGGGCCCGGTGACTTACGCCGATGCCGTTACCCGCGCAGCCCCCGCAGTGGCCAACCTGTACACCACCAAAGTGGTGAACAAAAACGCCCGCCCCTTGTTTGAAGACCCGCAATTTCGCCACTTTTTTGGCAACAACGCGCCCAAGCAAAAGCGCATGGAGTCCAGCCTGGGTTCGGCCGTGATCATGAGCCCCGAAGGCTATTTGCTGACCAATAACCACGTGACCGTGGGAGCTGATCAAATTGTGGTGGCACTTAAGGACGGCCGCGAAACACTGGCTCGCGTGATCGGCAGCGATCCCGAGACCGACCTGGCCGTGCTCAAAATTGACTTGAAAAACCTGCCCTCCATCACCATTGGCCGCTCCGACACCCTGCGTATCGGCGACATTGCACTGGCCATTGGTAACCCGTTCGGGGTGGGCCAAACCACAACAATGGGCATCATCAGTGCCACAGGCCGTAACCAGTTGGGCCTCAATAACTACGAAGACTTCATTCAGACCGATGCTGCGATCAACCCTGGTAATTCCGGAGGCGCGCTGGTGGATGCCAACGGCAATCTGACCGGGATCAATACAGCGATTTTTTCCAAGTCGGGAGGGTCACAAGGCATTGGTTTTGCCATTCCAATCAACCTCGCAATGGAAGTCATGAAGTCGATCATCGAGCATGGTCAGGTAATTCGCGGCTGGCTAGGGATTGAAGTGCAACCGTTGACGCCTGACTTGGCGGAGTCGTTCGGCATGAGCGGGCGCCCAGGCATTGTAGTGGCGGGGATCTTCCGAGACGGCCCGGCGCAAAAAGCGGGCCTGCAATTGGGCGATGTGATTATGAGTATTGATGGTGCGCTGGCGAGCGACGGTCGTCGCTCGATGAATCAGGTGGCACGTATCAAGCCATCGGACAAAATCAGCATTCAGGTGATGCGTAACGGTAAAGAGCTAAACCTCACCGCCGAAGTTGGCCTGCGGCCACCGCAAGAACAGCCACCGCAGTCTGAAGATTGACCCATTAGCCCGTGGGAGCTGCCGTAGGCTGCGATTTTTTAGATTAAAAGATCGCAGCCTGCGCCAGTATCTACAGGTTCTGATTACAAATCAGACAACCCTTCAATCAACGCCGCGTTCTGCTCTGGCGTACCAATGGTGATACGCAAGAACTGTGCAATACGCAGTTGCTTGAAGTGGCGCACGATCACGCCTTGCTCGCGCAACTTGGCTGCCAGCGCCGCTGCGTCATGCTCCGGGTGACGCGCGAAAATAAAGTTCGCCGCCGAGGGCAACACCTCAAAGCCTAACGCCTTCAATTGCCCCACCACCTGCTCACGGCTGTCGATCACGGCCTGACAGGTTTGATTGAAGTAAGCACGATCTTCAAACGCAGCCGCCGCCCCCACGATAGCCAAACGATCTAGCGGATAAGAGTTAAAGCTGTTTTTGATCCGCTCCAGAGCTTCGATCAAATCCGGATGCCCTACCGCCAGCCCCACACGCAATCCAGCCAGCGAGCGAGATTTTGACAAGGTTTGCGTGACCAACAGGTTTGGGTAGCGATCCACCAGACTGATGGCCGTTTCGCCGCCAAAGTCGATATACGCCTCATCCACCACAACCACGGAGTCAGGGTTGGCCTTGAGCATGTGCTCGATAGCGTCCAACGCTAACAGGCAACCCGTTGGCGCATTTGGATTGGGGAAGATGATCCCGCCGTTGGGCTTGGCGTAGTCCGCAGGTTGAATCTGAAACTGCGCATCCAACGGTACCGCGTCGAACTCAATGCCGTACAGGCCGCAATAAACCGGATAGAAGCTGTAGCTGATGTCCGGGAACAGCAGCGGTTTATCGTGCTGAAACAAACCATTGAACACGTGCGCCAGCACTTCATCAGAACCGTTACCGAGAAACACCTGATTGGTCTGCACATCGTAATAGTCAGCGACCGCCTGCTTAAGCAGGTCGCTGTTAGGGTCGGGGTACAAACGCAGGTTGTCGTTGATCTCGGCCTGCATCGCGGCCAACGCCTTAGGCGAAGGCCCGTAGGGGTTTTCGTTGGTGTTGAGCTTGACCAGCTTGGCCAGCTTCGGTTGCTCACCCGGCACGTAAGGCACCAGTGCTTTAACGAATGGACTCCAAAACTTGCTCATAGTTATTGCCCCTGTTCGGTGTCAGCGATGATCCGGTATTCGGCGCTACGGGCGTGCCCTGTCAGCGACTCACCGCGGGCCAGAATAGAGGCCGTTTTGCCCAACTCAGATGCGCCTTGCTCGGAGCAAAAGATGATCGACGAACGCTTTTGGAAGTCATAAACACCCAGCGGCGACGAGAAACGCGCTGTGCCGGAAGTAGGCAATACGTGGTTCGGGCCTGCGCAATAGTCACCCAACGCTTCGCTGGTGTGACGCCCCATAAAGATCGCGCCCGCGTGGCGGATCTGCGGCAGCCAGGCTTGCGGGTCAGCGACAGACAGCTCCAAGTGCTCAGGCGCAATGCGGTTGGCCACGTCGATGGCTTGCTGCATGTCTTTCACCAAAATCAGCGCACCCCGGCCATTGATTGAGGTGTTGATGATGTCGGCACGCTCCATAGTAGGCAGCAGTTTGGCGATACTCGCGGCCACTTTATCGAGGAACTCGGCATCCGGGCTGACCAAAATGGCTTGTGCGTCTTCGTCGTGTTCGGCCTGGGAGAACAAGTCCATGGCGATCCAGTCCGGGTCTGTCTGACCATCACACACCACGAGGATTTCCGAAGGCCCGGCAATCATGTCGATGCCCACCTGACCAAAAACGTGACGTTTGGCAGTGGCGACATAGATGTTGCCCGGCCCAACCACTTTGTCGACTTTCGGCACGCTCTCGGTGCCGTAAGCCAGCGCAGCCACTGCTTGCGCGCCGCCGATGGTAAACACACGATCCACACCCGCGATGCAGGCCGCTGCCAGCACCAGTTCATTGATCTCGCCGCGCGGAGTGGGTACGACCATCACCACTTCGGTGACGCCTGCCACTTTTGCAGGAATTGCGTTCATCAACACCGACGATGGGTACGAGGCCTTACCACCCGGCACATACAGGCCTGCCCGATCCAGCGGCGTGACCTTTTGGCCCAACACGGTGCCGTCGGCTTCGGTGTAAGTCCAAGAGTCTTGTTTCTGCTTTTCGTGGTAGCTGCGCACACGTTGAGCGGCTTTTTCCAGCGCTTCACGTTGAGGCGCGGTGATGCGGGTCAGCGCCAGTTCGAGTCGTTCGCGTGGCAGGATCAAGTCCGCCATCGAAGCCACTTGCAAGCCGTCGAAACGCTGGGTGAACTCAACCAGTGCTGCGTCACCGCGCTCACGCACGGCCTTGATGATGTCGAGCACACGCTGATTGACCGAGTCGTCGGACACGCTTTCCCAGCTCAGCAAATGATCCAGATGCTGCGCGAAGTCCGGGTCAGCAGCGTTGAGTCGGCGAATGGCAGTGGGAGCGGTCATAGCGAGGGCCTCGGTAATTGGCGAATGCTTAGAATTAATGATGTTGCTGAGCTCAGGCGCCCCAAGACTACCAAGCTGTCCGCGTGGGCACCTGAGATTTCTGGCTATTACGCGGATAGATGGGCGCGACTCAAGGTCGCGCAGATGAGTCAGCCGTGATGTCGCGATTCCACTGCTTTGCGCAGGGTGTCGATCAGGGCTTGAATGCGGGCGTGTTGCATTTTCATGGATGCCTTGTTAACCACCAGACGGGAGCTGATGGCGGCAATGAATTCCTGAGGTTCCAGGCCATTGGCACGCAAGGTGTTACCGGTATCGACTACGTCGATGATTTTGTCGGCCAAACCAATCAGCGGGGCCAGTTCCATCGAGCCATACAGCTTGATGATGTCGACCTGACGGCCTTGTTCGGCGTAATAGCGCTTGGCTACGTTGACGAACTTGGTCGCCACTCGCAGGCGACCCTTAGGCTCTACAGCGCCAACGGCACCTGCGGTCATCAGTTTGCATTGAGCAATTCGCAGATCCAGCGGCTCGTACAACCCTTGGCCACCGTATTCCATCAGCACATCTTTGCCCGCGACACCCAGGTCTGCGGCGCCATGCTCAACGTACGTTGGCACGTCAGTGGCACGTACGATCAATAGACGTACATCAGGCTGGGAGGTCGGGATGATCAGCTTGCGGCTTTTGTCCGGATTCTCGGTCGGCACAATGCCCGCTTCAGCCAGAAGCGGCAACGTGTCGTCAAGGATACGGCCCTTGGACAGTGCAATGGTCAGCATGGGAAACGTAAGTCCTTATCAGGGTACTTATGCCCGGGCACAATCGGTGCCGGACAAGCATCGAGCCTGATAAGCAGGCTCGATTTGAACGATTCAAGGCCAGGTAAAGTAGCGCTTTTGGGCGTTTACGTCACCTGGCGACTGGACACGGTCCGTGTGCCCAAGATGTCTGACACCAAAAACTAGCCCGGAACGCGGCGAATTTTGGCACCCAGCATTTGCAGTTTTTCTTCGATGCACTCGTAGCCACGGTCTATGTGGTAGATGCGGTCGATCAGGGTGTCGCCTTCAGCAACCAGTGCCGAAATCACCAAGCTGGCCGAAGCACGCAGGTCGGTCGCCATGACAGGCGCGCCCTTGAGTGTTTCAGTACCGGTGACGATGGCAGTGTTGCCTTCGACCTGGATTTTGGCGCCCATGCGGTGCAGTTCGTACACGTGCATGAAGCGGTTTTCAAAGATGGTCTCGATCACAGCGCCTGTGCCTTCGGCAATGGCGTTGAGCGAAATGAACTGTGCCTGCATGTCGGTCGGAAATGCCGGGTACGGCGCGGTGCGCACGTTCACAGCTTTAGGACGCTTGCCGTGCATGTTCAGCTCAATCCAGTCTTCGCCCGTGGTGATCTCGGCACCGGACTCCTTGAGCTTTTCAAGCACCGCTTCAAGGATGGTTGGATCGGTGTCCTTAACCTTCACACGGCCACCGGTCACGGCAGCAGCAACCAGATAAGTACCGGTCTCGATACGGTCTGGCATCACCTTGTAAGTAGTTGGGTGCAACTTCTCAACGCCATCGATCGTGATGGTGTCAGTGCCTGCACCACTAACCTTGGCGCCCATAGCGTTCAGAAAGTTAGCCAGGTCGACGACTTCAGGCTCACGCGCCGAGTTTTGCAGTACGCTGCGGCCCTTGGCCAATGCAGCAGCCATCATGATGTTTTCAGTACCAGTCACACTGACGGTATCGAAGAAGAAGTTGGCGCCACGCAAACCGCCTTCAGGCGCCTTGGCTTTGATGTAGCCGCCTTCGACGTCGATGATTGCGCCCATGGCTTCAAGACCACGGATGTGCAGATCAACAGGACGCGAACCAATAGCGCAACCGCCAGGCAGAGCTACTTCGGCTTCACCGAAACGCGCAACCATCGGGCCCAGCACCAGAATCGAAGCACGCATGGTTTTAACCAATTCGTACGGAGCGATCAGAGTTTTGATGGTATTGGGGTTGATCTCGACGCTGAGTTTTTCGTCGATCACAGGCTCAATGCCCATGCGACCGAACAACTCGATCATGGTGGTGATGTCGTGCAGGTGCGGCAGGTTGGCTACGGTAACCGGGCCATCGCACAGCAAGGTTGCAGCCAGAATCGGCAGGGCAGAGTTTTTTGCCCCGGAAATGCGGATCTCGCCATCAAGACGGGCACCGCCAGTAATAATCAATTTATCCATAACAATCTCGACGCCAATGGGCTCAGGGGGCTCAGGTGCGCTCGGCCCAGGCCGCGCTGCTGAAGAATTTCATAGTGACCGCATGGATGCTGCCATCAGCGATCCACGGGTTCAAATGGGCATAGATGCTTTGTTGACGCTTAACCGGGCTCAAGGCCACCAGTTCGTCACTAATCACGTTCAGCTGAAAGTTGCAGCCTTCGCCCTCAACTTCTACCTGGGTTCCAGGCAGCTTTCCCTCAAGAAAGCTCTTCACTTCTACGGCCTGCATGCTCAACCTCAATCGGCGCCCAACGCGCGCGGGTCGGCCATCATACAAAAAAGCCCCGCGCCTGCGAACCCCGGATAACAGGACTCTGACGGGGGGCCTCTCTATAAGTGGCTATTAATGATGTGCCAACAGCTCGGTCAAACCCGAAACCTGAGCGATTTCGCGCATGTCTTCGGGCATCGCACGAATGCTCAATGGCTTGTTCAAGGCTTGTGCATCACGCATGAAGCACAGCAACAGCGACAAACCGACGCTGCTGGATTTGGTAACCGCCGAGCAATCTACCACCAAGGTTTTAGCCAAGGCTTTATTGATTAGCGCCTGACCTTCCTTGCGCAAGCGCGGCCCGGTCTGGTAGTCGAGCACACCGCTGAGGCGCAACTCGCTCTCACCCGCCAGGGTGACGGCGGCGTCACTCATTTTTCAATGGCCTTATCGGTCACTTCTTTCGCTTTGGCCACTTCGCCAGCCCAACCATCGATGGTTGCATCCAGGTTGTTGCCATTGCGTTGCATGGCATCGGCGAACTGGTCACGGAACAGCTTGCCAATATTGATGCCATTGATGATCACGTTGCGCACTTTCCACTCGCCGTTAACCTTGTTAAGGGTATAGGACAGAGGATAAATGGCCCCGTTGTCGCCCTTGACGGTCATGTCGACGCTGGTGCGATCGCCGCTTTCATCTTTGGCTGGCCCAACGGTGATGCCCTGATTCTTGAATTCGAGCAAGGCATTGCCATAGAACTGCATCAGGCTGCGTTTGAAGTTTTCTTCAAAGCGGTGCATTTGCGCAGGCGTCGCCTTGCGCGAATACTTCACGGTCATGATGCTTTTGGAAATACCTTCCACGTCCACCGCAGGCCCGACGATGCTGTTCAAGGCATCGTAAAACTTACTTGGGTTCTGCTTGTACTCTTCTTTATTGGCAGCAAGATCTGCCAGCAATCGAGTCGTGGTATCCGACACAATGTCATGGGCCGATTGCCCCGGTGCAGCATTTGCCATCAACGGAAGTGCTGCCGCCAGAATCACCAGCAGGCCACGGCGCAAGAGAGAAATCATCAAAACACTCCTTATTTGGCGTCTTTGCTAACGGTATTGAGCAGGAACTTGCCGATCAGGTCTTCAAGAACCAGTGACGATTGCGTGTCGTGAATCGTTCCGCCGTCTTTGAGCAGGGTGTCTTCCCCGCCCACGCTGATACCGATGTACTTCTCGCCCAGCAGGCCTGCTGTGAGGATAGACGCTGTCGAATCAGTCGGCAGGTTATCCACTTGCTTTTCAATTTGCAGCGTGACGCGAGCTGTGAAGTTGTCACGATCCAGGTCAATGGCTGTAACTTTACCGATAGTGACACCCGCCATAGAGACCTTGGCGCGCACGGTCAGGCCGGCAATATTGTCGAAATAGGCATACAACTTATAGGTGTCGTTGCTGGCGGTCGGGGACAGTCCACTGACCCGAAGGGCGAGCAATAGCAAAGCCAGGATGCCAGCCAGCAGGAACAGGCCGACACCGATTTCCATGGTGCGGTTTTGCATCAGAAATCTCCAAACATCAAGGCGGTCAAAATAAAGTCCAGCCCGAGTACAGCCAAAGAGGCATACACCACGGTCTTGGTAGTGGCACGGCTGATCCCCTCTGAAGTGGGCTCGCAGTCATAACCTTGAAACACGGCAATCCAGGTCACCACAAAAGCAAAGACGATGCTTTTGATGATCCCGTTAAGCACGTCACCATTGAAGGTCACGCTGTTCTGCATGTTGGCCCAGTAAGAACCGTCGTAGACGCCCAACCAGTCCACCGCCACCCATGAACCACCCCAGATTCCGACCACGCTGAAAATCATCGCCAGTATGGGCAGGGAGATAAACCCGGCCCACAAACGTGGCGCGATGATGTACTTCAGTGGGTCGACCCCAATCATTTCCAGGCTGGACAGTTGCTCGGTCGATTTCATGTTGCCGATTTCAGCGGTCAATGCAGACCCGGCTCGCCCGGCGAACAACAGCGCAGTCACCACTGGCCCCAGCTCACGTAACAGGGTCAAGGCAACCATTTGCCCTACCGCCTGCTCGGAACCGTAACTGGACAAGATACTGAAGCCTTGCAGCGCCAATACCATGCCGATGAATACGCCGGAAACCACAATAATCACCAGCGACATGACGCCTACGGAGTGCAGTTGTTTGAGCAACAGCCCAAACCCACCGCCAAGACCGCCACGCCCCAGCAATGCGTGAAACAGGAAAATCGTCGAACGCCCCAGTACCGAGACAATGTCGATCCCGGCCCGCCCGAACAATCCGACGCGGTCCATAATTGATTGTTTGCGCATCAGCGCTTCCCCAGAAGATCGGTTCGGTAGTCCGACGCCGGAAAGTGAAACGGAACCGGGCCATCGGGGTCGCCCGTCATGAACTGACGAATGCGCGGGTTATCGGCGTTCATCAGCTCTTGCGGCGTACCCTGCCCCAGCACCTGACCATCCCCGACCACATATAAATAGTCGGCGATACTCGCTGTTTCGGCCAAATCGTGAGAAACCACAATACTGGTGATCCCTAACGCATCATTGAGCAGACGAATCAGTCGTACCAGCACACCCATAGCAATTGGGTCCTGGCCGACAAACGGCTCGTCATACATCAGGATTTGCGGATCAAGAGCAATGGCTCGCGCCAGCGCTACACGGCGCTTCATGCCTCCGGACAACTCGTCTGGCATCAGATCAATGGCACCGCGTAGCCCTACCGCCTGCAGTTTAAGCAGCACGATGTCGCGGATCATTTCTTCCGGCAGCTCGGTATGAACCCGCAGCGGGAAGGCAACGTTCTCGAATACATCCAGATCGGTAAACAGGGCACCGCTCTGAAACAGCACGCCCATATGCTTGCGAGCATCGAACAAATCGCTGCGCGACAGCGTCGGCAGGTTCTGATCGTTGACCCACACCTCACCGCTGCTGGGACGCAGTTGCATTCCCATCAAGCGCAAAAGGGTGGTCTTGCCGCAGCCGGAAGGCCCCATGATTCCCGTGACTTTGCCACGTGGAATTCGAATATCGACGTTATTGAAGATGCTGCGCGTACCGCGCTTGAAGGAGACGCCCTTCAGCTCGACCGCGTAGGCGTTATCGGCACTCATCTAAACTCCTTGCGATGCAGCCTCTGCCTCTCACCCGGACACCAAGCTTCTTAATAAAGAAGCACGCGTTCCTTGAGCGGGCCGAACTGGCGGCGAACTATATCACTGCTGATACTGACCGCCCAAGGCCGAAGGAGTGCCCATTAAGGTTCAATTCAGGTTCAAGGCAATAAAATCAAGTCAATATCTCATCCCCTCTGTGCCTCTTTGTTGCATGAGACAACAAAGCACGACGATCTAACGTGAGGGTTTTGCACATAACCGCTATAATCGCTGCCTTTTCTCAGGCTACCCGACTTCAAACATGAGCCAATCCAGCGACCTGATTCAATCTGCCCAACGCACCATCCGCCTCGAACTGGAAGCTGTACAAAGCTTACTGACTCGTATCGACGCAGATTTCGTACGCGCTTGCGAGATGATTCTAGCCAGCAAAGGCCGGGTAGTCGTGGTTGGGATGGGCAAGTCCGGGCACATCGGCAATAAAATTGCTGCCACCCTGGCCAGCACCGGCACCACGGCTTTTTTTGTACATCCGGCCGAAGCCAGTCATGGCGACATGGGCATGATTACCCGCGATGACATCATCCTCGCGCTGTCCAACTCCGGCACAACCGCCGAAATCGTGACCTTACTGCCGCTGATTAAACGCTTGGGTATCCAACTGATCAGCATGACTGGCAACCCACAATCGCCGCTGGCCAAAGCCGCCGATGTGAGCCTTGACGCCAGCATTGCACAAGAAGCCTGCCCGCTGAACTTGGCCCCTACATCCTCCACCACGGCAACCCTGGTGCTGGGCGATGCGCTTGCCATTGCGCTGCTCGAAGCCCGTGGCTTTACCGCTGAAGACTTTGCCTTTTCGCACCCGGGCGGTGCGCTGGGTCGTCGCTTGCTGCTTAAAGTCGAAAACGTCATGCACTCGGGTGACGAGTTGCCGCAAGTGGTACGCGGCACTCTGCTTAAAGAAGCATTGATGGAAATGACCCATAAAGGTTTGGGCATGACGGTCGTTATTGAACAAGACGGACGCTTGGCCGGGATCTTCACTGACGGCGACCTGCGTCGCACCCTGGATCGCGAGATTGATGTGCGCAGCGCAACCATCGACGCAGTAATGACACCTCATGGCAAAACAGCGCGGGCTGACATGCTTGCTGCTGAAGCCTTAAAAATCATGGAAGACCACAAAATCAGCTCGCTGGTTGTTGTTGACAAGGAAGACCGCCCGGTGGGCGCCTTGAACATGCACGACTTGCTGCGCGCAGGAGTAATGTAATGTCCAGCGAACTGCTTAAACGCGGTAAAAACATCAAACTTGCCATTTTCGACGTAGACGGCGTGCTGACCGACGGTCGTCTGTACTTCCTTGAAGATGGCAGCGAGTTTAAAACCTTCAACACGCTCGACGGGCAAGGCATAAAAATGCTGATGGCCGCTGGGGTGCAAACGGCAATCATCAGTGGCCGCAAAACACCTGTGGTCGAGCGTCGCGCACACAATCTGGGCATCCCTCACCTGTATCAGGGCCGAGAAGATAAATTGGTGGTGCTGGACGAGCTTCTCGGCCAACTCAACCTAAGCTATGAACAGGTCGCCTATTTGGGTGATGATCTGCCAGACCTGCCGGTGATACGCCGTGTTGGTTTGGGCATGGCAGTTGCCAACGCTGCCAGTTTTGTTCGAGAGCACGCCCACGGCGTTACTCAGGCACGCGGCGGCGAAGGCGCTGCCCGCGAATTTTGTGAGCTGATCCTGCAGGCCCAAGGCCGTCTGGATGCCGCCCATGCCGCCTACCTATAGAGCGTTCTATGCTGAGTAAAAAAATTCGCAACATTGGGCTGTTTACAGTCATCGCGGCGTTGTTCGCAGCGGTGGGTTACTGGAACATCAGCCCGCAACGCTTTCTCGACAAACCCGTTGTGGCTGTCGATAAAAACGCTATCGATTACTTCGCGACCAATGCCCATAGCCTGCAATACCTGCCGGACGGCAAGTTGCAGTATGAGATGACCTCCGACAAGCTTGAGCACCTGCAAGCCTCCGAAGTCACCCTGCTGACCAACCCCGACCTGCAAATGTATCGCGGCACAACCTTCCCGTGGCACGTTCAAAGCGAACGCGGCGAGGTGAACGCCGATGGCACCGAAGTTGAACTGATTGACTCGGTACGCGTGGCTCGCACTGACGAACAAAATCGCACGCTGATTATTACCAGCACCCGCATGACAGTATTCCCACAGAAGCAATATGCGCAGACCGATCGAGACGTTAGAATCGACGGCGCTGGCGGCGTGACGACTGGCAAGGGAATGAAAGCATATTTGAAAGACGGCAGGATGGACCTGCTGTCCAACGTAAGAGGACAGTATGAGTCTCGTTAAAACCCTCCCTTTATTGCTCAGCTTGAGCGCAGCACTGGGAAGCGTGAGCGCCTGGGCTCTGCCGAACGACACCGAACAGCCTATCCGCATTCAGGCTAACGAAGCTCAGCTGGATGACAAACAAGGCGTCGCAACCTACAAGGGCGATGTAATCATCACTCAGGGTTCGATGAAAATTACAGGTAACACCGTCACTATCACCCGTAACGCTGCAGGTGAAATTGATGTGGTGACGTCTGTTGGTAACTTGGCCTACTTCGAGCAACTGCAAAAAGCCACAGACCCTAAACCGGTTCAGGCCTATGCCGTGACCATTCAATACCATGCGCCGCAAAACCGCATCGTGCTGATCGACAAAGCCAAGGTTATCAACGATGGCAACACCACCGAAGGCGAGAAAATCGTCTACGACACGGTGAAACAAGTCGCCAATGCTGGCCGAGCCAATGGCAGCAATGTGACTGCGCCTCGTCCGCGCATCGACATGGTGATTCAACCGAAGAAAAAAACTGACGCGCAGAAGGCCCAGTAATGGCAACTCTGAAAGCCCAGCATTTGGCTAAAAGCTACAAGAGCCGTCAGGTGGTGCGTGATGTCAGCCTGTCGATCGACAGCGGGCAGATCGTTGGTTTGCTCGGCCCTAACGGTGCGGGCAAGACCACCTGCTTCTATATGATTGTAGGCCTGGTGCAGGCCGATCAAGGTCGCGTACTGATCGATGATCTGGACGTCAGCCACCAACCTATGCACGGCCGTGCTCGCGCCGGCATTGGTTATCTGCCGCAAGAAGCGTCGATTTTTCGCAAGCTGTCAGTCGCCGATAACATCATGGCGATTCTCGAAACGCGCAAAGAACTCGACAAGGCTGGTCGTCGTAAAGAGTTGGAAGGCCTGTTGCAGGAATTCCATATCAATCACATCCGCGACAACCTCGGCATGAGCCTGTCCGGTGGCGAGCGTCGTCGCGTAGAAATTGCCCGCGCATTGGCAACCGCACCCAAGTTCATCCTGCTCGATGAGCCCTTTGCGGGCGTTGACCCCATCTCCGTGGGCGACATCAAGCAAATCATCTACCACCTCAAAGCCAAGGGCATTGGCGTACTGATCACCGATCACAACGTTCGTGAAACCCTCGATATTTGCGAAACAGCCTACATCGTTAACGACGGACAACTGATTGCTGAAGGTGATGCTGAAACCATTTTGGCCAACGATTTGGTGAGAGAAGTGTACTTGGGTCATGAGTTCCGCCTGTAATCCAGGGCACTGCGTGGTCTGGAGCGAATAGGCCAACCTAAAATCCACAGATTTTTAATTGCCAAAGCGCTCTAGGCAAACGCATCGGTTTCAGGCATATAATTTGCTTAAGTTTGGCGCTCACGCGCCCTGTAGTGGATGGCGCCATGTGCGCCGGCGAATAAGGTGTTAAGCCCCTGCCATGAAACCATCGCTAGTCCTGAGAATGGGCCAGCAGCTGACGATGACACCGCAGCTGCAACAGGCCATCCGCCTGCTCCAATTGTCGACCCTCGACCTGCAACAGGAAATCCAGGAAGCCCTGGAGTCCAACCCGATGCTCGAACGCCAGGAAGAAGGCGACGACTTCGATAACGCAGATCCATTGGCCGACAACATCGAGCAAAAACCCAATAACGACGTTCAAGAACCCTCCTACCAAGAGTCCGCCCCAACCGTGGACAACCTGGAAGAAGGCGAATGGAATGAACGCATACCCAATGAGCTGCCCGTCGATACTGCGTGGGAAGACGTTTATCAGACCAGCGCCAGCAGTTTGCCCAGCAACGACGATGACGAGTGGGACTTCACCACCCGAACCTCGGCGGGCGAAAGCCTGCAAAGTCATTTGCTCTGGCAATTGAACCTGGCCCCCATGTCTGACACCGATCGCCTGATCGGCGTAACACTCATCGACTGCATCAACAATCAGGGCTATCTCGACGAAACCCTCGAAGAGATTCTCGAAGCTTTCGATCCTGAGCTGGACATTGAGCTTGATGAGATCGAAGCCGTGCTGCACCGAATTCAACAATTTGAACCGGCAGGTATTGGCGCACGCAATCTGGGCGAATGCCTGCTGCTGCAATTACGCCAGCTACCCGAAACAACCCTTTGGCTGAACGAAGCCAAGCGATTGGTCACCGACTACATCGATCTGCTGGGCGCTCGCGACTACAGCCAATTGATGCGCCGCATGAAGCTCAAGGAAGACGAGCTGCGTCAGGTAATTGAACGGGTGCAAAGCTTAAACCCGCGTCCAGGCTCACAGATCGAATCCAGCGAAGCCGAATATGTCGTGCCTGACGTCATCGTACGCAAGGACAACGATCGCTGGCTGGTAGAACTCAACCAAGAGTCTGTGCCACGCCTGCGAGTTAACCCGCAATACGCAGGTTTTGTGCGCCGGGCCGACACCAGTGCCGACAACACTTTTATGCGCAATCAGTTGCAAGAAGCTCGCTGGTTTATCAAAAGTCTGCAAAGCCGCAACGAAACCTTAATGAAAGTGGCCACCCAAATCGTCGAGCATCAACGCGGCTTTCTGGAATACGGCGACGAGGCCATGAAGCCTTTGGTTTTGCATGACATTGCTGAGGCAGTTGGCATGCACGAATCAACTATTTCGCGGGTCACTACGCAAAAATTCATGCATACCCCACGCGGTATTTATGAATTGAAGTACTTTTTTTCCAGCCACGTGAGCACCTCTGAAGGCGGCGAATGCTCGTCTACAGCCATTCGCGCAATCATCAAAAAACTGGTCGCCGCTGAAAATCAGAAAAAGCCGTTGAGTGACAGCAAGATCGCTGGTTTACTGGAGGCACAAGGCATTCAGGTAGCCCGTCGCACGGTCGCCAAATACCGCGAATCCCTTGGGATTGCGCCGTCCAGCGAGCGTAAGCGTTTGATGTAAGCAACGGGCCACAGCGTTTCAGTGGCAGGCTTGTCGGCCTGCCACTTTGTGCAATGGCATCAAAGGAGAAACTGTATGCAAGTCAACATCAGTGGACAGCATCTGGAAGTTACCGAACCGCTGCGCACCTACATCGGCGAAAAACTCGACCGATTAGAGCGTCACTTCGACAAAATCACCAACGTGCAGGTGATTCTCTCTGTTGAAAAGCTGCAACAGAAAATCGAAGCCACTCTGAATATTCCCGGCGGAGAGGTTGTCGCCAATGCCGTGCATGAAGACATGTATGCCGCCATCGACAGCCTCACCGACAAGCTTGATCGCCAACTGAAAAAGCATAAGGAAAAGACCGTAAGCCTGCTTCAAGGCGCGACCGGTCGTTAATACCCCCAACCCATGATTCGACTTGAAAATATCCTGACCCCCGGCCGTTCCTTGGTGAACGTGCCGGGCGGCAGCAAAAAGAAAGTTCTCGAACAAATTGCCAACCTGATCGGCCGCGAAGTGCCTAGTCTGGATAAGCAAGATGTTTTTGAGAGCCTTATTGCCCGTGAAAAACTGGGTTCCACCGGTTTTGGTAACGGCATCGCTATCCCCCACTGCCGCCTCAAGGGGTGTGAGTCGCCTGTTAGCGCCTTACTGCACCTTGACGCTCCCATAGATTTCGACGCCATCGATGGCGCGCCGGTCGACCTGCTTTTCATTTTGCTGGTGCCAGAAGCGGCAACCGATGCACACCTGGAACTGCTCCGGCAGATTGCCAGCATGCTCGATCGTAAAGACGTGCGCGAAAGACTGCGTGCAGCATCCAGCAACGAAGCGCTGTATCAGGTTGTTCTGGACGTACAGAACGGTCATTAATCATGCGCTTAGTCATTGTCAGCGGCCGCTCAGGCTCCGGTAAAAGTACTGCCCTCGCCGTCCTCGAAGACAGTGGTTTCTATTGCATCGACAACCTGCCAGCCGGCTTATTGCCAGAGCTGGCCGAGAGGGCGTTGATTCACACTGAACTGGCCCAGCCGCTGGTGGCCGTATCTATTGATGCGCGCAACCTGCCGAGCCACTTGTCGCGCTTTCCGCAGTTACTTGAAGAAGTCCGCAATCGGCATATCCAGTGCGATGTTCTGTACCTGGATGCCGACGAAGAGACCCTGCTCAAGCGCTTCTCGGAAACACGTCGCCGCCACCCACTCAGCAGCGCAAGCCGATCGCTGGCCGAGGCCATTCGCGACGAAACTCACTTGCTGGGGCCGATTGTCGACTTGGCCGACCTGACCATTAACACCACCAATCTGAACCTTTATCAGTTGCGCGACACCATCAAGTTGCGCCTGCTAAACAAGCCAGAGCCCGGCACCGCTTTTTTAATTGAGTCCTTTGGATTCAAGCGTGGTATGCCTGTCGATGCTGATCTGGTGTTTGACGTACGCTGCCTGCCCAATCCGTATTGGAAGCCCGAACTGCGGGAGCAGTCCGGCCTGGATCAGCCCGTGGCTGACTACCTTGCAGCACAACCTGACGTCGAAGAAATGTTTCAGGACATCTCCAGTTACTTGCTAAAGTGGCTGCCCCGCTTTGCTGCCAGCAATCGCGCTTACGTCACGATCGGCATCGGCTGCACAGGTGGGCATCACCGCTCGGTTTACCTGACGGAACGCTTGGGCAAGTGCCTGCAAGAAGCCCTTAAAAACGTTCAGGTTCGCCACCGCGACCTTATTTAAAAGGATCAACCCTGCGATGCCCGCACTGGAAATTGAAATCATCAACAAGCTGGGCTTACACGCCCGGGCATCCGCAAAGTTCGTCGGTATCGCAGGCAAGTATCCATGCCAGATCAGGGCGGGTCGCACACCCGATTCGATGGTTGATGGCAAGAGCATCATGGCCATGATGATGCTCGCCGCAGGCAAAGGCACCACCATCCACCTGAAAACCGAAGGCGAGCAAGCGCAAGAAGCGCTGGACGCTTTGGCTGCGCTGATCAACAACTACTTCGACGAAGGTGAGTAACTCACTCAATGTGTAGCCATGTAGCCGCTGGCGCAGGCTTCAATTGAATGCGCTGCGCTCGCACTCTTGAGCCCGACCTTATCGCAGCCTGCGCCCGCCATTACATGAGATTGACAGCCGCTACCCCAGCGCCGTGTCCATCACCATCATCAAGCAGAAGCCCACACACAATCCCAGGCTGGCCAGTTTTTCGTGTCCATTGCGCCTCGACTCCGGGATCACCTCTTGCGTCACAACCAATAACATTGCCCCTGCTGCCAGCGCCAAGCCCATTGGCAATAACACTTCAGCCAAGTTGACCAACCAGGCACAGAGCAATGCAAATACCGGTTCGACCAAACCTGATGCAGCGCCAATCAAGAACGCTTTGACCCGCGACATACCAGCGCCAGCCAGCACCAGCGCAATCACCAACCCTTCCGGCACATCTTGCAACGCAATCCCCATCGCCAAGCTGTCCGCATCTGGCATGCCGCCGCCTGCTGACACACCAACAGCCATCCCCTCAGGAATGTTGTGCGCCACAATCGCAATGACAAACAGCCAAATCCGCGGCGCAATGACAGGCTCATCAGGGTGCTGGGTAAACATTTGCGGCCCCAGACCCGACACTTTTCGATCAACCATAAACAGGCAAAAAGCCCCGAGCAGGATGCCCGCACTGATCAGCCCGCTTGAGCCCCAGGATGACAGGCCAAGGTTCTGCGCCGCAGCAATGCCCGGCACAATCAACGAAAACGCCGTCGCCGCTAACATCACCCCCGCACCAAAACCCAGCAAGGTGTCGCTGACAGCCACGGGCATTTTGCGGATAACCAACACCGGGACAGCGCCAAGCGCGGTGCCTAACGCGCAAAGCGCACCGCCCTGTAACGCCCGCAACAATTTAGGTTCAAGATCCAGCCAGACCAATCCCTTGGCCACCAGTAACGCTGTGCCCGCCAACAGCAAGAGCGAACCCAGTGCATAGCGAAACATCCGCACACCGGTGACCGCTAATATTTGCGTGCCCATAATCAGCGCTAATCCTTTTATTGGGCTTGGGTCAGTGCCGCCTGATAGCGCCGCGCAACTTCAGGCCAGTTGATCACGTTGTAAAACGCATTGATGTATTCCGGACGGCGGTTCTGATAGCGCAGGTAATACGCGTGCTCCCATACGTCCAGACCCAGGATTGGCGTATTGCCATTCATCAGAGGGCTGTCCTGATTGCCGCTGCTTTCAACTACCAAGGTTTTTTGCGGGGTCACACTCAACCATGCCCAGCCACTGCCAAAGCGGGTTAAGGCCGCCTTGGTGAACGCCTCTTTAAATGCGTCCAGGCCGCCCAGTTGCTCATCGATCGCCTTGGCTAATGCGCCGTCTGGTTTGCCGCCCCCTTTGGGGCTCATGACTTCCCAAAACAACGAATGGTTGGCGTGCCCACCGCCTTGGTTGATAACGGCGGCCCGTAATTTTTCGGGCAATTGATGAACACTGGCGACCAGTTTTTCCACGGGCCATTGCGCCCACTCAGTCCCTTCCACCGCCGCGTTGAGGTTGTTGATGTAGGTCTGGTGATGCTTGGTGTAGTGAATTTCCATGGTCTGAGCATCAATATGCGGCTCAAGCGCGTCGTACGCATAAGGCAAGGCAGGCAAAGTAAAAGTCATATCAATGTGCTCCTGGATGATGGCTGCTGACACTTGAAAGTGTGTGGCTGGATTGAGCCACGTTGCTTTTGAGCAATAAGCTGGAGCGTGGATACTCACCGTGCTCACTGATGAAGTTCAAAAGTTCGACGTAAGTTTTGCTGCTCTGTCGAAATGCTGCCTCACGCAGCTCAGGCGTCAGACGAGCGTTTTGCATGGTCAGTAATAAGCGCTGATGAATCGCGCACAAATACTCAACGCTCTCCTCCGGCTGGCTGAGGCGCAGGTGCAGATCGGCAAGGTTGTGGTGTGAAATAACACACGCAGCCACTGCTTCGTCGGCATCACTCCAGCGCTCAAACAACACTTGAGCCAGCGCAAGCGCCTGCAAGTAATGCTCTCGTGCATCGACCAGCTCGCCCTCGGCGAAACAGCGATTGGCTCTTTCGATCGTGCGTTTCCAGTGCTCCATGTGAACCTCCAAAGCAGTGTCGATACGTTAAACGCCGCCTGCTGTCAGCTTCTCGGGGTCAAGCAAATCTTCAAGCTGGCTACGTGACAGGTCGGTGTATTCGAGGGCGACATCAATCACTGGGCGACCTTGTTGATAGGCCGTCTTAGCGATTTCAGCCGCTTTTTGATAACCGATGATAGGGTTCAGTGCCGTCACCAGAATGGGGTTACGTGACAGCGCTTCTTTGAGCTTGGCCTCGTTGACCTTAAAGCTGGCAATGGCCTTGTCAGCCAGCAGCCGACTGGCGTTGGCCAGCAGTTCAATGCTGCTCAGCAGGTTTTGGGCAATCACCGGCAACATCACGTTTAACTCGAAGTTGCCTGACTGGCCCGCAATGGTGATCACCGAATCGTTGCCTATCACCTGTGCGGCAACCATTGCCGTGGCTTCCGGGATAACCGGGTTCACTTTGCCCGGCATGATTGATGAGCCCGGCTGCAAAGCTTCTAGTTCAATTTCGCCCAAACCGGCCAGTGGGCCCGAGTTCATCCAGCGCAGGTCGTTAGCGATTTTCATCAACGACACGGCCGTGGCTTTGAGTTGCCCTGACACAGCCACCGCGGTGTCTTGCGAGCCGATCAAAGCAAAGAGGTCTTTGCCCGGCGTGAACGTGATGTGGGTCAGTGCGCTGAGTTGCTGACTGAACAACCCGGCAAATTGCGGGTGTGCGTTAATCCCGGTGCCCACCGCTGTGCCGCCCTGCGCCAGCGATTGCAACGCTGGTTGCAGGTTATGCAGGTGCTCAATATTGGCCTTGAGCTGTTGCGCCCACCCATTGAGTACCTGGCTCATGCGCACTGGCATCGCATCCATTAAATGGGTACGGCCCGTTTTAACGTACTGGTGAACCTGCTCAGCCTTGCGCTCAATCACCTGCACCAGGTGCGTCAGCGCTGGTAACAACTGCTCATGCAGCCCAAGCGCCGCACTGACGTGAATGGTGGTCGGGATAATGTCATTGCTGCTTTGCCCGCAATTGACATGATCGTTCGGATTGACCGACTCACCGAGTACACGCGTGGCCAAGGTAGCAATCACTTCGTTGGCGTTCATGTTGGAGCTGGTGCCTGAGCCGGTCTGGAATATATCGACCGGAAAATGCTCCATAAAATCACCTGCCAGCAAGATCTGCGTCGCCTCGACGATAGCCTTGCCCTGTGCCTCGCTGATTTGTTTGAGTTCAACGTTGGCTTGGGCAGCGGCGGCTTTGGCCAGAATCAGTGCGCGAATGAATTGCGCAGGCATACGTTGATGACTGATCGGGAAGTTATCGACCGCACGCTGGGTTTGGGCGCCATATAACGCGGCTTCCGGTACGCGCAACTCGCCCATGCTGTCACGTTCGATACGGGTGTTATTCATCGGGAAATCCTTGCACCAGTTCTTCAAGTGGAATGGAAGGCAGCAACTCGCACGTCGCCAGTTGCCAGGCAAAGCTTTGCCAGCGTTTGAGCCGGCAAGTACAAAGCGCTTGAGTTTCGAGGTCGCGCAGCGGGCGCCATGCTTGATCAAGACACAGGCTGCGCCAATGCCAAGGCAATGCGGGGTCGCTCGCGGTGTCCAGCAAAAGCCGAAACGAGGTAGCGGCAATTGTCCAGGTAGAGGTAGTGGTGCAGCAGGCAAGGTAACGGCCTTCGGCCAGATAGTGCTCAATCAGGCGCGGTTCGTCTGGCGCCAGACCACAACGGATCTGACGGCTCATCCAACGCCAACTTTCTAGATAAGGCCCCTCATGCAACGCAGAACTCATGACCTAGGCTCGCTCGATAATGAGATTCATTATTAGGCGATATTGATTATCAAAACAACCCTGCGAAAGGATAAGGCCTGAACCCATCGTTCAACTTGCGGGAGCCGCGCACACAAAAAAGGCGTATCCCCTCATCAGGTGATACGCCTTGGTGTGGCACACGGCAGATTTAGCTGCCTGCAACCATCATGCGCTCAATCAACACCGAGCCGGTGCGGATGTTGCTGCGCAGTTCCAAGTCATTACCCACGGCCACAATCTGCTTGAACATGTCGCGCATATTGCCGGCAATGGTCACTTCCTGAACCGGGAACTGGATCTCGCCATTCTCGACCCAGAAGCCCGCCGCACCACGGGAGTAATCACCTGTCACCATGTTTAAGCCACTGCCCATCAGCTCAGTGACAAACAAACCGCGCCCCATACGACGAATCAACGCAGCCTGATCTTCATCACCGTGAGTCACAAACAGGTTATGTACGCCACCGGCGTTAGCAGTGCTTGGCATGCCCAGCTTGCGGCCTGAGTAAGTACTCAATATGTACGACACCAACTCGCCATCTTTGATAAACGGCTTGGCATAAGTCGCCAGACCATCGTTATCAAACGACGAACTGCCCATCGCGCGCATCAAGTGCGGGCGCTCATCCAGCGTCAACCACTCAGGGAAAATCTGCTGGCCCATCGCGTCCAACAAGAAAGACGACTTGCGATACAAGTTGCCGCCCGAGATCGCCCCCAAAAAGCTGCCGAACAAGCCACCGGCCAATTCAGCCGAAAACAAAACCGGCACTTCACAGGTCGGCACGGGGCGCGCGCCCAAACGACGCGCAGCACGCTCGGCGGCACGCTGACCAATCGTGGCAGCGTCCATCAACAACTCGCCCTGACAATTAACGTCATACCAGTAGTCGCGCTGCATCTGGCCGTCGCCTTCGGCGATCATCACGCAGCTGAGGCTGTGACGAGTCGACGCTGAACCGCCGATAAAGCCATTACTGTTGCCATAGACCCGGCAGCCCTGATGGGTGCTAAGGGTTGTGCCATCTGCGTTTTTGATCCGGCTATCGGCCTCAAAGGCAGCCGCTTCACAGGCCAATGCTTGCTCGATGGCTTGCTCTGGCGTGATGTCCCAAGTGTGGAACACATCGAAGTCTTTCAAGTCGCGCGCCATCAAACTGGCATCGGCCAAGCCCGAGCTTTCGTCTTCAGAGGTGTGCTTGGCAATCGCCAGCGCTGCCGCCACTGTTTCGCGAATAGCATCAGGGCCTGTGGCCGACGTGCTGGCCGACCCCTTGCGCTGCCCCACATAGAGCGTAATGCCAAAACCCTGGTCACGATTGAACTCAACGGTTTCAACTTCGCGCTGACGTACAGAAGTCGACAGGCCCTGCTCAAGCGACACCGCCACTTCGCAGGCGCTAGCGCCCTGACGCTTGGCTTCGGCGATGATTTGCTCGACCTGCTCTTGCAGTGCCGGCAAGGCCTGCGGGCCGACGCTTTGTACTGCACTCATGGTTTTCTCCACTCAAATTCTGTTTTCGGTAGGGCCGCCGAGCGACCGGGCCGGACAAGTGGCCCCCGACTGGTTATCATGGCGGCGTTTCTTTGCGGACTGCCACCATGGTTGATTCTTACGACGACGCCTTCGACGGCGAAAAAAGCAAAACACAGGTCAAAAAAGAGCTTCATGCTCTGGTTGATCTGGGCGAGCGTCTCACGACGATCAAGCCTGATTTGCTGAACAAAATGCCTTTGACCGACGCTATGCGCCGAGCCTTGGCAGATGCTCCAAAACACACGGCTAATATTGCGCGCAAGCGGCATATCCAGTTCATCGGCAAGCTGATGCGCGATCAACCGATCGACGAAATTCTTGCAATGCTCGATCAAGTGGATGCCTCTTCTCGTCAATACAACGAACGTTTTCATGGCCTCGAACGCTGGCGTGATCGCCTGATCGAAGGCGATGACGATGTACTGGAAAAATTTGTCGCCGAGTTCCCTGAAGCCGATCGCCAGCAATTGCGTTCGATCGTGCGTCAGGCCAAACACGAGCTGGCTCATAACAAGGCGCCGGCCTCAAGCCGCAAATTGTTCAAGTACATTCGTGGGTTGGACGAGACGCAACGCGGCTTGCGTTAACGCTCGTTCGCGGATGGGTTGCCCCGCAACCCATCCGCTTCCCATCAACCGCCAGTACCGCCCACGGTAATCGCGTCAATTTTCAGGGTTGGCTGACCAACGCCCACCGGCACCGACTGCCCATCCTTGCCACACGTGCCCACGCCGCTGTCCAGCGACAGGTCATTGCCCACCATCGACACCTTGCTCATTGCTTCCGGCCCGTTGCCAATCAGGGTCGCGCCTTTGACTGGCCGAGTGATTTTGCCGTCCTCGATCAGGTACGCCTCGCTGGTGGAGAACACAAACTTGCCGCTGGTGATGTCCACCTGCCCGCCACCCAAGTTGGCGCAGTAGATGCCCTTTTTCACCGAGGCGATGATTTCAGCCGGATCACTCTGCCCGCCCAACATGTAAGTGTTGGTCATGCGTGGCATTGGCAAGTGTGCATACGACTCACGACGACCATTGCCCGTGCGGGCTACGCCCATCAGCCGAGCATTGAGTTTGTCCTGCATATAACCCTTGAGTACGCCGTTTTCGATCAGCGTGGTGCACTCGGTCGGGGTGCCTTCATCGTCCACAGTCAACGAACCCCGGCGCCCTGCCAAAGTACCGTCATCAACGATGGTGCACAGTTTGGAAGCAACCATTTCGCCCATGCGCCCGCTGTAGGCCGAACTGCCCTTGCGATTAAAGTCACCTTCCAACCCATGACCCACGGCTTCGTGCAACAACACACCCGACCAGCCAGAACCCAGCACCACTGGCATCGTGCCCGCAGGGGCTGGCACGGCTTCAAGGTTAACCAGCGCCTGGCGCAATGCTTCACGGGCATAGCCCATAGCGCGGTCGTCAGTCAGGAAATAACGATAGTCGGTACGCCCGCCACCGCCGTGCCCGCCACGTTCACGGCGACCATTTTGCTCAACGATCACGCTGACATTAAAACGTACCAAAGGCCGCACATCGGCTGCCAAACCGCCATCGGTAGAGGCGACCAAAATACGCTCCCACACACCAGCCATGCTCACCGTAACTTGCTGAATGCGCGGATCAAGGGCACGAGTGGCTGCATCGACACGCTTGAGCAACTCGACCTTTTCAGCACGGCTGATGACTTCCAGCGGGTTATCTGGCGCATACAACTGAGCAACATCTTGGGTGGTGAACGCCTGCACAGTGCCATTTTGACCCGCGCGGGAGATAGAGCGCGCAGCCCGTGCTGCCAAGCCCAGAGCCTCCAGCGTGATCGCGTTGCTGTAAGCAAAACCGGTTTTCTCGCCAGACTGAGCACGTACGCCCACGCCCTGATCGAGGTTGAAACTGCCTTCTTTAACGATCCCGTCTTCCAACGCCCACGACTCGGAAATCTGGCCCTGAAAGTACAAGTCGGCTGCATCAATACCCGGCCCGGCCAAATCGCCCAGCACCGACTGCAGGTTTTCGATCGTGACACCGCCCGGTGCCAACAGGTGTTCGCTGACTGAGGTCAACAACTCGCTCATATTCACTCCGTCTTGGCCCCTGTTTCAGCGTCTTTGAGCACTGAACCCACGGGCCTGAATTAGCCTTGCGTTGCAGGTCGCTGTGCGCCCTGCGAAAAAAAGCGCCGGTGGCTGACCACCGGCATGCGCGCCCTGATGGCCGCTTGTTCTGTACTGTCGCGCTCGGCCAGCAATACGCCTTCACCTTGCGCTTGCTCTGCCAGCACCCGCCCCCAAGGGTCGATAATCGCAGCATGTCCAAAGGTTTCACGTGGGCCAGGATGCACACCACCTTGAGCCGCCGCCAACACATAACATTGGGTTTCGATAGCCCGTGCCCGAATCAGAACGTCCCAATGCGCCGCCCCTGTGACTGCCGTAAACGCCGAAGGTGCGGTAATCAATTCAGCTCCGGCTGCGCGTAACTCGCTGTACAACTCCGGAAAGCGCAAGTCGTAACACACGCTCAGACCCAGCTTGCCCACAGGCGTGTCAGCAACCACAACACGCTCACCCTGAGCATAGTCATCAGATTCTCGGTAGCGGCCACGATTATCTGACACGTCCACGTCAAATAGATGCAGCTTGTCATAACGCGCCACAGGCTCGCCGTCTGCGTTAATCAGCAACGAACAGGCATTCACCTTGGCAGTCGGCTGACCTTCTGGCGGTAGAGGCAACGTCCCGGCAACTATCCATAACTTGAGGTCGCGAGCGGTCTGTTTCAACCACGGCAAGATCGGCCCTTGGCCTGCAGCCTCTGCGCGACCGATATCCGCGATATCTCGACGCCCCATCGCCGCGAAATTTTCAGGCAATACCGCCAACTGTGCGCCAGCCTCTGCCGCGCGCTCCAGCAAACGGCGCGCCTGAATCAAGTTAGCCAGCACATCGCTCTGGCTAACCATTTGAATCACTGCAAGCGACATGGCGTACTCCCGATGGACATATGACAAGCGCCGACACCTACTAGGATTGATGCCGATGCCATGCTACTCCTAGCGCTTCTCAAAAGGCTTGTCGAAGGTGATTTTCGGGTCAGTCCACGGGCCTTGAATGCTGTATTGCACGCTGGCAAAACGCGAAACCTGATCACCGATCAGTTTGTTGATCAAAAACAGTGCGCCACCCACTGCCGGAGCGCCTACCAACAAAGCGGCTATCGGCAAGTTATTGGTCACCGGCAGTGTTACCAGCAACTTGGCGTTAACCTGATCGGTCACCATATTCAGCGTGCCATTAAGTTCAAGGTTGGTTGAAGGGCCTGTCATCAGAATCGGCGTGGCGGTGCTGTAAACGCCGTTGTTGGCATTGAGAAAACCCTTCACACGGTCATAACTCAGACCTTTACCGAACAGGTCCGAGAAGTCCAGACGCAGTCGCCGACCGATGGAGTTAAAGTTCAGCAGGCCAAAAATACGCAGCACTTGAGCACTGCCGTCCACTTCAACAAACTGGCCTTTGTTCAATGAAGCATCCAGCGTCCCTGAGAACCGTTTAAGGGCAATCCAGGCAGGTGAGCCTGGCCACTTACAGTCCACATCGACATGAAAGTTATCGCTGGTGACACTCGGCGCAAAGCCCCAGTTTTTAAGCACGTCACCTAAGTTGCGCCCGCCAAGGCGGCCCTTGTACCAACTGTTGGTGGCGCCGGGCAGGCCTTCCCAGCCACCCGAACCTTCAAGCAGTAAGCCTTTGAGCCCCAAGTTGAGCGTGTTGAGTTGAATACCGCGACTGGTCGGACGAATTTTCAACGACCAAGCGCCTAACAAGTCAGGTCCCAAATACAACTGACGAATCAGAATATCCAGCGCCGGAATGCTGCGCGGGTTAACTGAAGCCAGTGGGTCAGGAGCATTCTCGTCAGTCACCGCTTTAGGGTCAGAGGCAGGTATGCGAATACTTTGCATCGTTACGACAATCGGGGCGTTCTTGGCATCGGGTAGCGTCACTGCGCCCAAGGCTTGCTTGCTGTCAATTTGCAGCGCCCAAGAGGCCGCATTGCGTTTCATGACCAAATGAACCTGATCGAGCTGCGTGCCAAAACCGATTAACTTGCCCACCTTAAAGTCAGCGCTGCCAAGCAACTGCTTGGCGCTGCCTCCTGGATCATTGCCCGCGTAGCGCTCAACCAAAGCCTGCCACGGCGCAACATCCAGCTGCGACAGCACGCCGCGAATACGCAAGCCCTTGCTGGCGGGCAGCACCGCAGTGCCATCCCCCAGAAACAACTCCCCGCGGCCTTGTTCAAACTTGCCATTGGGCGCGGCAAAGGTCAGGTTGACCAAATTGCCATAATCAAACCAATAACGACGCTCAGCCCCCTGCAAGGTCATGCGAAATACACTGTCGCGGCTTTCGTTGGCTGCCAGACCAAAAGGTGCAGGCAGGTCAATCACTGCGCCTTTAAGGTTAGAGCTGACCCGCATCTGACTATCTGCGCCGTCCAGCGTGAGTTGCAACTGATAGGGCAGATCGCCCGTGACCGGAATCGGCTGTTTGAACTTCAGCCAGTCAGTCAGCTTTTTAACCCCAACCTGACCATTGGCCACCACACGGGTACTGGGACTACCCGGCTTACCCTCCGCAAAAATCTGCGCGTTGATGGGCCGGTCAAATGCGCGGGCCGTGATCGCTTTGCCGCTCAACCCTTTGGCACTGTCAAAGCGAAAATCGCCTTTCAGTTGAGTCAACTCCAGCTCGGGATCGCTAATTTTCAAACGTGCCTTATCGGTTTTGAAGTCCACCAGGATTTTGGGCTCTTCGCCTTTATCCAGTGGGATATCAAGATCAACACGCCCTTTTAGCGAGCCGTCACCTTGCCAGCCGGCGAAGGTCGAGGCCGTACCAATGGGGGCTTCCTGAAGGATTTTCAGGCCGTCGCCCAATCCGCCCTCAAAATCGCCGTCCAAAAACAGGTGGCTAACTTTGCCGCTCGGAACGTGAGGAATATTGACCGCTACATCGCGCACTTGGGTGTCGAGCAACTGCCCTTTACTGGCCATGATTCGCACGCCGCTGTCTTCAATAAAGACATCACCAGACACATTACGCACATGCGGCCAACCCGGCTGAAAGGCCAGTTCAGCTCCATGAACCTTAAAGAACAGGCTGATGTTGCGCGCCGCCGCCACGGCATCGTGACTGAGCGAGCCTTGGTACTGAAAGAACCCCTCCTCCACAGCGCCCTTGATGATCGCCGTGCTCAACCATTGCGTCAGGGCCGGGCTTAATACTTGCGGCAGGTACTTGGTCGTGAAGCGTCCATCGCCATCGGTCAGACCGACCCGCAGGTCCATGTAGTCTTCCGATGAGTGATCCATGTGAATACGGATCAAGAAGTCAGCTGCAATCTTGCCTTCTTCCCCCAGCACTTTGATATAGGGCGCAATCAGGGTGAAGCTGTTTGCATCCAGCGTCCATTTGAGCAAGGCGTTGGCTTGCAGATACTGCCAAGGCTTGGCGAAGATCGGGGCCAGATGCAAAGAGAAGTCTTTGCTGTCCAGGCGCAGTTCGCCCTTGCCCAAGTCGCCGCTGATTGAACCGCTGACATTGCGCGCCGCCGGAGCGCCGTGCGTGGCATCAAAGCCTACTTGCTGCAAGTTGGCGGCAAAGCTGAGTTTTTGATCGCCTGTCTCGTGAGGTCGGTAGTCCGCCAGCACGTTACGCAAACTGCCTGTGACCTTGAGTTGATCAATAACCTTGGCGACGGCTTCGGGCACCGGCGCCAGTGAATCCATTAGCGGCGTAATCGGCGTCAAGTCCAGACGATCAGCCTGCACATGCCAGCGTTCTTGTGTGGGGTCTTGTGCTAAAAACTGCTGCAATTGCAGGCGGGTTTCCCAGCGTTTGGAGCCAATGTCCATTGCCAGAGAATCGAGCACGACCTTAAAGCCTTGCTCGCTGCGCTGAGCCCACGCATGCAACGCCAGATTCTCAAGCGTTTCAGCCTTGCGCTTGGCATAAGCGCCTCGCAGTTTCGGCGCATTCAAACGAGCCACTGCACTCTGGACTGTGCCATTGCCCCAGTTGAGCCAAAATTCACCCCCGGCTTTAAGCTCAGACACTGTCCACGGCTGAACCAAGCTGTCGGGTAACCAACGCGCCCAATCACTTTGCGGCAAGCTTACGTAGGCTTGGGCGGCACCTTCACGCCAGCGACTGGCCTGAATCTGTGTTCGGATGCTCATGGAAAGGGGCTGGCCATCGGGCAACGTCAGTCGTGCGTCCAAACGTTGATCCGAGCTTCCAACATCTAGGGTCAACCCCACATAGGTCAGGGTCAGCGGCGATTGTTTGAAGGGCTCCAGCGTGATCTGGCTGTCGAGTAACGAAACTCGCGCAACTTTTTGCAACTGATTAAGCAGTTGCTCAGGGTCCAGTGGCGCATCGTCTTGCACGGGCAAACCTTCGAGAGCCCAATGGCCGTCTTTGTCCTGACGCAAGCTGAGCTGCAAGCCGTTGAGCTGCAAACGACTAATACGTATGTCTCGGGCCAGCAAACTGCCCCATACGTCGGGGACAACTTTCACCTCGTCTAAACGCAAGGCACTGTTGCCCTCACCGACCATTACGTCATGGACCAATAACACCGGGGCCATTGCACTCCAGCGACCTTCAAGGCTGCCGATGGTCACCGGCATGCCCAAGGCTTCGCGAGCTTTGGTTTGAACCTCTACGCGATATTCAGCAATGAGTGGCGTGAGTTCACGACCGAGGCTGACGTACAACGCCGTCAGCACCAGCAGCAACGCACATAGACTTAATCCCCAGCGGGTCAGCGCGGCAAAAAAGCGTGTCAGACGCTCCATGTCAGGTGGCCCCTTCAGTAATGATAGAAGGGGCTCATTTGGGCCCCCTTTTTAAGCGTATACGACGTCACGTACCTCAGAGCAGCACCACGTCGTATTGTTCCTGGGAATACATCGTCTCGACCTGAAAACGAATCGTACGCCCGATAAAACCTTCCAGCTCGGCTACGTTGCCAGACTCTTCATCCAGCAGGCGGTCAACCACTTTCTGGTTGGCCAGCACCCGATATCCCACAGCTTGATAAGCCCGTGCTTCACGCAAAATTTCGCGGAAGATTTCGTAGCAAATGGTTTCAGGGGTTTTCAGCTTGCCACGGCCCTGACAACACACGCACGGCTCGCACAACACCTGCTCCAGACTTTCGCGGGTGCGCTTACGCGTCATTTGCACCAGTCCCAACTCGGTAATACCGATGATGTTGGTCTTGGCGTGATCACGCTCAAGCTGCTTTTCAAGTGTGCGCAACACCTGACGCTGGTGCTCTTCATCTTCCATGTCGATGAAGTCGATGATGATGATCCCGCCCAGATTTCGCAGACGCAGTTGACGCGCAATGGCTGTCGCCGCTTCAAGGTTAGTCTTGAAGATGGTTTCTTCAAGGTTGCGATGGCCTACAAACGCACCCGTATTCACGTCGATGGTGGTCATGGCTTCTGCCGGGTCAACCACCAGATAACCACCCGATTTGAGTGGCACCTTGCGGTCCAGCGCCTTTTGGATCTCGTCTTCTACACCGTACAAGTCAAAGATCGGACGCTCGCCGGGGTAATGCTCCAGACGATCAGCAATTTCCGGCATCAGCTCGGCGACAAATTGCGTGGTTTTTTGGAAGGTTTCTCGCGAGTCAATCCGAATTTTCTCGATCTTCGGGCTGACCAAATCACGCAGCGTGCGCAGCGCCAGCCCCAGATCTTCATAAATGACAGTAGGCGCGCCAACCGTTTTAATTTGCGCGCCGATCTGGTCCCACAAGCGGCGCAGATAACGGATGTCCATTAAGATCTCATCCGCCCCAGCACCTTCAGCCGCTGTGCGCAGGATAAAACCGCCCGCTTCTTTAATGCCTTCTTGGGCCACGCAGTCGCTGACGACTTGCTTGAGGCGTTCACGCTCAGCTTCGTCTTCGATCTTCAACGAAATCCCGACATGCGCGGTACGCGGCATGTACACCAGATAACGCGAAGGAATGGACAGCTGCGTTGTCAGGCGCGCGCCTTTGGAAGCAATCGGGTCTTTAGTGACTTGCACCACCAGGCTTTGGCCTTCATGCACCAGCGCGCTGATGCTTTCAACGGCCTGACCTTCGCGCTGGGAAATCTCGGCGGCATGGATAAAGGCAGCACGATCCAGACCGATGTCGACAAAGGCAGCCTGCATGCCGGGTAAAACCCTGACGACCTTACCTTTATAGATGTTGCCTACGATGCCACGGCGCTGCGTACGCTCAACATGCACCTCTTGCAGAACACCGTTCTCTACCACCGCCACGCGCGATTCCATCGGCGTGATGTTGATCAGGATCTCTTCACTCATGGCTGGGTCTCGTTCAGGCGTCATCACATTAGTGCCAAGTCACGTAGGGCGCAGATTTCAGCGCACGATTAGGTTTTGCCAACAGGGTATGCCGAAATGCCCGAGCAGTTCTGCGGTTTCGCAAACGGGCAAGCCGACGACGGCGGAATAACTGCCATTGAGGTTGGCCACAAACACCGCAGCCAACCCCTGAATGGCGTAGCCCCCGGCTTTATCGTGTGGCTCCCCGCTGGCCCAATAACGGCTGGCTTCGTCTTCACTGATGGTTCTGAAAGTTACACGACTGCGCACTACGCGGGTTTCGCAGCGCTGTGCATCATTAATAGCGACGGCGGTCAGCACCTCATGTTCGCGCCCGGATAATCCCATCAACATGGCCAGAGCATCGGCCTGATCGACAGGTTTGCCGAGAATGCGGTCATCCAAAACCACCGCCGTATCAGCCCCCAACACACAAAAGTGGTGGTGCGATATTGATGCACGCAACTGCTCGCGCCCCGCGAGCGCCTTTTCACGTGCAAGGCGCTCCACATAGGCCACGGGGGACTCATTCAGGAGAGGGGTTTCATCGATGGCGGCGCTGACTGCGCTGAACGGCACGCCAATTTGAGTCAGTAACTCGCGTCGGCGCGGTGAGCCAGAGGCCAGATAAAGCGGTGTCATCGAGACATCTCCCTGTCAAAGTGCACAAACCAGGAAATGGCTCGCGATCCAGTCAATTGATTTTGAAGCGTCTGCGCAACCCACGAAGCCCGTGGCTGACCCAAGGCCAAAGCAAAGCACTGACCAGCGCCGGTAATACCAGCGCCAAGGTAGGTTGGCGGTTGCCAGTCAAGGCGCTGAGCCACAACTGAGCCAACTGAGCCAAACCGAAAATCACCAAAATAACCAAGCTTTGCTGCCACATCGGAAACATTCGCAGGCGCTGCTGAAGGGACAACACCAAGAAGGTGATGAGGGTCAAAATCAACGCATTTTGCCCAAGCAAGGTGCCGTACAGCACGTCTTCCATCAGGCCCAGACACCACGCGGTCACCATGCCCACCTTATGCGGCAAGGCCAGAGCCCAAAAAGCCAACAATAGAGCCAGCCACAACGGGCGCAGGATTTCCATGAACTGCGGCATCGGCGAAATGCTGAGCAGCAGGCCAATTGCAAATGTGAGCCAGACAATCCAGCCATTACGCGAGCGAGTACCCGCCATTATTGCCTCTCCCGAGTAGTGGCCGGCGCAGCGGCTGGCGGCTTGGCTGCGGCAGCTGGTGCGGCAGGGGCTGGTTTTTTCACAGCCTTGGGGTCAGGCGCTGTCGGAGCCTGAGCCGCTGCGGGTGCAGTGGCTACAGGCGCAGGCGTGACAGGTTTGGGCACCGTCGCGGGAATAATCGTCGCGTCACCCGTTTGCTCAGCTTCCTGGGCTTGAGCCGCCTCGTTGGCGCGCTCTTCCGGGGTTCGGCTGTCACTGAATACCAGCAGCAAATAGCGGCTGCGATTCAGGGCTGCGGTTGGAACGGCACGCACAATGGCAAACGGCTGGCCGGAGTCATGAATAACCTCTTTCACTGTCGCCACCGGATAACCCGCCGGGAACCGCTGCCCCAAACCCGAGCTCACCAACAGGTCGCCCTCTTTGATGTCTGCCGTGTCTGCTACGTGGCGCAGCTCCAGTCGCTCGGGATTACCCGTACCACTGGCGATAGCGCGCAGACCGTTGCGATTGACCTGCACAGGAATGCTGTGAGTAGTGTCAGTGAGCAACAACACACGCGAGGTGTATGGCATCAACTCAACCACTTGCCCCATCAACCCGCGAGCATCAAGCACCGGCTGCCCCAGCACCACGCCGTCGCGCTCACCTTTGTTGATGATGATGCGATGGGTGAATGGGTTAGGATCCATGCCGATCAACTCGGCCACTTCAACCTTCTCATTGACCAGCGCTGAAGAGTTCAGCAACTCGCGCAAGCGAACGTTCTGCTCGGTCAAGGCCGCCAATTTTTGCATGCGCCCCTGAAGCAGAATGTTTTCCGTTTTGAGCTTCTCGTTTTCAGCAACCAGCTCTGTGCGACTGCCGAACTGACTGGCAACACCCTGAAACAGGCGCTGCGGCAAATCGGTAATCCAGTAGGACTGCATCAACACCAGCGACATTTGACTGCGCACAGGCTTGAGCAATGTGAAACGGGCATCGACCACCATTAATGCGACCGATAGCACGACCAGCACCAATAAGCGCACGCCCAATGAGGGGCCTTTGGAAAAGAGCGGTTTAATAAGCCGCTCCTCCGGGGCAAGGGTTCAATGTATTCATACGGCTTCAAGCGGCCTGGATGAAGATTGACAAAAGATAAACGCCAAAAGGCAGCACTGCAAAGTGCTACCTTTTGGTGATAACCATCGAACTGTAACCACCGATATTATTCGCTGGAGAGCAGGTCCATCGTGTGTTTATCCATCATTTCCAGCGCACGACCACCGCCACGCGCAACACAGGTCAGCGGGTCTTCGGCAACGATTACCGGCAGGCCTGTTTCCTGAGCCAGCAACTTATCGAGGTCACGCAACAGTGCGCCACCCCCCGTCAGTACCAGACCACGCTCTGCAATGTCCGAAGCCAGCTCTGGCGGAGATTGTTCCAGTGCGCTTTTCACGGCCTGAACGATAGTTGCCAGCGACTCTTGCAGAGCCTCAAGCACTTCATTGGAGTTCAGGGTGAAGGCACGTGGTACGCCTTCAGCCAGGTTACGGCCACGTACGTCGACTTCACGTACTTCACCGCCCGGATAGGCTGTGCCGATTTCCTGCTTGATACGCTCAGCCGTCGACTCACCGATCAGGCTGCCGTAGTTACGACGCACATAAGTGATGATCGCTTCGTCGAAACGGTCGCCACCAACCCGTACGGATTCAGCGTAAACCACACCGTTCAGGGAGATCAGCGCGATTTCAGTGGTACCACCACCGATATCGACGACCATCGAACCGCGAGCTTCCTCAACCGGCAAGCCGGCACCGATGGCAGCTGCCATTGGCTCTTCAATGAGGAAAACTTCACGGGCACCGGCACCCAGTGCCGACTCACGAATGGCGCGACGCTCAACCTGAGTCGATTTGCACGGTACGCAAATCAGCACGCGAGGGCTTGGCTGCAGGAAGCTGTTCTCGTGAACCTTGTTAATGAAATATTGCAGCATCTTTTCGCAGACGCTGAAGTCGGCAATAACGCCGTCCTTCATTGGGCGAATAGCGGCAATGTTGCCCGGTGTACGGCCCAGCATGCGCTTGGCCTCGGTGCCGACGGCAACGACACTTTTCTGGTTACCGTGCGTCCGAATAGCCACAACCGATGGCTCATTCAGGACAATACCGCGCTCACGCACGTAAATAAGGGTGTTGGCAGTGCCCAGGTCGATGGAAAGATCGCTGGAAAACATGCCACGCAGTTTCTTGAACATGGGAAAGGGACCCTAGGCAACGCGTGGGTAAAAAAGTGCGGCAAACTCTAACAACGACAGGGATTTTGGGCAAGGCACCAATATGTTAAATTGGACGCTTTTCCGAGCACCAGCCCCCACAATCGCGGCCATATGACCGTAGAAATGCGGTAGTGTTCCGACAATCTAACACACGGATAGCATCCGTCTTGTTTTCCACTGGAGAATCCCATGGCGCTTGAACGCTCCGACGTGGAAAAAATCGCTCATTTGGCCCGCTTGGGTCTCAATGATGCCGATCTTCCACGCACCACCGAAGCCCTTAACAGCATTTTGGGGCTGATTGACCAGATGCAGGCTGTCGACACCACCGGTATAGAGCCTCTGGCCCACCCACTGGAAGCCAGCCAACGCCTGCGTGCAGACGTCGTGACTGAGACTAATCATCGCGAGGCCTATCAGTCCATCGCACCAGCGGTCGAAAACGGCCTTTATCTGGTTCCGAAAGTCATCGAGTAAAGGGAAAGTGCCTGCATGCATCAATTGACTCTGGCCGAGATCGCCCGCGGACTCGCCGATAAAAAGTTTTCTTCCGAAGAGCTGACCAAGACCCTGCTGGCGCGCATCGCCCAGCTTGATCCTCAGCTCAACAGCTTCATCACCCTCACCCAAGACCTTGCGCTAGAGCAGGCCAAGGCCGCTGACGCACGTCGCGCCAAGGGTGAAACCGGCGCACTGCTGGGCGCACCGATTGGGCACAAAGACCTGTTCTGCACCCAGGGCGTGCGTACCAGCTGTGGCTCGAAGATGCTCGACAACTTCAAAGCCCCGTACGACGCCACTGTTGTTGCCAAACTCGCGGCTGCCGGTGCCGTGACGCTGGGCAAGACCAACATGGACGAGTTCGCAATGGGCTCGGCCAACGAATCAAGCTACTACGGCGCCGTTAAAAACCCGTGGAACCTTGAGCACGTGCCTGGGGGATCGTCCGGCGGTTCAGCGGCGGCCGTTGCCGCTCGTCTATTACCGGCTGCAACAGGCACCGATACAGGCGGCTCGATCCGACAGCCGGCTGCGCTGACTAGCCTGACCGGCCTGAAACCGACCTACGGTCGTGTGTCGCGCTGGGGCATGATCGCTTACGCCTCCAGCCTCGATCAGGGCGGCCCTTTGGCACGCACTGCCGAAGACTGCGCGATTTTGTTACAAGGCATGGCTGGTTTCGACCCGCAAGACTCCACCAGCATCGACGAACCTGTGCCGGACTTCAGCGCCAGCCTTAATGGTTCGCTGCAAGGCCTGCGCATCGGCGTGCCAAAAGAGTACTTCAGCGAAGGCCTGGACCCACGCATCGCCGAGCTGATCCACAACAGCATCAAAGCGCTTGAAAAACTCGGCGCTGTGATCAAGCACATCAGCCTGCCAAACATGCAGCACGCTATTCCTGCGTACTACGTGATCGCGCCAGCCGAAGCGTCTTCCAACCTCTCGCGTTTTGACGGCGTGCGCTTCGGCCACCGTTGCGAAGACCCGAAAGACCTGACCGACCTGTACAAACGCTCGCGCGCAGAAGGCTTCGGCCCTGAAGTACAACGCCGGATTCTGGTAGGTGCCTACGCTCTGTCGGCGGGTTACTACGACGCTTACTACCTGCAAGCGCAAAAAATCCGTCGCCTGATCAAAAACGACTTCATGACTGCATTTAATGAAGTCGACATCATCCTCGGCCCAACCACGCCTAACCCAGCCTGGAAAATCGGCGCTAAAAACAGCGACCCGGTTTCGGCCTATCTGGAAGACGTGTACACCATCACCGCCAACCTCGCGGGCCTGCCGGGCCTGTCGATGCCAGCCGGTTTTGTCGATGGCTTGCCTGTCGGCGTGCAGTTACTTGCGCCCTACTTCCAGGAAAGTCGCTTGCTTAACGTCGCTCACCAGTATCAGTTGAACACTGACTGGCACACGCGCACACCTGCCGGCTTCTGAGGAGAAACATATGCAATGGGAAGTTGTGATCGGGCTGGAAATTCACTCCCAGCTCGCCACCCAATCAAAGATTTTCTCCGGTAGCGCCACGACCTTCGGCGCTGAGCCAAACACTCAGGCCAGCTTGGTTGACCTTGGCATGCCGGGCGTATTGCCGGTACTGAACCAGGAAGCCGTGCGCATGGCCGTTATGTTCGGCCTGGCAGTGGACGCTGAAATCGGTCAGCACAACGTGTTTGCACGTAAAAACTACTTCTACCCAGACCTGCCCAAGGGCTACCAGATCAGCCAAATGGAGTTGCCGATCGTCGGCAAAGGCCATTTGGACATCACTCTGGAAGACGGCACGGTCAAACGCGTGGGCATTACCCGTGCGCACTTGGAAGAAGATGCGGGCAAAAGTTTGCACGAAGATTTCAGCGGCGCCACCGGCATCGACTTGAACCGAGCGGGCACCCCCCTGCTTGAAATCGTTTCCGAACCTGACATGCGCAGCGCCAAAGAGGCCGTTGCCTACGTGAAAGCCATGCACGCACTGGTGCGTTACCTCGGCATTTGCGACGGCAACATGGCTGAAGGCTCGCTGCGTTGCGACTGCAACGTGTCGATTCGCCCAGTCGGCCAGGCCGAGTTCGGCACTCGCTGCGAGATCAAGAACGTCAACTCGTTCCGCTTCATCGAGAAAGCGATCAACAGCGAAGTACAACGCCAGATCGAACTGATCGAAGACGGCGGCAAGGTCATTCAGCAGACGCGTCTGTATGACCCAAACAAAGACGAAACCCGCGCCATGCGCAGCAAAGAGGAAGCCAACGACTACCGTTACTTCCCTGATCCAGACCTGCTGCCGGTAGTCATCGAAGACTCGTTCATCGAAGACGTGCGCGCCACCCTGCCAGAACTGCCTCCGCAAAAACGCGAGCGTTTCCAGTCACAGTTCGGTTTGTCTGCCTACGACGCCAGCGTGCTGGCATCGAGCCGCGAACAAGCGGATTACTTCGAAAAAGTCGTGAGCATCAGTGGCGATGCCAAACTGGCCGCCAACTGGGTCATGGTTGAGCTGGGCAGCCTGCTCAACAAGCAAGGTCTGGATATCGACCAGTCGCCAGTCAGTGCTGAGTTGCTGGGCGGCATGCTGCTGCGCATCAAGGACAACACCATCTCCGGCAAAATTGCCAAAGTGGTGTTCGAAGCGATGGCCAATGGCGAAGGTTCGGCAGATGAGGTCATTGAAAAGCGCGGCCTCAAGCAAGTGACCGACAGCGGCGCCATTGAGAAGGTGCTGGACGAAGTGCTGGCAGCCAATGCTGAGCAGGTCGAACAATACCGTGCGGCTGATGAAGCCAAGCGCGGCAAAATGTTCGGTTTCTTTGTCGGCCAGGCGATGAAAGCCTCCAAAGGCAAGGCTAACCCGCAACAAGTCAACGAACTGCTGAAAAGCAAACTCGAAGGCTAAAAGCAAAATTTTGCGAACGACACTTTGTAGTCGCTGACGAGGGATGAGGCTGCGATAAGGCCTCAAGGGCCTTCAAAATAGCGGGGCTGCTTCGCAGTCCCTCGACAGCGACTACACGTTTTTATCAGGCTCGCATAAAAGGATTCCTCCCATGAAGCGGCTACTCGGCGCCTGCGCCCTGCTCAGCTTGCTCGCCGGCTGCGCCAGCCATGACATAGACCCACGCGGTTATGACGAAACCGGCGTCGCCTCTTATTACGGAGCTCGCCACCACGGCAAACGCACTGCCAGCGGTGAACCCTTCAACCAACATGCACTCACTGGCGCCCATCGCAAACTCGCTTTCGGCAGCCGAGTATTGGTCACCAACCTGAGCAACAACAAATCCGTCGTCGTACGCATCAATGATCGAGGGCCGCACACCCGTGGGCGTCTGATTGATCTTTCGCGCCAAGCCGCCCAGCAGTTGGGTATGCTGCGCAGCGGCACAGCCAAAGTCCGGGTTCAGGGCTTGAATGATTAACCGACGGAGTGGTCGTTATTTTGGGCTTAAGCGTTTTATCAACATGGAATCTACTGCAATTGCTGTGCGGCCTTGTGATGCTGATCGCTGGCGCAGAAGTGCTGGTGCGCTGCGCTGTGCGTATCGCGGCCAACATGAAAGTTCGCCCACTGCTGGTCGGTTTGACCGTAGTTGCGCTGGGCAGCAGTGCACCGCAAATGGCTGTCAGCCTACAAGCAGCGCTTAATGGCACCTCAGATATTGCCGTCGGCAGTGTCATCGGCAGTAACATCTTTAACGTCCTCGTCACTCTTGGCCTTTCAGCCCTGATTATTCCCCTGCGCGTGTCACGCCAATTGGTGCGTCTGGACATTCCGCTGATGATCATTGCCAGCGGGCTAGTGTTTGCCTTGGCGCTTAACAAAGAACTCGACCGCTTGGATGGCGTGTTACTGCTGTGCGGCCTGGGAGGTTATCTCGCCCTGTTGCTGCGCCAATCGCGTTACAGCGGTCATCACCATGTCAGCCAGCAGCACCCCCAAACTTCATGGCTGCACAATGTATTGATGATGCTCTGCGCCTTGCTACTGCTGGGGCTGGCCGGGCATTTACTGCTCGGCGCGGCGCTTGAAGTGGCGACAGAGCTGGGACTGTCAGAACGCATCATCGGTCTAACCATCATCGCCGTCTGCACTTCACTGCCTGAACTGGCCACCTCATTGATCGCTGCCCTGCGCGGCCAACGTGAAATCGCAGTTGGCAACGTCATCGGCAGCAACGTATTCAATCTGCTGGGCGTGCTCGGCTTCACGGCGCTTGTGGCTCCCACGCCACTGTCTGTCTCACCCAATGCGCTGGCGTTCGACCTTCCGGTCATGCTCGGCGTCGCAGTGCTGTGCTTGCCCGTGTTCTACACCGGCTACCGCGTAACACGGGCCGAAGGCTTGTTGCTTCTTGGGTTGTATTTAGCGTACGGGCTGCACGTGGTGTCCTTTACCACCGGCATGCCGTTGGCCGCAAAGCTCGAACACATGATGCTGTTTTATATCTTGCCGGCGCTGCTGGTGTTTTTGCTGTTCAGCACCCTGCGCGCGTGGCGTCGACAACACTGAGGAGTTTAGCGATGGACAGTAAAAAGACCGGCCTTGAAATGCGCCGTCAGGTGATGGGCGATGCGTTTGTCGACCGCGCACTGGGCAATGCCACCGACTTCACCCAGCCGCTGCAAGACTTCGTTAACGAACACGCCTGGGGCGGGGTTTGGAACCGCGAAGGGCTGCCACTCAAAACCCGCAGCCTGATCACGCTGGCCACTTTGACCGCACTCAAATGCCCGCAGGAACTAAAAGGCCATGTGCGCGGCGCGCTTAACAATGGCTGCACCGTTGATGAAATCCGCGAAGCATTGCTGCATTGCGCGGTTTACGCAGGTGTACCGGCTGCGATCGACGCCTTCCGGGCAGCGCAAGAAGTCATCGAAACCTATCAAGCTTGATGCCTTGGGCGGCTAAATCCAGCCGCCCCACTGCAACACAAAAATCCCGATATTGGTCGTGATCGCGGCCATCAGGGTGGTGATGACGATAATGGCGGCCGCCAACTCATGATTGCCATTGGCCGCACGGGCCATCACAAAACTGGCGGCCGCTGTTGGGCTGGCGAAGTATAAAAACAGCGTGCCCAACTCTGCCCCGCGAAAGCCATACAACCAAGCCCCCAGCGTGGTCAGCAACGGCAAGCCGACCATCTTGACCAAACTCGCGCTGATCGCTAAATCCCCACTCTTGCGCAAGCTGGCCAATGACAATGTTCCGCCAATACAGATCAACGCCAGCGGCAACGTCATGGCCGCCAGATACTCGCCGCAGCTTTGTAACCAAGTGGGTAAAGCAATTTTGAACGTTGCAAACGGGATTGCCGCCAGCACGCTAATGATGAGCGGGTTTTTCAACACGCTTTTGCAGATGCTCCACGGGTCGGACTTGATGACCGGGCTATAAACCGCCAGCACGACCGTCGACAAGGTGTTGTAGAGCAAAATCACCAACGCGGTGAGTATCGCCCCCAGCGAAATACCGTAATCACCGTACATGCTGGCCGCCAACGCCAAACCGATAACGGCGTTGTTCCCGCGAAAAGCACCTTGGGTGTAGATCCCACGGTCTGCTCGTGGGCAGCGCCAGATCGACCAGCCCCAAGCCAGCGAAAAGCTGACCAGCGTAGCCACCGTGAAATAACCAAGCAGATGGGGTTGCAGAGCGGTATTCAGATCAGCGTGCAAAATCCCCAGAAACAACAACGCCGGCATGGTGACGTTAAACACCAGTGCCGACGCTGTGTGGATAAAGCTGTCATTGATCCAACCCACGCGCTTGAATACCACACCCAGAAACAGCATGGCGAACACAGGCGCAGTGATATTGAGTGTCTGAAAAAAAATCGCCAACATGCCGAGCAATCCAATGAAAGTCGTTAGGTGGCTAATCTTAAGTCAGAGCCCAAACTAAAGCCTCCTTTTAAAAAGGCTTTAACAGGCTGATTTACATCCCTTTAACGGCGTAGATCCCAGCAGCGTTGCGCCAATAGGCTTTGTAGTCCATGCCGTAACCAAAGACATAACGATCCACACACGACAAACCCGCGTAATCGGCTTTCAGCCCCGGGCTCGCCTTGCGGTCGTGATCCTTGTCGATCAGCACCGCCGTGTGTACTTGACGGGCGCCAGAGTGCTTACAGAAATCAACAATGGCACTCAAGGTGTGACCTTCGTCGAGAATGTCATCGATGATCAACACATGGCGGTCCATAAAGGACACTTCTGGCTTGGCTTTCCAGAACAGATCGCCGCCGCTGGTTTGATTGCGGTAGCGAGTCGCGTGCAAGTAAGACGACTCAAGCGGAAATTTCAGATGGGTGAGCAGCTTGCCAGCAAAAATCAGGCCGCCGTTCATCACACAAAACACCACTGGATTTGTCTCAGCCATTTCGGCCGTGATTTGCGCGCCAATGCGGGCGATTGCCGCTTCAACTTCAGCTTCGGTGTACAGGCAGTCAGCCTCTCGCATGACTTGACGGATATGCTCGAGATCAGCAGACATGACGCTCTCCAGGGGGGGTTGCACAAGAAAAGCGGGCAAAGGTACGCATCCGCATGGCTCAGATCAAGCATTTATGGACTAACGTTCGCTAATGTCTGTAGGACATCCCCCCGGATTAGATTAATCTAGGCCGGTTTTTTTGCCTGCCCCGGAGCTTTTCCCTATGCCTATCCGTGAGATCCGCCATCCGCTGATCCGCCACAAGCTCGGCCTGATGCGCCGCGCTGACATTAGCACGAAGAACTTCCGCGAGCTCGCTCAGGAAGTCGGCGCGTTGCTGACCTATGAAGCCACCAGTGACCTGACCCTCGAAACTTATGAGATTGAAGGCTGGAGCGGCACTGTCCAAGTTGAAAAAATTGCCGGTAAAAAAATTACCGTTGTACCGATTCTGCGCGCCGGTATCGGCATGCTTGAAGGCGTTCTGAGCCTGATCCCGGGCGCAAAAGTCAGCGCCGTCGGTGTTGCCCGCAATGAAGAAACCCTTCAGGCCCACACCTATCTAGAAAAACTCGTACCGGAAATCGACGAGCGTCTGGCGATGATTATCGACCCGATGCTGGCCACCGGTTCGTCGATGGTTGCCACCATTGATCTGCTGAAAAAAGCCGGCTGCAAAGAAATCCGCGCCATGGTGCTGGTGGCTGCACCCGAAGGTATTGCTGCCGTTGAGGCCGCTCACCCGGACGTGATCATCTACACCGCCTCCATCGATAATCGTCTCGACGAGCACGGCTACATCATTCCGGGCTTGGGCGATGCCGGCGACAAGATCTTCGGCACCAAGCAAAAGGACGCATAACATGCAGGACGAGTTCAACGACCCGCTCTGGCGCCAGATTATCTCGGGTGCTCAGATGCTCTTCGTGGCCTTTGGCGCGTTGGTATTGATGCCTTTGATTACCGGCCTCGACCCTAACGTCGCGCTGTTCACGGCGGGTCTCGGGACTCTGCTGTTCCAGATCGTGACCCGGCGCCAAGTGCCGGTCTTTCTGGCTTCGAGTTTCGCTTTCATTACCCCGATCATTCTCGCCAAAGGCCAATTCGGCCTCGCAGCGACCATGGGCGGCGTGATGGCAGCCGGTTTCGTGTACACCTTTCTGGGTTTCGCGGTAAAGCTCAAGGGCACCGGTTTTATCGATCGCCTGCTTCCACCCGTGGTCATTGGCCCGGTGATCATCTCTATTGGTCTGGCGATGGCTCCCATTGCAGCGCACATGGCCATGGGCCGCGCTGAGGATGGCACCGAGTTGATTCACTACCAGACGGCCATGCTGATCTCGATGCCTGCCTTGCTGACCACCTTGATCGTGGCGGTATTCGGTAAAGGGATTTTCCGTTTGGTGCCGATTATTGCCGGTGTGCTGGTAGGTTTTGCGATGGCGTTTTACTTCGACGTGGTCGACACGGCGAAAATCGCTGCCGCGCCGTGGTTTGCTCTGCCGCACTTCACTGCACCCGAGTTCAACTGGCAGGCGATTCTGTTTATCGTCCCCGTGGCATTGGCCCCGGCCATTGAACACATCGGCGGCGTGATTGCTGTGGGTAGCGTGACAGGTCGCGATTACCTGAAAAAACCTGGGCTGCACCGCACCTTGTTTGGTGATGGCATTGCTACAACCGCAGCAGGTCTGCTGGGCGGCCCGCCAAACACCACCTACGCCGAAGTCACTGGCGCCGTGATGCTGACCAAGAACTACAACCCGAAAATCATGACCTGGGCGGCGATCTTCGCCATCAGCCTGGCATTTATCGGCAAGTTCGGCGCATTACTGCAAAGCATTCCAGTGCCTGTGATGGGCGGGATTTTGTGCCTGCTGTTCGGGTCAATTGCTGCGGTCGGGATGAACACCCTGATTCGCCACCAAGTTGACCTGAGCGAAGCGCGCAATCTGGTGATTGTGTCGGTAACGCTGGTCTTCGGGATTGGCGGCGTGCTGATCGGCACAGGCATGGGCCCAGAAGACTTCGGCCTCAAAGGCATTGCACTGTGCGCCATCGTGGCCATCGCGCTGAACCTGATCTTGCCGGGCAACGACAGCTGGAAAAACAAGAAAGGTGACGACCCGATTATCTAAGTCGGCCAAAACCTGCTCTTCCTTGTAGGAGGGGCTTGCTCGCCAGCAAGCTCCCTCCTACAAGGTTTATCCCTTACAACGCCAATGGCGCCCTTTCACACAACTTATTCAACGCCGCAGCCCACTGCGGGCTGTCATTCAAGCAAGGCACCAGCACCAACTCCTCGCCCCCCGCCGCAATAAACTGTTCGCGTCCGCGATCACCGATCTCTTCCAGGGTTTCAATGCAGTCAGCGACAAAGGCCGGGCACATCACCAAAATCTTTTTTACGCCCTGCTTGGCCAAGGCATCCAGACGCGCCTCGGTGTAGGGTTCAATCCATTTGGCACGCCCCAAACGAGACTGGAACGCAACCGACCACTTACCTTCCGGCAACCCCATCTGTTCAGCAAACGCCTGTGCTGTGCGTAAACATTGCGCTCGGTAACAAGTTGCCAAAACCGCAGGCGATGCGTTCTGACAGCAATCCTCATTTTTGAAGCAGTGATTGCCCGTAGGGTCGAGCTTGCGCAAATGCCGCTCGGGCAAACCGTGAAAGCTTAACAACAGATGATCGTAGTCTTGCTCAAGATGCGGCTTGGCACTGGCCACCAGCGCATCAATGTATTGCGGCTGATCGTAAAACGGCTGAACAATCGAGAATTGAATCGCCAGCTTCTGGCTCTTGACCACACGCTTGGCTTCTTCAATCACCGTGGTGACCGTGCTATCAGCGAACTGTGGATAAAGCGGCGCCAGCGTCACCTTCCTGATGCCCTGGGCCGCCAAGCGCGTGAGCACGGTTTCAATAGAGGGCTCGCCGTAGCGCATTGCCAGCTCCACAGGGCCTTGCTTCCACTCGCGGGTCATCGCCTGCTGCAAGCGACGACTGAGCACCACCAATGGCGAGCCTTCGTCCCACCAAATGGAAGCATAGGCATGGGCCGATTGTTCAGGACGCTTAATCAAAATCAACGACACCAGCAAACGGCGAACCGGCCACGGTAAGTCGATCACGTAAGAGTCCATCAAAAACTGGTTCAGGTAGCTGCGTACATCCGCTACCGAAGTAGACGCCGGCGAACCCAGGTTAACCAGCAACAGCGCGTGGTCGGTCATGCAACATCCTATTTCAGAGGCGGGCGGACAAGTCATCCAAAGCCGCACGCAAATCAGTGAACTGAAAAGTAAAACCGGCGGCCAGCAATTTGGCGGGCTTGGCCCGCTGGCCGCCCAGCAATAACTGCGACAACTCGCCCAAACCTGTGCGCAAAACAAAAGCCGGCAGCGGCATAAACGCAGGGCGGTTCAACACCTGGCCAAAGGTTTTGGCGAACTCTGCATTGCGTACCGGCTGCGGCGCGCAGGCATTATATGGGCCCTGCGCTGTATTCTCATGCACAAGAAAATCAATCAGGGCTATTTGATCGTTGATGTGAATCCACGGCATCCATTGCCGACCATTGCCGATGGGCCCGCCCAGCGCCAGTTTGAACGGCACCCGCAGGCGCGACAAAAAGCCGCCCTGGGCTGCCAACACCAACCCCGTGCGCACCAACACCACACGAATGCCTAACGCCTGAGCACGCTGTGCGGTTTCTTCCCAAGCAATGCACAAGTGGCTGGCGAAATCCTCACTGACAGGTGGCGACTCTTCCGTCAATTCGCGTTCGCCCCCATCTCCGTACCAACCAACAGCAGAGCCTGAAATCAGCACAGACGGCTTTTGCTCGCGGGTTTCAAGCCAGGCGATAAGCGTTTCTGTCAGGGTAATCCGACTGCTCCACAACAACGCCTTACGTTTGTGAGTCCAAGGTCGGTCAGCAATGGGAGCACCTGCTAGATTCACTACTGCGTCAATGGGCTCATGTTCGAGTTCCTGGAGATTAGCCACGCCTCTGACATCAGCGCCGCACAGTTGATGTACCTGCTCAGGACGGCGACTCCAGACGCTCAGGCGATGACCTTGGGCTAACCAATGACGACACAGTTGGCGGCCTATTAAGCCCGTACCGCCGGTCAGCAATATGTGCATGAGTTGAACCTCGCAGGGAGTTTTATCCAGAGCACTGGTCTATTTTTATAGAAAGACCCCTTTTGTTCGGGCCACTGACTTTTTAAAGAATAGGCCAGACTGGCCTCGCAGGCGCACTAAAACTTATACCAAAAAATAAAATTGTACAGGTATTACCGACGACGTAGTCTGTGCAAACAGGAACGAGGCCAATATGACTGTACCTATCGCAATTATTGGGACCGGCATTGCCGGGCTTTCGGCAGCCAGTGCGCTGCATAAAGCAGGACACGCCGTGCATTTGTTCGATAAAAGCCGTGGCAGCGGCGGCCGCATGTCGAGCAAACGCAGCGACGCTGGGGCGTTGGATTTGGGCGCGCAATATTTCACGGCACGCGATCGCCGATTTGTCGCTGAAGTCCAGCAGTGGCAAGCCAAAGGTTGGGTCGCAGAATGGGAACCCCATCTGTACAACCACAAAGATGGTCAGCTCACGCCCTCTCCTGACGAGCAAACCCGCTGGGTCGGCAGCCCACGCATGAGCGCCATTACCCGCGGCCTGTTAGGGCATCTCACAGTGGATTTTTCGTGCCGCATTACTGACCTGATTCGCGGTGAAAAACACTGGCACCTGCTCGATGCCGAAGAGCGCACCCACGGCCCCTTTAGCCACGTGATCGTTGCCACCCCGGCGCCACAAGCAACCACTTTACTGGCCAGCGCACCCAAACTGGCAAGTGCCGCTGCTGGGGTCAAAATGGAGCCCACATGGGCCATCGCTCTGGCCTTCGACACGCCTCTTGATACACCAATGGAAGGCTGCTTTGTGCAAGACAGCCCACTGGACTGGCTAGCCCGCAATCGCACCAAACCTGGACGCGACACAACACTCGACACTTGGGTGCTGCACGCCACCAGTGCCTGGAGCAAAGAGCACCTAGACCTGCCCAAAGAAGCCGTTATTGAGCACTTGCATGGCGCTTTTGCTGAGTTGGTTCACTGCACCATGCCAGCGCCAACGTTCACACTTGCGCACCGCTGGCTCTACGCTCGCCCTGCGGTGGCCCATGAATGGGGTGCTCTGGCCGATGCGGACTTGGGCTTATATGCCTGCGGCGACTGGTGCTTGTCGGGCCGCGTCGAAGGTGCCTGGCTCAGCGGGCAGGAAGCTGCGCGCAGGCTGATCGAGCACTTGTCTTGAACCGAATTAATCCGCGCAAATTATTGCTGTCAAAATGGACAGCAGTTCACCCCACGAACCGCGAAAAACACTTTCTGGTGACCGAGTTGTTTTGCGATGAAACAGACAAGGTGCTGGAGGTTGAACTGCAAGCGGTTTTAACCCGCAACAGCCAACGCATTGACTGGCAAAGCCTTCAAGACCCCCATAAATGGGCAATGGGCTGGCAGTAAGCCAGCCCATCAGGGATCACAATCACGAGCTTGCCGTTCACTGCATCGTCAAAACAAAACGCCCCTTCCAAATACCTGTACAAAAAAATTGACTTGTACAACGTCAAGCCTATGATGACCTTTAAGTTGTACATCAAAAAAAGATGTACAACTATTTTTTGGAGGTTCGCCACATGACCATCATCGACTCACCCCATCGCAAACCCAAAATTGCCATCAGCGCGTGCTTGCTCGGTGCTGAAGTTCGTTATAACGGTGGGCACAAAGAGTCACGTCTGTGCAGCCAAACCCTCAACGAACACTTCGACTTTGTACCCTTGTGCCCAGAAGTTGCCATCGGCTTAGGCACTCCGCGTCAGCCGATTCGCTTGATAGGCGATCCTAAAAACCCTCAAGCCGTAGGCAGCATCAATAACGAGCTGAATGTCACCCAGCCTCTGCACGATTACGGCGTGAGCATGGCTGCTGTGCACACTGATATCAGTGGCTACATTTTCATGCAGAAATCCCCGTCCTGCGGGCTCGCACGGGTCAAGGTGTATCAGGACAAAGGCCGCCCTGCTGAGTTAAGTGGCCAAGGAATTTACGCCAACGCTTTTTGCGCTGCACACCCAGATTTGCCCGTCGAAGAAGACGGCAGGCTGAACGATCCGGTGCTGCGTGAGAACTTCCTGACCCGGGTGTTGGCCTACAGCGCCTGGCAAGACTTGCTCAAGCAAGGCATCACGCGCAGAGACCTGACCGAGTTTCATGCCCGTTACAAGTATCTGCTGATGGCCCATCACCCTGTTCAGTACAGAACCTTGGGCAATTTACTGGGGAGCATGGGCAAGAACGACCCTAAAGCCATCGCACCGTATTACTTCAGCGAACTGATGAAAGCACTCAAACAGTGTGCAACTCGCCGCACCCACACCAATGTGTTGCAACACCTGAGCGGCTACCTTAAGCAATCCATCAGCACCGAAGACAAACAAGAGGTTCAGCACCTGATTGGTCAGTACCTGCAAGGGATTGTGCCGCTCATTGTCCCGCTGACACTGCTCAAGCATCACTTCCGCCAACATCCAGATCCCTACATCTCGCGTCAGGTTTACCTACAGCCACACCCGGAAAACCTCAGCCTGCGTAATGCGATCTGACCATGAGCCAAAACCCGGTAGACAACAACGCCAGCCCTCCTGATTACGATCAGGCGCTGGCCCAAGGCTGGCTGCCCATTCGCGAAGTAGCCCGCGTGACAGGCGTAAACGCCGTGACACTTCGGGCATGGGAGCGACGTTATGGCTTGATCATTCCGCACCGGACAGCCAAAGGGCATCGCCTGTATTCAGCCGAGCATGTTCAGCGCATCCAGCAGGCCCTTATGTGGCTTAACCGTGGCGTTTCAGTTAGCCAGATCAAGCCGCTTCTCGACATGCCCCCCGCGCACAACGAACCCGCGAACAACGATTGGCATGCGTGGCGCCAGACCCTGAGCCGAGCCATCAGTGACTTGGCCGAACACACACTTGATAACCACTTTAACCAAGTGATGTCGCTCTACCCCACACGAACACTGTGCCAATACCTGCTACTTCCACTGTTGAGCGAATTGGAACAACGCTGGCAAGGCCAATTTGGTGCGCAGTTGGAACAAGGTTTTTTTAACGTTTGGCTGCGCAGCAAATTGGGGGCCCGGATTTACCACAACAACCGCTCGCTAAGCGGTGCACCCGTTGTGCTGATCAATCACTCAGACCGAGCCTTCGAACCTCATCTGTGGCTCAGCGCTTTGCTGGTCAGCAGCAGCCACTGCCCGGTTCAGGTATTTGACGCGCCGCTGCCCAACGGTGAACTGGCGCTCGCGGTCGAACGCCTTAAAGCCCGCGCCGTTGTGCTCTATTCGAGCAAACCGATCAACACCCACAACCTGTCAAAACTTTTAAATGGCATTGAGTGTCCCACTCTCATCTCGGGGCCAACCGTCCGCATCCACAACACCGAGTTAACCGTACTCACGACTGAAATCGCAGGATTGTCTTTGGCGCACGACCCGGTAGAGACCCACCAACGTCTCGCCCAGCTCGGGCTGTGCTAGCTCTCAAGCGTTTGCCCTAGGAACTAACATGCAACTGATCTGGCTGCGCAACGATCTGCGCCACTACGACAACACAGCCCTGAGCGCAGCCGCCGAACGCGGCCCCACTGTCGCCGTGTACCTCATCACTCCCGAGCAATGGCTGGCCCACGACGACGCCCCGTGTAAAGTCGATTTTTGGCTGCGCAACCTGCGCTGTTTAAGTGACAGCCTGATGCAACTCAATATCCCATTACTGATCAAAACGACGCCCGCTTGGAGCCAGGCCCCCGGCGTACTTCTCGAACTGTGCCAGCAATTAGGCGTTGAACAGGTTCACGTTAATCAGGAATACGGCATCAACGAAACCCGACGTGATCAAGCCGTCGAGCAGGCACTTGATGCCCAAGGCATCGGTTTTCAGCGCTATCTTGACCAACTGTTATTTCAGCCCGGCAGCATCCTCACCCGTTCGGGTACCTACTTTCAGGTGTTCAGCCAGTTCCGGAAAACCTGCTACAACCGGTTGCACATGGCGTTGCCACAGATCGTTGCCAAGCCAAACACCCAAGCGCCTTTATCCGTTTTGCGAGATGCCATCCCAAATTCCGTGGAAGGGTTTACTACACCCAACTCATCACTGCGCGAGCTATGGCCTGCCGGGGAGGACGAAGCTCGCCAGCGCTTAATACGTTTTGCCGATGAGCAAATTCTCTATTACCAAAGCGAGCGGGATTTACCTGCTAAACCGGGCACCAGCCAGCTTTCGGCCTACCTCGCAGCAGGCGTCATCTCACCTCGCCAATGCCTGCACGCGGCACTGCAAAGCAATCATGGCGAGTTCGAAAGTGGTAACCTTGGCGTTTTTACCTGGATCAGTGAACTGCTATGGCGTGAGTTCTATAAACATATTTTGGTCGGTTACCCGCGGGTTTCTCGGCATTGCGCCTTCCGCCCAGAAACTGAAAACCTGCCTTGGCGTGACGCCCCTGACGAACTTGCGGCTTGGCAGCAAGGGCGTACGGGCATCCCAATCATCGACGCGGCCATACGCCAACTGCTCGAAACCGGCTGGATGCACAACCGGCTACGCATGGTAGTGGCGATGTTTTTAACCAAAAACCTGCTGATTGACTGGCGCGAAGGCGAACGTTTTTTTATGCGCCATTTGATTGATGGCGACTTGGCAGCCAACAACGGCGGCTGGCAGTGGAGTTCATCGACCGGTACGGATTCGGTGCCATATTTCCGAATTTTCAACCCGATCAGTCAGTCTGAACGCTTCGATCCTGAAGGTCGTTTCATTAAGCATTGGCTGCCTGAACTCGCCGAGCTAAACAAAAAAGAAGTGCATAACCCTGCATCGGCAGGCGGGTTGTTTGGTGTGGCCAACTATCCGCAACCCATAGTTGATTTAAAACGCAGCCGCGAGCGAGCGCTTAACGCGTTCAAAAACCTGCCTTCGCGTCAACACGTTGAAGAGCGTAATGAGCAACTTTGCTCACCCGCTTAGAGCGTTTTTCGAGCCCTTTTGCTCGCCATGATGTGAGCGAGGCCCAAGAATGCTGCGCAGCGTTTGTCAGCGGATTCACACCTGATGCAGGTGCTGCCTTACACTGCGCCCCCTATGACCAACATCCCGCTGACCGACCTTACCGAACCCGCCGTCACATGCTCAACGTGTGCGGCATGCTGCTGCCAACTGGAAGTGATGCTGATCACCGAAACCGGTGTACCCGAACGCTTTATCGACCACGACGATTGGGGAGGTGAAGTGATGCTGCGACTCGATGATGGCTGGTGTGCAGCGCTGGATCGCAACACCATGATGTGTACCATCTACGAAAAACGGCCGCTGATTTGCCGCGAGTTCGAGATGGGCGATGTTGAATGCCTTAACGAACGTCAAGGCATCGCCACGGCATATCGCTGAATATCAAAACCCTGTTGTCGCTGCCACAGGCTGCAATGTCTGCCTGGTGCCCTTGCGGCAGCGACTTCACGGCTTAGAGCGGCATCGTGTAATGCAGCGCGTAGCTTTCTATCCCGTCATTGGTGCTGGAAATGCCGGCATTAGAGTAGTGAGTGGCCCGAATACCCACTTCATGCCCGCCCACAAAACGCAGACCAAACCCTATCCGGTCTTCAAACTGGAACGCCGTCCCCAGCTTTTGCTCTTCAACCTCGGTGTTGGAAAACAGCGCCAGCCCTATTCCTGCTTCGATATAAGGCTTGACCGTTTCACCGGCGAACTCATACACAAAGACCGGTGAGAATGACAGGCTGCTCGTCCCGGATGATTTTTTACCGTCCCAATAGGTGTAAGCCCCATCCCAATACCCGGTCAGGCGGCCTACATCACTTTGCAGCCAGCTTGTGTCCCAGTCGGACTTCAAGCCCAAACGGTAGGTCATGGACGATTGGCTGGTGTGCCCTACTGCAAATTCAACACCGGCAGCTTGCGCCGCAACACTATGCCCCAGAGTAGCCGCTGCAAGTGCAGCCAAGCAAAACAGTCGCTTCATAAGAAAAATCCTATTTTCATATGCGTATCGGTAAATTGTTGTGTGCCTCATCAGGCAAGCGTTATGAAGCGGATCAGCGCGTATTAGTTCAAATAAGTGACGCCGCTTTCACACTTTTTTTACATGCCGAAGCTTCGCACAACGCCAGATTTATTCCACAACGAAGGTAGGATATTTCTCATCTTTTCTGGGGAGGCGCTGGTCCAGAACTGAGTTTCACGGGCTGGACCTACAGCCAACAGCGTGCGTTCATCCAATAAACGCTGAAGCTGACGAGCCACGGCAGCGCCGGTATCAATCAGGATGATTGACGAGGGCAGCATCTGGCTGAGCAGAGGCTTGAGGAAAGGATAATGCGTACACCCCAGAATGATCGTGTCGCAATTGGCCGCCAGCAAAGGCTCAACATAGCCCCGCAACAATGTGATTAAAGCGTTGCTGTGCAAATCACCGGCTTCAATCAACTCCACCAGGCCCGGGCAAGGCTGGGTAATTACCCGCACATCGCTGGCAAAACGGTCGAGCAAGGCCGCAAATTTGGCGCTTTGTAAAGTGCCTGTGGTTGCGAGCACGCCGACGACACCGCTGCGGGTAGCCGCTGCTGCAGGTTTAACCGCAGGCTCCATGCCGACAATAGGCCAATCGGGAAAACGCTGACGTAACTCGGCCACACCCGCAACTGTCGCTGTATTGCACGCCAACACCAGAGCCTTGGCACCTTGCTGCTGGAAAAACTCAGCAATCACAGCGCAACGCTGGCGAATAAAATCGGGGGTTTTCTCGCCATAAGGAATATGCCCGCAGTCGCCGACATACAACAACGACTCATTGGGTAGGCGCTGCTCAATTTCTTTGAGAACCGACAACCCTCCGACGCCAGAGTCAAATACGCCAATCGGCGCCTCACTCATGGGCAGCACCACATACGCTGCACGCAGGGTCTCGCTTGACCCGCAACTCACGAAAGCGGGTGCCCAGCGCATCAATCAACAGCAAGCGCCCAATCAAAGGTTCACCGAAACCGGCCAACACTTTGAGCGCCTCAAGTGCTTGCAGGCTACCGACTAACCCCACCAACGGCCCAATCACACCGGCTTCGCTACACGTCAGTTCATCATCACTGCCATGCCCATATAAGCAGTGATAACAAGGGCTCTGCGGCTGACGCGAATCAAATACCGACAACTGGCCTTCCAGTCGAATCGCTGCGCCACTGACCAGCGGCTTGCCCGCCACGACACACGCCACATTGACGGCTTCGCGGGTGCCAAAGTTGTCACAACAATCAAGCACCACATCAACAGCGGCCACAGCTTGGGCCAAGGAATCAGCATCCAGCGCCGAGCGATGAGCGATGAGCGTGATCTCTGGGTTGATGGCTTGAAGCCGACTCAGGGCTGAATCGACTTTGCTCATGCCCACACTGGGGGTGTCATGAATAACTTGGCGTTGCAGATTAGTCAGGTCAACGCTGTCGAAGTCAGCCAAATGCAACTCACCAACCCCGGCGGCGGCCAGATACAAAGCGACTGGCGAACCCAGGCCGCCCAGACCGACGATCAACACCTTGCTGCTTTTAAGCTTCAATTGGCCGTCGATATCGACCTGTTGCAGCAGGATCTGTCGGCTATAGCGCAACAGTTCCTGATCTGTCAGCACGGCAGGCGACCCAACGTAATGCGCTCGTGACCACCCAAGTCCTTGCGGCTTTCAACGTGCTCAAAGCCTGCGACTTGCAACAGGTCACGTACCGCAGCAGCCTGATCGTAGCCGTGCTCCAGCATCAACCAGCCACCGGCATTGAGGTGTTTAGCCGCTTGGGCAACGATGTGGCGAATGTCGTCCAACCCATCGGCGCCCGCTACCAATGCACTTTCAGGCTCAAAACGCACATCACCTTCAGCCAGATGAACATCACCAGCAGCAATGTAGGGCGGGTTGCTGATAATCAGATCGAAGTGTTGACCCGCCAATGCACTGAACCAGTGACTGTTCAGCACGCTGACGTTTTCGAGCTGTAAGCGCTGACGATTGCGCTCGGCCAGCGCTACCGCTTCCAATACGCGATCCACTGCCTTGACCTGCCAGGCCGGGCGTTCGCTAGCCAACGCCAACGCAATCGCACCACTGCCAGTGCCCAAATCCAGCACATTGGCGGGGGTGGCGGGCAGTAGATCCAACGCCGTTTCGACCAACAATTCGGTATCAGGTCGCGGAATCAGCGTATGCGGTGCCACTTCGAGATCCAGCTTCCAAAACCCTTGCTGGCCCAAAATATAGGCCACAGGTTCGCCAGCCCGGCGACGTTGCAGGTACTGCGCAAAGGTTAATGCCGCTTCACTGCTGACAATTTTTTCAGGCCAGGTGTGCAAGTAACTGCGCGACTTGCCCAAGGCAGCAGCCAGTAACAACTCCGCATCCAGACGCGCTGTGGACGAGTCGGGCAGTTCAGCCGCACGTAACAAGCTGGCAATAATGGTCATTTATTCACCCAGGGCTGTCAGTTGATCAGCCTGAAATTCCGCTAACAACGGCTCGATGACGGCATCAACGCCGCCCGCCAGCACGTCATCCAAAGAGTACAAGGTCAGGTTGACGCGATGGTCTGTCACCCGCCCTTGCGCAAAGTTGTACGTGCGAATGCGCTCAGAACGATCCCCGGAGCCCACCAGCGATTTACGCTCGCTGGCAATGGCATTGGCCGCAGCGCTGGTTTGCTGGTCATTCAATTTGGCTGACAGCCAAGACATGGCTCGGGCACGGTTTTTGTGCTGCGAACGCTCTTCCTGACACTCCACCACGATGCCCGACGGCAAGTGTGTGATGCGAATGGCCGAGTCGGTTTTGTTAACGTGCTGACCACCCGCGCCCGAAGAACGGTAGGTATCAACCCGTAAATCAGCCGGGTTGATCTCGATGGCTTCTTGCTCGTCCGGCTCTGGCAGTACGGCAACCGTACAGGCGGAAGTGTGAATACGGCCTTGAGATTCAGTCGCCGGAACACGCTGCACGCGATGTACGCCGGACTCAAACTTCAACTTGCCGTAAACACTTTCACCTTCAACACGGGCAATGACTTCTTTGTAGCCGCCATGCTCGCCAACGCTTTCGGACAGGATCTCTACCCGCCAGCCACGACGCTCTGCGTAACGCGAGTACATGCGAAACAGATCGCCCGCAAAAATAGCCGCCTCATCACCACCCGTACCGGCTCGAATTTCGAGGAATACGTTGCGACCATCGTTCGGATCTTTGGGCAGTAACATGCGCTGCAAGTCGCCTTCCAGTTCGATCAGCCGCTCTTTGGCTTCGCGAACTTCTTCAACCGCCATTTCACGCATATCGGGGTCGCTGTCCTTGAGTAACGCCTGAGCGCCTTCAAGGTCGGCCTGTACTTTCAGCCATTGGCCGTAGGCGGCAACAATGGGTTCAACTTCTGCGTACTCCTTGGAATACGCGCGGAACTTGGTTTGATCCGAAATAACTTCGCCATCGCCAAGCAACGCGGTCAATTCTTCAAAACGGTCCTGGAGAATGTCCAGCTTATTAAGCAGTGACGCTTTCATTACGATTTTTTATCCGCAGAGCTATCCGATGAGCCCTCACCGAGGGCAAAAAGTTCTTGGGCCATGGCCAGCGCATCGAGGCGGCCTTCGGCGGAAAGCTTTTTCAGTTGCACGCTGGGCGCATGCAACAGCTTATTAGTCAGACCGCGTGCCAGTTGTACCAGCACGTCTTCAGGATTGCTGCCATTAGCGAGCATTCTTTGGGCCTTTTGTAGCTCTTCATCGCGTAGGCGTTCGCTTTGTTGGCGGTAGGCTTTAAGCACATCAACAGCCGCCAGCTCGCGCAAGCGCACCATAAAGTCTTCGGCACCAATACTGACCAGCTCTTCCGCTGCCTGAGCTGCGCCTTGGCGACTCTTGAGGTTTTCAGCAACGACTTCATGAAGGTCATCGACGGTATAGAGGTAAACGTCGTCCAACTCGCCGACTTCAGGCTCGATATCGCGAGGAACAGCAATATCAACCATGAAAATTGGTTTGTGCTTACGCAGCTTGAGCGCACTTTCGACAGCGCCCTTACCCAGAATCGGCAATTGGCTGGCGGTGGAGCTGATCACGATATCGCTGTGTACCAGCTCTTGGGGAATATCGGACAGCAACACCGCGTGCGCACCAAACTGTTCAGCCAGACTGCTGGCACGCTCCAGTGTGCGATTGGCCACCACGATACGTTTGACCCCCAGATCATGCAGATGGCGAGCGACCAACGTGATGGTCTCTCCGGCACCGATCAACAATGCCTGGCTGCGCTGCAAATCGCTGAATATCTGCTTGGCCAAACTCACCGCTGCAAATGCTACCGACACCGGGTTTTCACCGATGGCCGTGTCGGTGCGCACTTGCTTGGCCGAATTAAAGGTGGCTTGAAACAAACGCCCCAATAATGGCCCAACAGTGCCCGCTTCACGCGCAACGGCATAGGCAGACTTCATCTGCCCCAGAATTTGCGGCTCGCCCAACACCAGCGAGTCCAGCCCCGATGCCACGCGCATCATGTGACGAACGGCAGCATCGTCTTCATGAATATAGGCGCACGATCGCAGCTCATCGAAGCTGAGGTTGTGGTAGTCGGCCAACCATTTCAGCACTACATCTGCCGAAAGCTGGTCTTGCTCTATATAGAGTTCACTGCGATTGCAGGTGGAGAGGATCGCAGCTTCGCGGCTGTCGGTGAGGCGGCAGAGCTGCTGCAAGGCCTCAACCAACTGCTCAGGGGTAAAAGCCACGCGCTCGCGGACGTCTACTGAAGCAGTCTTGTGGTTAATACCGAGTGCAAGGAAGGCCATTCAAGATCGCTGATGATGACGAGAAGCCGGCAATTGTCCTACTTCGTCAGATCCAGAACAACCATTGCTGACTATTGTCTCTATAGTTAAGGTCTGTTGACGCCCACTTAGACAGCATCACAGACCCAGATATCGATAGTCGCACCTGTTATGGTTTGCGCTATCGCATGTGTCATGATGCCCGGACCGCAGGTAAGTCGCCCTTCTTATATATGAATAGATCCTCCGCGTTACTCCTTGCTCTCGTCTTTCTCAGTGGCTGCCAGGCCTTGGCCCCCACGTCCCCGGATGACTCGTCGCCGGTCGAAGACGCCACCCCCGCCCCGCAAAAGCCCACGGTCTACAGCTCGTTCAGCCAAGATACGCTGTATAGCCTGCTGAGCGCTGAGCTGGCCGGCCAACGTAATCGCCTGGATATCGCCCTTGATAACTACGTGACCCAAGCGATCAACACCCAAGACCCGGGCGTTTCTGAGCGTGCGCTGCGCATAGCGGAGTATTTGGGTGCTGACCAGGCCGCGCTGGATACGGCGCTAATTTGGGCCAAAAACGCGCCGGACGACCTTGAGGCACAACGTGCAGCGGCCATTCAATTAGCGCGCAACGGTCGCTACGACGATTCCATCGTGTACATGGAAAAAGTCCTGCAGGCCAAAGGCGATACACACTTTGATTTCCTCGCCTTGTCTGCGATCGAAACTGACGCCGATACGCGCAACGGCCTGCTGAAAAACTTTGATCGCTTGCTCGCTAAATACCCAGATAACGGCCAGCTGATTTTCGGCAAGGCCTTGCTGATGCAACAAGACGGCGATGCCGAAGGCGCGCTGCGATTGCTGGAAAAAAACCCGCCTCAAGATGGCGAAATAGCGCCCACCCTGCTGCGCGCACGCTTACTGCAAAGCCTGAATCGCGGTGATGAAGCCCTGCCACTGCTGCAAAAAACCATTCGCCAATACCCGGACGACAAACGTCTTGCTCTGACCTATGCCCGCACGCTGGTCGAACAAAACCGTATGGATGAAGCTAAAACTCAGTTCGCCAGCCTGGTTCAGCAATACCCGGAAGACGACGAACTGCTTTTTTCTCTGGCGCTGGTGTGTCTTGAAGGCAAGTCCTGGGATGAAGCGCAAGGGTATTTGGAAGAGCTGATTGAGCGCGACAGCCATGTCGATTCGGCGCATTTAAACCTTGGGCGCATTGCCGAAGAGCGAGATGACCCGCAAGGTGCGCTGATCGAATACGCACTCGTAGGGCCAGGCAACGATTATTTGCCAGCCCAGTTGCGTCAGGCCGATATTTTAATGAGCCATGGCCGCAGCGCAGAAGCCTCCAGTAAATTAGCCGCAGCTCGAGACGCACAGCCTGATTACGCCATCCAGCTGTACCTGATTGAAGCCGAAACACTGGGCGCAAATGATCAGACCGACTCAGCCTGGAATGTTCTTCAGCAAGCATTGAAGCTCTACCCGGACGATCTCAACCTGCTTTATTCGCGCGCCATGCTGGCCGAAAAACGTAACGACCTGGACCAAATGGAGCGTGATTTACGCGCCATTATTCAGCGCGAACCCGACAACGCTATGGCATTGAACGCGCTGGGCTACACCTTGTCAGACCGAACAACGCGTTACGCCGAAGCCAAAACATTGATCCAACAGGCCTACGATTTAAACCCGCAAGACCCGGCAGTGCTCGACAGCTTGGGGTGGGTAAATTTCCGCCTTGGTAATTTGGATGAGGCTGAACGCTTGCTGCGCCAAGCGCTGGAGCGCTTCCCCGATCAGGAAGTTGCCGCTCACTTGGGCGAAGTGCTGTGGGCCAACGGCAAGCAGCGTGAAGCCAAGCAAATCTGGGGCAAGTTTCTTAAAGAAAACCCCGACAGCCCTATTCTGCGCAAAACCGTCTTGCGCTTGACCGGATCTGAGACTCTTTAAATCATGCGTTTTCGTCACCTGCGACACATTATTGCTTTTAGCCTGATCGCCCTGCTCGCAGGTTGCTCGATGTTTGGCGCCCGCGAATCGGTTGAAGGCCACGGCAGTCCGGCCTTATGGTCAGAGCACAAACAACAACTGACCCAACTGGACGGCTGGCAAATAAACGGCAAAGTTGGCATTCGCGCCCCTAAAGATTCGGGCAGTGCCACACTGTTTTGGCTGCAACGTCAGGATTATTACGACATTCGTCTTTCCGGGCCGCTAGGCCGAGGTGCCGCGCGGCTAACCGGTCGCCCAGGCAATGTCAGCCTTGAAGTCGCCAATCAGGGCCGCTATGAAGCGCCAACACCTGAAGCATTATTAGGCGAACAACTGGGTTGGAGCTTGCCGGTATCGCACCTGATCTGGTGGGTTCGTGGCCTGCCTGCACCTGACAGCAAAAGCCGCGTCACACTGAACGCGGATAGCCGCCTAGCCAATCTGGAACAGGATGGCTGGAAAATTGAATATTTAAGCTATGTCGAGCAAAACGGCTTCTGGCTGCCTGAGCGCATCAAGCTGCACGGCACAGAACTGGACATCACGCTGGTCGTAAAAGATTGGCAACCTCGTCAGTTGGGACAATGACATGCAAAAAGCACCTCTGATTTTGCCCTCCCCGGCAAAATTAAACTTGATGCTTCACATTCTTGGCCGTCGAGAAGATGGCTACCACGAGCTGCAAACGTTGTTTCAATTTCTCGATTACGGCGATGAAATGACGTTTTCGGTACGTGAAGACGGAAAAATCTGTCTACATACCGAGTTTGCAGGCGTGCCTCATGATCAAAACCTGATTGTGAAAGCAGCCAAAAAACTTCAGCAGCAATCCGGCTGCCCCCTCGGCATTGATATCTGGATTAAAAAAGTGCTGCCTATGGGCGGCGGTATCGGCGGCGGCAGCTCCAATGCTGCGACAACATTGCTGGGGCTCAACCATCTTTGGCAATTGGGCTGGGACCAAGACCGCCTCGCCACTCTGGGCCTGAGTTTAGGCGCTGACGTTCCCGTTTTCGTGCGCGGACACGCAGCTTTCGCTGAAGGTGTGGGCGAGATTCTTACACCTGTTGAACCAGAAGAACCTTGGTATTTGGTACTTGTTCCGCAAGTCGCTGTAAGTACAGCAGAAATTTTTTCACATCCTTTGTTGACACGTGACTCTTTGCCCATTAAAGTGCGCCCCGTTCCCAAGGGAAACAGCCGAAACGACTGCCAAGCAGTGGTAACGGAGCTTTACCCAGATGTACGTAAGGCTTTGAATTTGTTAGGTAAATATACCGAAGCAAAATTAACTGGAACTGGAAGTTGTATATTTGGGGCCTTCCCAAACGAAGCAGATGCTGATAAAGTGCTGCACCTTCTTACAGAGACCCTTACAGGGTTTGTAGCTAAAGGAAGCAACGTTTCGATGTTGCATCGCAAACTACAAGATCTGTAAAAGGAAACGGGTACACGGTACTCGTAGCAACAGATACAGGGGCGTCGCCAAGCGGTAAGGCAGCAGGTTTTGATCCTGCCATGCGTTGGTTCGAATCCAGCCGCCCCTGCCATTTCTTATACTCATCCAGGTTACCCTCAGCCTTCAGGTACTGCGCGTGTCCAAGATGATGGTCTTTACGGGGAACGCTAACCCCGATCTGGCTCGGCGTGTCGTACGTCAGCTGCATATCCCACTCGGTGACATTTCTGTCGGTAAGTTTTCCGACGGCGAGATTACCGCTGAGATTAATGAAAATGTCCGCGGTAAAGACGTTTTCATCATTCAGCCGACTTGTGCTCCGACCAACGATAACCTGATGGAACTCGTCGTGATGGCTGATGCCTTCCGCCGCTCCTCAGCTACTCGTATTACTGCTGTTATTCCTTACTTTGGTTATGCCCGTCAGGATCGCCGTCCGCGTTCTGCACGTGTGGCTATCAGCGCAAAAGTTGTTGCTGACATGCTTACCGTAGTCGGCATCGATCGTGTTCTCACGGTTGATTTGCATGCTGACCAAATTCAGGGCTTCTTCGATATTCCTGTAGATAACATCTATGGCTCCCCAGTTTTGGTGGATGACATCGAAGATCAGCGCTTTGAGAACCTTATGATTGTGTCCCCGGATATCGGCGGCGTCGTGCGTGCACGTGCTGTTGCCAAGTCCTTGGGCGTCGATCTGGGGATCATCGACAAACGCCGTGAGAAAGCCAATCACTCGGAAGTGATGCATATCATCGGTGATGTTGAAGGGCGTACCTGTATTTTGGTTGATGACATGGTCGATACCGCCGGCACTCTGTGCCATGCGGCAAAGGCCCTGAAAGAGCATGGCGCTTCCAAAGTGTTCGCCTACTGCACACACCCTGTGCTGTCGGGTCGGGCAATCGAGAATATCGAAAATTCCATGCTGGATGAGCTGGTGGTGACTAACACCATTCCGCTGTCCGCAGCTGCACAAGCCTGTTCGCGTATCCGTCAATTGGATATCGCACCGGTTGTGGCTGAAGCGGTTCGCCGCATCAGCAATGAAGAATCGATCAGTGCGATGTTCCGTTAAGGGCCCTGCCCTTTTCTGATGTCACGCTGACGAAAAGCGCCCCGCCCCAACAACCCGTTGGGGCGGGGCTTTTTTGCCCATACCGTCCATAGCGCTGGTCGCAAACGCTAGGTCGGATGTGGTTATTTTGGAGATACAACATGAACGATTTTACTCTGAATGCTGAAGTGCGTTCCGACCTGGGGAAAGGTGCGAGCCGCCGCCTGCGTCGTCTCGCAAGCCTGGTTCCAGCTGTAGTTTACGGTGGCGACAAAGCCCCTGAATCCATCAGCATGCTGGCTAAAGAAGTTGCCAAACTGCTCGAAAACGAAGCTGCTTACAGCCACGTTATCGAATTGACCGTTGGCGGCGTTAAGCAAAACGTAATCATCAAAGCTCTGCAACGTCACCCGGCTAAAGGCCACGTGATGCACGCTGACTTTGTACGCGTTGTTGCTGGTCAGAAGCTGACTGCACACGTTCCAGTGCACTTGATCAACGAAGCAGCACCGATCAAGAAAGGCGGCGAAATCTTCCGCGCTACCACCGAGCTGGAAGTTTCTTGCCTGCCGAAAGACCTGCCTGAGTTCATCGAAGTCGACATGGCTGAGACTGATGTTGGTAGCGTAATTCACCTGTCTGACCTCAAAGCCCCTAAAGGCGTTGAGTTCGTAGCTCTGGCACACGGTAACGACTTGGCAATTGCCAACGTTCACGCTCCACGTGTTGCACCAGAAGACACCGCAGCAGAGTAATTCATTACTCTGTTGTTGGAGTTTTGAGAAACATCGCGAGCTAACACGCAGCGAGTAAAGCGGACAAGATCGCGAAGTTTACTCACGTAAACCCGCATTTTTGTCCGTTTTCGCCGCTAACCGTTAGCGGCGATGTTATCCACAACTCCATAGAAGGGCCCTTGTCGTGACCGCCATAAAACTGATCGTTGGCCTGGGAAATCCAGGCACCGAATACGAACAGACCCGGCATAACGCAGGGGCCCTTTTTGTTGAGCGTCTCGCGTCGGCAAACGGGGTAAACCTCGCTGCGGACCGCAAGTATTTTGGCCTGACCGGGCGTTTCAGTCATCAGGGTCAGGATGTTCGTCTGCTGATTCCCACCACCTATATGAACCGAAGCGGCCAAGCCGTTGCGGCGCTTGCCGGTTTCTACCGCATTGCGCCTGAATCCATATTGGTGGCCCACGACGAACTCGATCTCCCACCGGGTGTTGCCAAGCTAAAGCTGGGCGGCGGTCATGGAGGTCACAACGGGTTGCGCGACATCATCGCCCAACTGGGAAACAACAATAATTTCTACCGTCTGCGGCTAGGCATTGGCCACCCAGGCGTCGCCAGCATGGTGTCCAACTTTGTTCTGGGTCGAGCGCCTCGCGCCGAACAGGAAAAACTGGACGCCAGCATCGATTTTGCCCTCGGCGTGCTGCCGGATATCCTCGCCGGGGAATGGAACCGTGCGATGAAAAACCTGCACAGCCAGAAGGCCTGACTCTACTCCTCGGGGAAAACACCATGGGATTTAACTGCGGCATCGTCGGCCTGCCTAACGTCGGCAAGTCCACCCTGTTCAACGCCCTGACCAAATCAGGTATTGCGGCTGAGAACTTCCCCTTCTGCACGATCGAACCGAACACCGGTATCGTGCCGATGCCCGACCCACGTCTGGACGCGCTGGCTGCCATCGTTAAACCTCAGCGCATCTTGCCAACCACCATGGAGTTCGTTGATATCGCAGGCCTTGTGGCCGGCGCATCCAAAGGTGAAGGCCTGGGCAACAAGTTTTTGGCCAACATCCGCGAGACCGATGCTATCGCTCACGTGGTCCGCTGCTTTGAAGACGAAAACGTTATCCACGTTTCCAACAGCGTTGACCCAAAGCGTGACATCGAAATCATCGACCTTGAGCTGATCTTCGCCGACCTCGACAGCTGCGAAAAGCAACTGCAAAAAGTCGCGCGTAACGCCAAAGGCGGCGACAAAGACGCAGTCGCTCAAAAAGCTCTGCTGGAACAGCTGATTGCTCACTTCACTTTGGGCAAACCGGCACGCAGCCTGATCAAAAACATGGACGCCGATGAGAAGCAAATCATCAAAGGCTTCCACCTTCTGACCACCAAGCCTGTGATGTACATCGCCAACGTGGCTGAAGACGGTTTCGAAAACAACCCGTTGCTCGACGTGGTAAAGGCCATTGCCGAAGAAGAAGGCGCAATCGTGGTTCCGGTCTGTAACAAGATCGAAGCTGAAATTGCCGAGCTTGACGACGGCGAAGAAAAGGACATGTTCCTTGAAGCGTTGGGCCTTGAAGAACCAGGTCTGAACCGCGTTATCCGTGCCGGTTACGAAATGCTTGACCTGCAAACCTACTTCACTGCTGGCGTTCAAGAAGTACGCGCTTGGACAGTTAAAGTAGGCGCTACCGCTCCGCAAGCAGCCGGTGTTATCCACACCGACTTCGAAAAAGGCTTCATCCGCGCCGAAGTCATCGCCTACGACGATTTCATCCAGTACAAGGGTGAAGCTGGCGCGAAAGAAGCCGGTAAATGGCGTCTGGAAGGCAAGGAATACATCGTTAAAGATGGCGACGTTCTGCACTTCCGCTTCAACGTATAAATGGCGATTGAGTGCATTTGAGCCTGCTGTATTAAGCCTCAGACAACACTGAACCCGCACAGCAAAAGCCCATCACCGCCCCCTACTTGTTTGGGGTCGGTGATGGGCTTTTTTGTTTCAGTGCTGCTCAGTAGTTGCACGCTGTGTCGATAAACACTCCCGCACTGTGGGAACAGAAAAGCTTTCGCTAGTGCTTGCTACCCGACAGCACCGGGTAGGGGGACCGAATCATTCCTCAAGCCCTCCAAATACGCCAGACGATTTTCCTTGTGGATACGTTGGGTGGCGGTTCGATCTGGGTAGCAACGCATAAACATGTTGGTGAAGTGCTCACCATAATGAATACGTTCTTTGCTGCCCGGCTCCGACAACGGGTAAGCAGATGCTTTAAAGGCAGGCTCATGAAAATAAGCGCAGGCAAAACGCTCGCGGGTGTTGAGCTTAACCTTGTGCGGCGTGGAAAGTAGCTGGCCGCCAGTCATGAACTGCATGATATCGCCCGGAAAAACCGTCCACACCCGAGCCGTGGGTGTCACGTAAGTCCAAGGTTCGTCGTGCTCAAACATCCCGGCAGAACTTTCACCAGGCACCCAGTTACGATTGCGCTTCTCTCCCTCCACCGGAGGGCGAATGTACAAACCACCCACATCGTCCTGAGTGGCAATAACCAACAATCCATAGTCAGTGTGTGCACCAATACCGCGCGACAGTGTGGATGTTTGGGGCGGGAAGCGCAGCACACGCATGTGATGCCAACCATCATGCGTTAAATCAGTGAATGTGTTGATGGGCAACTCAAGGCCGAGCGCCGTCAGTTTGAGCAGCCGCTCGCCCGCTAGACCAAGTGCCTGCATAAAGGCTTCCATGCTTTTTTGATAGGTATCACTGGGCCAAGGCACTGGACCGTGGCAAGGCCAACCGGCACTTACACGCGGATCACTTTGCGGCACATCTTTGCAGACAGTAAATATTTCAGGATTATCAGGTTTACCGGCGGTGACTTCTTCGCCTGAAGCCACATAACCGCTGTAGGTCAGATCGCTAACACAGCGACTCTTGAAAGCCAGCGGCTGCTGGCAAAACTGCTTGCTAGCGGCCATAGCCTCCTGAGTTGCTCGATCCTGCTCACTGTCGGTTTTGATTTGAAAGATGCCATCTTTTTGCCAAGCCTTAATCAGCGCTCTTCCCAGCAAAATGTCTGCGGTGCTGCCCGTGACCTCTGTAGGCAACTCGAAAGTCTGTAGATTGGTCATGCTCGTCTCCTTTTTATCCATATAAAGGGACGAATGCTCACTCTAAACGGCGCCAAGCAAAAATGCTAAAGCGACGAAAAACCACCATGCCGTTAAGGCACGAACCATGAGCGTCCTTGCTCCCCCAAACCGTTGGGGTAAAACCCACTGTAGTAGACGGCCATGCAATATGAGCGGGCAGGCTCAACAAGCAGACAAGCGGCAATAGGTAGGCAACAGTGCAGGCCTAAAACATTAGCCCGCATTGTTGATCGGCTAAGGTCTATGGTTACAAGCATTCAATCGAATAGAGGGAGCTTCAATGATTCCCCGCGCCAACGTTCTCGTAAGCTACAAAAACTCACTGCTCGACAAGATCAAAACCCGCTGGGCTTCAGGCTGGCGTGACGCCCTCGCCTCTGCCATCGCGGCAGCATTGGCCTGGGTGTTAGCCAAACACCTGTTTGGCCACGCTCACCCTGTATTTGCCGCTATCAGCGCTGTGGTTTGCTTGGCGCCCGGCCTGCCGAGTCATGGCAAGCAAGCTGTGGGGCTGATGGTCGGCGTTGCCACCGGGATTATGGTCGGGGAAGCGGCCCTTTGGCTTCCAGACAGCTACCCATTGCTGCGCATCGGTTTTGCGACCTTCTCAGCCATCGCTATCGCAGCCCTGTATGGCTTGGGAGCAGTGGTGCCGATTCAGGCGGGTGTGTCGGCTGTTCTGATGCTGGCAGTCGGCCCAGAAAGCGCTGGCGTCGTGCGCATGCTGGACGTGTTGGTCGGGGCTGGCGTCGGGTTGGTGTTTAGCCAAGTGCTGCTCACCCCAAACCCTATTGGCATCATTGATAGCTCAGCCAAAGACTTGCTGGAAAAGCTCGCCAAAGGGTTCGGTAAAAACCTTCAGGCACTTGAAGAAAACGATCAGGGCAAAGCGCAAAACGCTGTGCTGATCTTCTCCCGTGCCCACGACAGCCTGATCGCCCTGGAGACCGGGATCAACAGCGCACGCAATACGGCGCGCTGGACGTTACGCGGACGTTTTGTGTCCAGCGAGGTCAAGGACATTGCCCGTCGTTACGAGCGACACGCGGTGCGCCTGTATGCCAGTTCTCTGCTATTTGCTGAAGCCTTCGCTGATGCCTTGCGCAAGGAACAAGGCCCGCCGCCAGCCTCGCTGCATGAGCGGCTAGCAAGTGTAGCCTCAGGGTGTGCCGCGATCGCCGACGGCAATGAGCGTCCAGTGCTGCTGCCCGTAGCGCCCATCGAAGTGGCTGACGCCGTGTCTGCGCCTTGGCAACTGTGCTTACAACACTTGAGCACCGTCGAAAGCGCCTTGCTGACCTTTGGTTTTTCTACCCAAAAAGAGCCGCCTGCTGTGTAGGTGCGAACGGGCTCACACCTACACCGACTGCGTTAAACCTTTTTGGTGCGCGGCAAGAAAATCGCAAGCACACCAAAGAGTGGCAGGTACGAGCACAGGCTGTAGACGTATTCGATGCCGTGAATATCAGCCAAATGGCCGAGCAACGCGGCGCCAATCCCGCCAAAGCCAAACATCAGACCAAAGAAGATCCCTGCGATCATCCCAACATTGCCGGGCACCAGTTCTTGCGCGTACACCACAATCGCTGAAAACGCCGAGGCCAGAATGAAGCCAATAATCACACTCAGCACGCTGGTCCAAAACAGGTCAACGTAAGGCAGCAACAGCGTGAATGGCGCCACACCCAAAATCGAAAACCAGATCACGGCCTTACGCCCGATACGGTCACCGATAGGGCCGCCAAAGAATGTTCCCGCCGCCACAGCTCCCAAGAACAGGAACAAATACATCTGTGAACTGGCGATCGACACGTCGAACTTTTCGATCAAGAAAAACGTGTAATAGCTGGTCAGGCTCGCCATGTAGAAATACTTGGAGAACACCAACAAACCGAGCACCACCAATGCAGTGAGCACACGCTGCTTGGACAGGCCGTGAGTAGCTTTTTGCCCTGCTTTGAGCTTGAACAGGTTTAAGTGGCTGCGATACCAGCGGCTGATGGCGTACAGCAGCACTACAGCAAACAGCGCGAACAAGCCGAACCATGCGACGTTGCCTTGGCCGAAGGGAATGATAATTGCCGCGGCCAGCAAGGGGCCAAATGCAGACCCCGCATTACCGCCCACTTGAAAGGTTGATTGCGCAAAGCCGTAACGTCCGCCCGAAGCCAGTCTGGCCACGCGCGATGCTTCCGGGTGAAACGTAGAAGAACCAATCCCCACCAGCGCCGCGGCCAGCAGGATCAAAGGGAAACTGCCCACTTGAGACAGCATTAAAATCCCGATCAGGGTGCAGACCATGCCTGCGGGCAGTAACAAGGGATTGGGATGACGGTCGGTGTAGTAACCCACCCACGGCTGTAACAGCGAAGCGGTTAGCTGAAACGTTAGCGTGATCAGGCCAATCTGAGTAAAGGTCAGATCGTATTTGGCCTTGAGCATTGGATAGATCGACGGCAGAACAGCCTGGATCAGGTCATTAATCAGGTGAGCCAGCGCTACCGCACCAATAATACGCAGGACTAACGGACTGGTTTGCGGCGCCTGAGAAGCAGACGTTGTTTTTGTTTGAGCATTGCTAAGAGCCATAACGGTTTCCGAACATCAGGTGAATGCGCACTTGCAGGTGCGCCAATGTGCCATTTTTTTACAAGATATTGCCATCCAAAGGCCGGAAAACCTTAAGCGTTTGATAGAACAAAGATTTTTTAAGATATTTGCTTGACACAAGCTCAGTACGAGGGAATAATGCGCGCCATTGGCTACATAGCTCAGTTGGTTAGAGCATAGCATTCATAATGCTGGGGTCCGGGGTTCAAGTCCCTGTGTAGCCACCAAACGCTTGTTTACAGATGTCTCCATGAGTCTATAAACAGTACAAGAAGCCCGCCTAGTGCGGGCTTTCTTGTATCTGGGGGTTTCTCCTTGTCTCCCCCTATACCTTCCCTCCGTGTATCCCCCTGTGTATCCTCGACAAATAATTGAACCGAGGGGATACAAGCCGAAATGAAGCGATCCGAGATAAAACGCCGCCCCCTTTCCGACACCGCATTGGCCGGCCTGGAACCTGATGCCAGCGAGTATCGCGAGCTGGACGGGAGCGGCCTTTATTTCCGCGTGAAGCCTGATGGCCAAAAGTCCTGGCAGCTTCGTTACAAGAAGCCAGACGGGAAATGGTCATGGCTCGGGCTCGGTGGTTACCCCGAGGTGAGCGGATCAGTCGCTAGGCAGAAAGCTGCCGAATTGCGCAGCGACGCCGCCGGCGGCAAAAACCCGATCGTTACCAAGCAGGCTCGCAAAAAAGCAGAGAGGGATATTGCCGGCGAGACATTCGAGCCATTGGCGAGAGAGTGGTACACCTCGCGTCTAACCAACTGGGATGCGGGTACCGCCAAGCGAATAATCGGCGCCTTGGAACGTCACGTATTCCCGGTGTTCGGCAAGCGCCCCTATGCCGACATCACTCCGCTTGAGTGGATGGAGTTTCTGCGCGGCATGGAGCAACAGGGAATCCTCGAGCAAATGAGCCGAGTGCGCTTCTACTGCCGAGACGCCTACGACTTGGCCAGGGTAACCGGCCGGGCAACCCACAACCCGCTTGAGGGCCTGCAAAAATACCTCCAGTCCGGCAAGGCCGAGAACTATGCCCACGTCTCACCTGACGAGCTCCCGGGCCTGATCCGTGCCATTGCTGCCTATCCGCACGCCCACGATGTGCGCCTCGGTCTGCGCCTGCTAAGCCTGTTTGCCGTGCGCCCTAGCGAGCTGCGCGAGGCCCGGTGGTCGGAGTTCGATTTCACCAAAAAACTCTGGACGATCCCAGTCGAGCGCAAAGGCCGCAAAAAGGGACTTGAGCACCTAGTGCCACTGTCGTCTCAGGCGATCGAGGCGCTGGAGGAACTGCGCCAGTACACCGGCAGCTATCCCCTTCTGTTCCCCGGCCGTAGCGACCACACTAAGCCACGTAGTGACGCCGTATTTCTCATGGCGCTGCGCCGTATGGGATATGAGGGCCGACAAACAGGTCACGGTTTCCGGCATATCGCGTCGACAGTGCTCAACGAGAACGGGTTCGACGAGAACCACGTCGAGGCCCAGCTATCGCACAAAAAACCAGGTGTTGCTGGCGTCTACAACAAGGCCCAGTACCTGCCGCAGCGCAAAGTGATGATGCAATGGTATGCGAACTACCTTGATGGCCTTGCAGGCGGCGTAATAGTGCAAGGAAACTTCGGGCAAAGGGCCTGAGCCGGGCCTTCCAAGGTACTCGTAGACACATATAGACTGAAGTCTAACGCTGTTCAATTGCAGGCGATCAGACACACACAATATGTTGGCCCGCATAGCCGCACGGGGAGAGAAGTCCCCCCATACGGCCAGTCGGCGTGTCATTACAGGGTGACGGGATAGGGGTTGATCATGGAAACGGATAAAGAGTTTGATGCCTTTACCGACGAGGCTCCGTTCAAGCCAATATGGCGGCTGCCCGTTATGCAAGCACGCGCCAGGCTGGTACTTGCGAACCGATCAGAACATGAGATCAGAGTAGCCGCCTCTACTATCGAGTGGCTCACCAACGAATATTTTGAAAAAGAGAAATAATCTTGGATCACCCACCAAGTGAAAACCAATGGCTCAATACTCCGTGATCCCCCCGAGGAGGACCGGACGGAATATGGATTGGGAACGCTGGTCGATCAAAACCCTGACATCATTTCTGATGAGTTCGACTTTCCGAATGAAGAGAACACTACCCGCCTAGAGGCACTGGAGGATAGTTTAAAAGGAGTCGACCTTGATGATGAGAATTTCCCTGACGCAAAACCCTATGAATACTTCGCAGTTGTCAGGCACTGGTTTCCACCTGGATTTACAAGGTTTTGTATCGCATCGAGTACTATCCACATCCGCAGTTACTGCATTACTCGACAGTCATGTCAATCAGTCAATGGGGATTGGATGAGCACTCAAAAATGTGAATTGGTTCACTTAACGCTTTTCAAACACGGTGCGAAGTCATTTTTGGCCGCGCTGGATGACGCGGGTATTCCTCATGGCCCCGTCCGTATGTACTCAAGCTCTCCTAAAAACTCAGGGCTTGTCGAAGCAATTACAGCTCTATCTGACGCGATGCCTTGGAATGCAATAGCGAAGGTAATAATTGCATGGATTGATGCAAGAAAAAGTAGAGAAGTAATCATCTATACAGAGGGTGGTGAGTCTTTCCATGCAAAGGGCTACTCAGCATCTGATGTTCAAAAGCTACTCCAGATTTCCACGAACGTTGCCATCATTGATACCAAGCCTGCTGATGAGCAATGACGGTTTGCCCTGCTTGAATCGTCCCTAGTTTCGAAGATGCCTCGAACGGCTGCAAAGGGTCGAAACCTGCCGGTATCTAAACAGGTATCCACGGGTTGGTGTTGGTCCGCGGTGGATACCTCGGCGGTGACCAGGTGTGGTGACCGCCATAAGTTGTAGAAGTTCAGACTTGATCTGACAGTTACCGGATTTGCGGTCATGACTGTCAGGTCAAATTCAGTTGATCATCTTGGCCTGCCAGATTTTCTTTCCG
>NZ_JBUZPJ010000014.1:0-132313 GCF_055406205.1 Pseudomonas sp. E315 | reverse complement strand
CGCAGCCTTCGGCAGCTCCTACAAAAGCTGGGATAACCGCCGATCCCCTGTAGGAGCTGACAAGGCACGCAGGCTGCGATCGGCTGCGCAGCAGTCGTAGAATCGTAAATGACTGGACAAGACAGTTGCTGCTACGGGGTTCAGCGTTGGTCAGTCCACGCAAAAGGTCTCATGCAAATGCCGCCACAGCACCTTGCCGTCGGCGGCTTTTTCAAACACCACCGTGGCGCGGCGATCGGAGCGATTGCCGTTGTGCTCTTCTTGCAGCTCGCGATAACTGATCACAGCTCCGCCTGCATGCAAGGCGAGCCCCTTGAACTCGCTAAGGGTTATTTGTAGCCCCGGCCTGGCGCCACGCAGTTGCTCAAACAGCGTTTCCACGCCCTGTGCGTCCAACGCTTTACCGTTGGGCGCGATCATCGAAAATTGCGCTGAAAAACGCGCCAGCAACACGGGCAGTACGCCCGGTTCCAAGCCGGAAAACCAACCCTCAATTTCGACGTGAGTTTCATTCACAAGGTCGAAGTAGCTCGAATAATCCGTCATCACATTCTCTTGGTCAGGGGGCGGGGGGTTACATCACACAGAAATATTGAGGCCAAAGCGCTTCATCAGAATTTTTTGCAGCAATGCGCGAGGCACCAACGAGGCTAGCAGTGGCATGGCCCAGCTGCCATTGCCGTAGCGCAGCAAAGCCGGTGGCTTGGCTTTTTGCGTGGCTTTGAACACCGCGTCCGTGAACTTGCCGACGGGCGTGGGGTTGTCTTGCGACGCTTGAGCCCGTGCGCGAATGCCTTCGCGCATCGGCCACCAGGCAGAATCTTCAGCAATCAACTGTTCGGCCTGAGCACTGGCGTTTTTGGCGAAATGGGTGTCGATGGCGCCGGGCTGCACTTCCATCAGCCGAATCCCAAAGGGGGCCAGTTCCATGCGCAGCGCGTCGCTCAGTGCATGTACAGCGGCTTTCGAAGCGCAGTAAGCGCCTGCAAACGGGGTGACCAATACGCCGGACACGCTGCCGATATTGACCACTAACCCGCGGTTGCTGCGCAGAGGCTCGAACAGCGCTCGGGTGATGCCCACCACTGAAAAAACATTGGTTTCAAATTGCAGCTTGATGCCCTCAACACCCGCGTCGAGCACAGGCCCCATCGCGCCATACCCCGCGTTGTTGATCAGTACATCCAGCCCTTTGCCGTTCTGCTTGATGCGGGCGCTGAGTTGGTCAACTTCAAGGCGGTCATTGACGTCCAACTGCACGGCAACAAAACCTTCGGCTCTTAACTGCGCGACTTCTGCGGGTTTGCGGGCCGTTGCCCACACTTCATAACCGGCTTGTTTGAACGTTTGGGCCAGCGAACGACCAATGCCGGTAGAGCAGCCGGTAATTAAAACGAGGGGCATCACATCTTCCTTGGGGCAGCAAAAAAGTCAGTTGGCAAAGCTGCCTTGCAGGCGCTCGGCTCTGAATTCGAGGGTTTGGGCACGATAACCGGCGCGCAAGGGCGGCAGGGGCAAGCAGTCTTGCCACGAGGCACCCGCTTGCAGCTCGCCGGGCCCGCGATAACGCGGCGCAGTGTAGAGGTTGTCGGCCAAGTTGACCGTATCGCCGGGCGCATAGGCGGCAACTCGCCAGCCCAACTCGGTGAGCGGTACATCATTGCCGTTGCGTAGCGTGAGATGAAGTGGCCGGTCGGCCGGGCATTGGTCGGGGGCGTAGACCATACGCAGCTCAAGGCGAGCCAATTGTTGGGCTTCTCGGTAGTCCAACCACGCGACAGACGCAGCGACCATCGCCAACCCCACAAACGCTGCCATCGACACCGGCAAAGCTTTGGTTGGATAGCGCAGCAACAGGACGAGCCAGGTGATGATCAGTAGAACGCCGATAAGCATGACGCTCGCCTCGTAGAGAGTGGAGGGACATCCTACTCAAGCTTAGGTGGCAATGGCGAGTCTAGTTGAGCCATCGCGAGCAAGCGGGCGCCTACGCAAGATACGTAATGTGTGGGCGCGGGCTTGCTCGTGATTCAAGCGACGGGAGGTTGCGGCTTACTGCGCAATGGTCTTGATGCTAACCCCGCGTTCAATCGGAGTGGAGCGTCCGTATACATCTTCGAAACGCTCAATGTCGTCTTCGCCCAAATAACTGCCGGACTGAACTTCAATGATCTCCAACGGGATTTTGCCGGGGTTGCGCAGACGGTGTACCGAGGCAATCGGGATGTAGGTCGACTGGTTTTCAGTGAGCAAAAACACATTTTCATCGCAGGTGACTTCCGCCGTGCCTGACACCACGATCCAGTGTTCTGCGCGGTGATGGTGCATTTGCAGCGACAAGCAGGCCCCGGGTTTGACCGAGATGTGTTTGACCTGAAAACGCCCGCCCATGTCAACCGAGTCGTAGGAGCCCCACGGGCGATACACCTCGCAGTGGTTCTGGGTTTCACTGCGCCCTTGGGCGTTGAGTGTGTTGACCATCTGCTTGACGCCCTGAACCTTGTCCTTGTGGACAATCATCATGGCGTCCTTGGTTTCGACCACCACAATGTTGTCCAGACCAATCACCGATACCAGTTTGCCGTTGCCGTGGATCATGCAGTTGGTGCTGTCCTGAATCACCACATCGCCTTTGCTGACGTTGCCGTTGGCGTCCTTCTCATTCACGTCCCACAGCGACGACCAGCAACCCACATCACTCCAGCCTGCGGTCAAGGGCACCACACAGGCGCGTTGGGTTTTTTCCATCACCGCGTAGTCGATGGAGTTGTCCGGGCAGCAAGCGAAGGTGGCGTCGTCGATATCCACGGTGTCCATGTCTTGCTGGCTGCGCTCCAGCGTCAGCAGGCAGGTGTCATAAATATCCGGTTCGTGTTTTTTCAGCTCTTCAAGAAAGCGGCTGGCGCGGAACATGAACATGCCGCTGTTCCAGAAATAGCCGCCGCTTTTGACGAACTCGGCAGCGCGCTTGGCATCGGGTTTTTCGACGAACGAGGCCACGCGACTCACGCCTTCGGGCAACAACGCATCGGTTGTGGACTTGATGTAGCCATAGCCGGTTTCTGGCTTGAGAGCAGGCACGCCAAACAGCACCATTTCGCCGCGCTCAGCTGCCACAGTGGCCAGTGCCAATGCACGTTGCAGGGCTTTTTGGTCTTCGAGCACGTGATCGGCAGGCAGCACCAGCATCAACTCATCGCGCCCCTCGTTAATCAGCATCATCGCAACCAATGCCACGGCGGGCGCGGTGTTACGGCCAAACGGCTCCATCAGAATGCGCTGGGTGTCCAGATTGCGTGTTGCCAACTGCTCATTGACGATAAAGCGGTGCTCTTTGTTGCACACCACAATCGGCGCATCCATGCCATCAAACACCAAACGTTCAAGGGTTTGCTGGAACAAGGTTTGCTCGCCGGTCAGGGCCAGAAACTGCTTGGGGAATTGTTTGCGCGACAAAGGCCACAGACGCGAACCGCTACCACCTGAAAGAATTACCGGAATCATGATGTCTCTCCAAAAAATAAAAATAGGGTGCTGGTGATTCCTGTAGGCGCTAGCGCCTACAGAGAGCAAAGAGGGTTAGCGGCTCGAAACCGGACGTTTTACCCAGGTCGGGGACACGCTGCTGCCGCTGCCCGTGACGTAAAGCACTGCGGCTTCACCGCGCTCCAGCGCTACGGGCTTGAGGTCGCTGACTTTTTTGTCACCTTCAAACAGGGCGAAGCTGACTTTGACCGGGTTGATTTCGCGCTCGCCGCGGCCTTTGGCTGACACGGCTTTCACCACGTCGGTTTTACCGTCAGCGGTTTTCAGGGTCAGGGCTTTGTCGGTCAGGTTCTGCACGCGCACCAACGACTTTTGTTTGTTTTTGAACGGTGGTTCTTCGATCAATTGCGGCTGCCCGCTGTTGTTATTGACCAAGGTGTAATAGTGGTCGGCGGCCAGTTTGACCGGCAGGCTTTGGCTGCCCACTTTGGCGCTGTAATCGCCCTGGGGCAAAAAACTGAAATCGCTGCTGCCTTGCGGTGCAACCTCGTTCAGTGCGGTGTTGCCTACCGTCGCGCTGACGGGCTGATGACTGGCGTTAAACATGCGCACAAAGCTGGAACCTTTAGGGGCAGTGGGCCCGTAGAGCGCGGCATCACCACCGGCCCAGGCTTGCAGTGACAGCAAGCTCATACCGGCAATCAGTGCGAATGATTTGGCGAGACGACGTGGAGTAGGTGTAAACGGCATCGCTTTAAAGGACATAAGTCGAACCTCTCTTTCAGTTTTGCGCCCGGTTGGGCGTCTCGGATTTGGCTGTGTTTTGTGCAAGGTGTGGCTGGCGTGCGCCCGCTTCTTTCAAGGTGGCGACCCACTTCGGGTCGGCGTCGCCGATGTCGTTGTCTACCGGCAGGTAACGCTCGGGGAACTCCCAGATCAGCACTTGTGGCGGGGTGTTCTTGAAGGCATCGCTTTTGAGGTAAGCGAGCATTGGCAGGATGGGGCCGTGGCCGTCCTTGGAGTCGTTGATCACGTCACTGCGCAGCGCTTGTTTAAGCGCCCCGACAAAGTTCCAGTTGGGGTTGGCGCTGTAACTGGTGCCCACCAGCGTCACCGGCACTTCGCTGTCTGCGAACAGTGCTGTTTCACTGTCAGCGGCGGCATTGGCTACGCGGGTGCTGCGTTTTTCCAGCGGCTCGGCAGGGGGCAGCAGGTTGCTGAACAACGGGTCAAGTGGCAGGAAGCGCTCCAGGTCGCCGTTGTGTTGTTCGGTTTTTTCGGCCTCGGTGACAAAGTGCTGGGGCTCGCCACTGAGCGGGAACTGCGCACCAATGGCGCTGGCCAATTGTTGGGCCGCCACTTGCGCGCCGTCTGGCGTCCAGTGAGTGTCGGTGCGCAAAAACACCTGCGCGCCGGCTTGTTTGGCCTGTTGCAGCGGGCCGAGCAGGTCGGGGGCGATAACGTTGTTGGCAGCCAGTTGCGCATGGAAGTCGCGGTACAGATCGGCATGAATGCTCGCTGGACGCTCATCCCCCATGTGCTCTGGGTACAGGCGCACCTTGGAAGGCACCACTGCCATCACCAGTTTCACGCCGTGTTGTTTCAGCGTTTTGCGCACGCCTTCGACCAGCGCGTAGTTATTGGCCACGTTTTGCTCGGCGTTGGGCCACGGCTTGAACTCTTCGTCACTGAACAGCCAGTGATCGCGGCCCAGCACCACGCCGGGGCGGCCTTCGTTGAATAATGTGAGGTCCAGCGCAGCCCACAAATTGGTGCCCAAACGCTTGATCGGGAACTCGTCGTCGTAATGGGTTTCTACGGCCTTGCTCCAGCGCCCGTTGAGCACAGTGGCATCCTCGGTGGTGTTGAAACCCATAAAACTGCGCAGCGAGATCAGCCCCAAGCCCATGAGCAAGGCACAGAAAAACGCGACGTAGACGATGCGTAATGTTCGATTCATGGTCGGCTCCCCTTAGAACTGGAAGTACAGGAACGGCGAGAAGCTTTGCGCCGAGAGTTTGAGAATCGAGGCGATAAACAGCAGCACAATCAAGGTGCGCATTGCATAACGCGGCCAGTCAGCAACCCAGTACGCCGGTTGCACTTGAGCCTCGCTGCCCACGGTGTAACCCGGCAGGTGCAGGCTATTGGGGGCATCGCCTGGCACGGCTTTGATCAGGCCCGGTTGCGCGGTGGCGGGGCCGTCAGCTTCGGTTTTACCCGGCGCTTTTGGGGTGTTGTACAAGTCCCGCAGACCGAAGAAGGCCAGCGTCAGGTAGGCAACAACCAGCGTGGCCACTTGCAGGCCCGTGAGGTTGGCGCGGTTGAGTTCTGACAGCGACCACTCGCCAAAGCTGAACATGGCGCCGTACATACGACCGGCCACGTGCAGGTTTTCGGCGCGGAAGATCACCCAGCCCATGACCACCAGCAAGAAGGTCAGCGCCCAGCGAATCGGATTGAGCGCACGCGGCGTGGTGTTGATGCCCAGTGCTTTTTCAATCGCCAGCCACATGCCGTGCCAGGCACCCCAAATCACGTAAGTGATGTTCGCGCCGTGCCACAAACCGCCCAGCAACATGGTCAGGAACAGGTTGCGATAAGTGATGAGCGTGCCTTTGCGATTACCGCCCAGCGTGATGTACAGGTAGTCACGCAGCCAGGTGGAGAGGCTGATGTGCCAGCGCCGCCAGAATTCGGTGATCGACTGACTGATGTAGGGCTGTTTGAAGTTTTCCATAAAGCGAAAACCCATCATCAAGCCTAGGCCGATGGCCATGTCGCTGTAGCCGGAGAAGTCGAAATACAGCTGCGCGGTGTAGGCCAGCGCACCCAGCCAGGCATCGCCGGTGGTCGGGTTTTGCAAGGCAAAACAATGATCAGCGACCACCGCGAGGGTGTCGGCGATAAACACCTTTTTGATAAAGCCCTGCATGAACCGCGTGGCACCTTCGCTGAACTTGTCGAGGGTGTGAGTGCGGTTGTTGAACTGGTCGGCCAGATCGCGAAAGCGCAAGACGGGGCCAGCGATCAAGTGCGGGAAGATCGCCACAAAGGCTGCAAAATCGATCAGATTTCGTGTGGCCGGGGTATCGCCGCGATACACGTCGATGATGTAGCTGATGGACTCGAAGATGTAGAACGAGATCCCGATGGGCAGCAACACATGGGTCAGGATGAACGGGTCGAGCCCGACCGAACCCATCATCGCGTTGATGCTCTCGACGCCGAAATTGGCGTACTTGAAGTAGCCCAGAATCCCCAGATCGACGACGACGCCCAGCAATAGCCAGCGTTGCGCGGGCTTGGTGCGTATCCCGGCGGCACCGACTTTAAGGCCGATCCAGTAGTTCCAGACCGTGACCCCGATAAACAACGCCAGAAAGTCCACCCGCCACCAGGCGTAAAACGCATAGCTGGCGAGCAGCAGTAGCAGGTTGCGATAACGTTGCCCGCTCAAGTAATACAAGCCGAGAAACACCGGCAAGAATAAAAACAGGAACACATTGGATGAGAAGACCATCCTTACCTCTGCGTGTTGACCAACAGTAAAGGGCTAAGCCCCCCCAAACCCCCCCGTGAAAAAAGGGGGGGATGAATCAATGACATTCATCCGTTGGCGCTGGCGAAGGCTGCGATCTTTTGATCTTGAAAGATCGCAGCCTTCGCCAGCGCCAACGGGGTGCGTCAGTTGTTTTTCTCGTAGACCTTGGTCAGGTCGCCGCCCAGACGAAATGTTTTGAATGGCTGCATTGCCCGTTTCATCTCAAGCACCTGCGGGGCGCAGGTGTAGAGGGTGCAGAACGGTTCTAACCACGCGAATTTGGCGTCCACTTTCAGGTCAGTCATGTCCTGTTTTTCACCGTTTTTAGCGTTGAATTGATCCGGGTCTTTGACGCCGTTGAGCACACGTTCGCCCAAGCGTTTTAACGCCGCGTTGTTTTCGTTACGCACATCCACACCGTTGACCTGCGCAAAACTGGCAATCATTGCCAACGGCGCCAAGGCGTAGTTGTGGTAGGCGAGGGCGCGTTGCTGGCGCTTGAGTTCGTTGGGTAAAAAGCCCTGTGCATCGACCTGATTGGCGCCCACCTTGAACTCTTTGATCGACCAGTCGAACAGGTCACGGCGGTTGGTGGCGATGGACGTTGCCATCACCGACCAGGCGGCCCAGTACGAGTGGTTGTTGGTTTTTTCCAGCGCCAGATTGTCCCAGTCGCTGACCACTTGATCGGCCATGCGGCTGAACCAAGCTTCGATCTCTTTGGCTTGTTGCGGGTGCTGCGCCAGAGGTTGGGACTCAGAAAATTTCAAGCGGATATAAGACGAGGCCATGCTGCCCAATGCCCATTTGCGCATCGACTTGCCGGTGTGGTTGAAGTCCTTGCTCATCAGCGCATTGGCGTTTGCCCACGCGGTGAGCCAGCTCAGGGTGCAATCAAGTTGCTCCGGGCGGCCATCACGCATGAACTGCATGACGCGTTTGCTGGTGCCGCGCTCCAGTGTGGTGATGCCTGCGGTGGCGTCGCGGAAGGCTTTTTCAGACACCACATTGAGCGTCGAGCGGGCTTTGTCCGAGCCTTCGTACTTACTGCGAAACTCCAGCTTGTCGGTGTACGGTGCGGGCATTGCCTCGCAGTCACTTTTAAAGTCGCCGGTTTTAAACGCTTCAACAGGCGCGTAATAGCCTTGGGGCGGACGCAAGGGCGCGGCGGCATGGGCGGCGCTGGCAAACATGGCCAGCCCGAGCAGCGTTGGCGCCAATAACATGCGTACGTTAATCGGTGCAGTGGGCATCAGATACCTCATCGTCCGGCCTGCGCGTTGAGCTGCGCAGAGGTGGGGAATACGTTGCGTGTGCAGATTTTTGCTTCGACTTTCTGTGCATCACCGGCGTCTTCGGGGCCCTGAATTTCAATGGCCAGCAAGTTTTGGCTGGCCCAGTCTTCATCGGTGCGTAGCTCAAAAGCGAAACGCCCATCGGTGTCAGAAGTGGTCGGTTTGTCGATCTTCAGATCTTCGTGGCGACCATTCATGTACCAGAGAGTGGCTTGCAGGGTTTTCACTGACGGGTCGGCGAAGCGGATGTCGATTTGGTGGTTGGCGTTGCGCAGGTCTTTGTTGCTGCTGTTGACCAACATCTGATTGGTGCCTGGCTTGAGCGTTGTGTTGCTGCTCAACAGCGCAGGTTTGCCTTCGCAGCCGTTGTCCAGCAGGGCCATCATTTGGCGGTAGATGGTTTCCTGGTCGAGGCGATACAGCGGCGAGAATTCCCAGATCAGCACTTTTGGCGGCGTTTTGTGAAACTCTTCGCTGCCCAGATACTGCAACATTGAGCCTTCCAGACCACCGCCCGGGAACGCGACGTTGAGCACATCGGCGCCAATGTATTGCTCCAGAAAACCCGCAAAGTTGTAGTTCTTGCCGCTGTGGCTGGTGCCCACCAACGTGATTTGCGGGTTGCCCGAGTCGCTGAACAGGTCGCCGTCGCCCGCTTCACCTTTAGGCTCGGTGCTGAACTGATCCATGTATTGCACCGCGTAACTGGTGCCGCACAGTTGCCCGGCCATGTTGTGCAGGGTGCCGGTCTTGCCCATGCGCCCTGTGATTTTGGTCTCGAACTCGCGCTGCGGAATATCAGCAAAGCCGGGGACTTTTTTTACCGTCTCGGCCACGATTTTGGCGGTGCGTTCAGCGCCATACGGCGTCCAGTGTTGATCGCCCCGAAAGTAAAAGTCGTGGGCGCTGTCGCCCTTGGTATCAGGCTCATTGGTCAGCGGCGACAAGTCCGGTACGTAGTAGCCCATCTTGGCGAAGCGAGCGAGCATGGTCTGATAGTTTTTTAAGGCGCTGTCGTAGTCGAACTTTTCGCGCTCTGCGGGCATTAACTTGTTGCGATTGACCAGCCCGCGCGTCGGTTGATACACCACCACCAGTTCCACACCTTTGCTTTTGAACGCATCGTGCAACTGCTGCATGCGTTTGTAGCCTGCGGGCGTGGTGTCAAATTCGGTGCGCAAGTCTTCTTGGGTACGAAACAACCAGTCGCCTTCGGCTTGCACCAGCGTGGTGAAGTTTTGCTGATAACGCGTGGTGTAGTTTTTTGCGTCGTGGGCTTCGGGGCACAGGTTGCAGCACGGTTCGGCGCTGAAAGCGGGCGCTTGAATTTCATCGGCCTGCACACCGGCGCTGGCGGCGAGGATGGCTGCGGTCAGGCCCGAAAGGCTCAACAACTTGATCAAATGGGGGGGCATAACAGTCATCCTCAGTTGCGCAATTCGGTCTGGCGTTCAACGGGGTCGATCAGCACCGCTTTTTGCTGGCGCACCATCAAGTCGAGAATTTCGTCCTGACGCTCGCCCAAAATGCCGTTAAAACTGATGCCGCTGGATTTGGTCGGGGCCAGCATCGAGACTCGGTACAGCTCAATACTCAGCGGCGAATCAATGGCCAGCGGGCCGCTGCCGTTTCCGGCCAGTTCACCGCCCACCACAATCAGCGACACTTGGGCATCGAACGGGTCCAGGTCGATATCGCGGTCGGTGTCGGTGAGGTCTTTGATGTGGCCGTACACGCCGGTCAGGCCGTTGGCCATCGCAATGTTTTCGTACAGGCGGATGTTGACGCTGTTACGCACACGAATACCGTGACGCCGGTTGTTGATCACCTTGTTGCCCCACAGCAGGTTATTGCCGCTCTCGTAGAGGGTGATGCCGTCGGTGTGGTTTTGGTAAATCTGGTTATCGGCGATCAAGTTGTTGACGCTGTTTCGGTCAATGACCAGGCCGGACAATCTGTTGTCATGGCTGCGGTTGTTGAAGATGAAACTGTCGTTCACCTCACGAGAAATAATGATCCCGTGTTTTTTTTGGGTGCCGAACACGTCGTTGTCGGCAATGATCAGCCCGTGGGAGCGGTCGTGGGGGTCGATGCCGTAGACGATGTTGTCGCGGTAAGTGTTGCCCTTGACTACGAAGTCGCGGGTCTCATAGCAGTAAAAGCCGTACCACATGTCCGAGAACTCAGAGCCCACGATCCAGCCGGTGGGTTCGTCGCGCTTGACCACTTTGGCCATGTTGGGCGTGTACTGCGAAATGCTCACCCCATACGACTTACTGTTGGCGTAGCCGAAACTCGCCATCTTGCTGTTGACGATGTACGTCTGGGTGCCGCCCCATGACAGCAGAAATGGGCGAAATTCTTTTGCGTCGCGAAACGTCGCCGGGCCATTGGCTTTCTCGCGCCAGCCGGTGACGCGGGTATCGCGCACAAACAGTTGGCCGTCGTTGATTAAAAACGAGCCCGCTTCCTGAGACAGCCGCAGCTCTTGGGTGCTGCTGTCGATTTCCAGAATGCCCGTGTGCCCGACCACAATCGGTAAACGTGCCAAGTACACGCCCGGCGCGGTTTCATTGAAGTACTGCTTGGGCAGGCGCTTGGCCAGATCTTTGAGGTTCACATAGCCGTCGTCGATAAAAATCGCCTGCGGGATGCCTCCTTGGCGCACCACCCATTCGGCCATTTTGTTGTCGCCGCCGATGAAGTCTTTGAGTGCGTTTTCTTGCATCATGCGCCGCACGCTGACCTTGCCTGCGGTCGTGCGCACGATTTTGGCCGCAGCCGCTTGCGCCGTGTAACCCGACAGATCGGGCAGTGCCGGCTTGGGGATTTTCAATGGTGCAGTCGGCGCGGTGGTGACGGTGTAAGTTTTGGCTTGTTGCAACTCTTTGGCCACGCTTGGTTTTACCGGCTCGGCGCTAGCAAAGGTGGCGCAGCTGGCCAGCAGCAGCGCGCCAGCCAGCAGGCTGATCGCGCCTTTATGGGCAGGATGATTCATGTCACGCACTCCCGTCGGCGTTGTCATCAGAAGCGCCAAATCACGTCAACAAACGCGCGGTGCATGTAGGAATCCACGCCTTTGCCGTAGGCATCACCGGGCTTGAACACGCCGCCACGAAAGCGCACCAGCGCAGAGGGCTCATCAATGGATTGGCTGAGTGCAGCTGGCAGCAGGCCTTGCTTGAAGTACTTGGTGACCACCAGATCCATTTCTTGGCCCAGATCTTTTTTGCCATCGAGCAGGGGCAGCGAAGCGCTGGACATCAGGCCGCTGGTAGGGTCTTCGTTGTTTTGCACGGCATTGATGCCGCTGGTGCCGATGGCCTTGTTGCCATCCACTCGCCAGAACTTGTGATAGACCAAAGAGGCGTCGTAGTCGTCGTGCAGCTGCCACGAGCCGAACAGGCTGGCGCTCTGGATGTTTTGCATCTCGCCACGAAATGCTTCACCAAAACGATGCACCCGCGAGCGCGTGCCGGTGTAGTTGGAGCGATTGCTCTCAAGGCCAGTTTGTTGGTAGTTGGCGCTGGCCCGCGAATACGCGCCGCCCACTTGCCAGTTCGGATCGAGGCGTAAACGAACGCCCAAATCCGTGGCCCAACCGTTCACATCGTCGCTGCTTTTAGCGCCTGCGAGGTTGCGCCCGTCCACGCTTGAGGTGGCGAGCTTGTCACGCTTGCCGCTCATGCCGGTGACGCTGGCCCAGTAATTCACTGTGTTGGTGTTGCGGTAGTTGTAGGCATCGCTGTTGGCTTCGATGCCGAGCCAGGTCAGGTCGCCGTTTTGGGTTTTATCCAAGGCGTCGACTTCTTCGCCCTGATGCTTGAGCGAGCCATCGTCATGGCTGTGATGGGCGCGCAGGCCAACCCACTGACCGGGCGTCCACTGTGCCGATACATCGCCATACACATGCAGGCGGTCTTTGTCTTCAGGCGCCAGTTCTGTGAGGTCGGTTCGGTATTCGCTGAAGCGTTCGGCAGCGCCCAGATTGGCCTTCAGCAGCGTGGCGTCAAAGGTCCAGTTCAGGGCTTCGATGTTGGTGTCGCGCCACAGGCCGTCGTCGTTGCGCAGGCGCTGGCGCCCGAGTTTCAGTTGCTCGCCGGGGTAGGCGGTAAAGCCTTTGTAGCCAACCCAGAACTCGCGCAGCGCCAAGTAGCTTTTGTCTTGTTTGCGCGCATCGCTGCCGTTGTTGGACTGCTCGACATCAGACTGTTGCAGAGTGTCGGTTTCAATAATGTCGCTGGAGGTGACCGCTTGCCCCATCGCGTAGGCGCTCCAGTTGCCGCGCTCGCCATACACCCACGGGCGCAGGTCGAGGCCGATACCGTTTACGTCGCCGCCATCGCGGGTGCCCAGGTCGCGGTCGTCTTCCGATTGCGCAGTGATTTTGGTTTCGAGGCCGAAATTTTTTTCATCGGTCAGGGCTGCCAGCGTCGGGCATGACCACAGCAGGGCGAAGGTCAGGCCGATCCCGGCTTTGACAAAAGGATTCAGGGTCATAGGGCTTCCTCGCCGGGTTCTTCTTCCAGCGTCTGCATGGTCAAGGCGTTCTGGCTCAGAGTGGCGCGCAGGGCTTGTTCTTTTTGCAGCAGACGCTGAGCGCCAGCGCGTTGCTCGGCGGGCAGTTGCTCATCGAGTTGGGCGGCCAGTGCATTGGCTTGCGGGGTGTTTTGCAGCTTGGCCAGTTGGCCAAACACGTAAGCGTTCATCGCATTGGGTTGCGTGCCCTTGCCTTGGGAGAACAACTGCGCAATGGCAAAGTCAGCGCTGTTCTGGCCGTTTCGTGCTGCTTTTAGCAAGTGATCGAGGGCTTTTTGCGGGTACACCTGCCCCAAATAACCGCGGCGGTAGAGTTGGCCGAGGTAGTAATCGGCGGCCACTTCCTTGTCCACGGCTTGCTGAAAATGTGCCTCGGCCTTTTGCGCATCCGGGGTCAGCCATTTGCCGTCGTAATACAGCTTGCCCAGCAACAATTGAGCGCGGGGCTGATCGGCGGCGCGACCGTTGTTCAGGTACTCCTGCAACTGCGTCACATCACCTTGATCGGGGAAGTCGTAAAGCAACTGCGCCAAGCTGACCCATGACGCGGGGTAGCCGGGTGCGATGTTTTCCAGCAGGGCTTTGGCGGTCACCGGGTCGGGCGTGCCCACGGTCGAGTCCGCCAGCACGCGGGCCACGCCATCCACTTTTTGTGCGGATGCCATGCCGCGACGGTAAGCACTTTGCAGTTGCTCGATCAGCTTGGCCTGTTGCTCGGTGTTGCCCTGTTTTTGGTACACCGTGGCCAGTTCGACATAGCAACTGTCATTGCTGGCGAGCGCTTGCTTGCAGATGGACTCAACGTCATCCAAATGCTGATCGTAGGTGCCTTGCATGCGATACAAGGCAATTTGTGCCAGCCCGGCCTGAGGGTAACCATTTGCACGCCATTCACTGATTTGCTGCTGGGCGTTGATCTCAGGAAAGTGCTGCGGGTGTTGCAAATACAACATCGCCAACGGCGTCAGGCTGCTGACGTCGCCACTGGCAAAAGCTTGCTTGAGCAAGGTGTGTGCTTCTTGCAACTGGGCATCACTGGCATCGGGCTTAGCAGCGAGCAGGCGGCCCAAGCGGGCTTGAGCACGGGGCGACGTTTTTGCGGCCGCGCGGTATGTGGCCTCCGCCTTTTTCAAGTGTTCGGCGTCGCGGCTTTCCATCCAGATGTCGGCCAGCCCGACCTGAGCTTCGGAGTAGCCCAGATCGGCCAGCGCCTGATAGTTTTGTTGCGCGGTGACCGTGTCGCCGCGCTTCAAGGCTTCATTGGCCAAACGCTGATCGGGCAGGCCAGAGCAACCGGCGAGCGCGATGGCCAGCAGGCACAGCGCTGGGCCTTGTAGTCGCTGCCGAAGGCTGCGATCGGGCGCGAAGCAGCCATAAGCCTGAAAAAATACGTTGTCCGATTTGCGAGCGCTGTGCACTCGATCGCCGCCTTCGGCAGCGACTACAAGGCGTGAGTTCTTCATGCTTACAAACCCGCCGCCATAGCTTTGTCGATCAGCCAGTTCATGGACGGGCCACGGTCGCTGCTGACTTCAACCGGGCGACCTGCCAAGGCGCTGTCCAGCGGGGCATCAGGTTTGATTTGCACGCGAATGTCAGAAGACAAGTCGTCGCTGTTGAGGCTGGTGCTGCTGACGATCTTGCCGCTGCGCAGCGCGTCTTCACCCGCGACCTGAAAGTTCACGCGGGTGCCCGGCAATACGTCACCAAACTGGCGATAGCTGAAGCGGGCAGCGATGTTGGCTTCACTGTTGCGGGGCACCAACTTGAAAATCACATCACCCTTGCTGGCGTATTGACCATTGGCGACCACTTGCTCAGCCACCAGGCAGTCACACGGCGAGGTCAGGGTGCCGGTCATTTGCTTGCCAAACAGGGTTTCGATGTTGGCCGGTTGCAGCTGGTTTTCGTCCAGATGCCCTTTGATCACGTCAAGCATGCTGGTGCTGAACGTCGCAATCGGCGCACCGTTGGCGGCCAGGTTGTCGTCTTTGACCAAGCTCTGCACTGTGCCGTCGCGGGGCATGGTGATGTTCATGCCGGGCACGCTGACCAACGCCGATTGAGCGTGAGTGACGAAGTACAGGCCGTACACCGATTTGACGATAAAGCCGAACGCGACCAAACCGACCACAAACACTCCTGCACTGACCACCACCGCCTTCATGCGCGCGAAAGGGCTCATGCCGCTGCCGCCATCCTTGACCTTGCGCGCCTTGGTGAAGTTGTCGCGTTGCAGGGTGGCAAGCACTTCGCCCAGGGTCACGATGTCGCCGCTCAGGTGCGAGGTAATCAGGTGGCGCAGGGTGGCAATGTCTTGCAGGTCAAGGTTTTGAAACTGGCAACCCACGCGGCCAGTCTGGCGGTCGGCATTGCGCACCAACAGGTCGACATCCATCGCAAGGCCCAGGTTGTCGATCACAAACTGCAAACGGCCTTTGAGCACATCACCGACCTTGAACGTCTGGTTGGCGGCGTTAAAGCTCAGGCCGCCGGCCGACAGGTCAATGATGTTGACTTGCATCGGTGTACGGTCATTGCCGGCAAAGCGCAGTTTGGCCGGGATTTTGACCCGCGCATGTTGGCGCTGGGCTTCGGATTCGTGAACAACGTTGGCGTTTACTTGAGTATTCATAAGGTCTTGTTCCTGGTTAATTCGATCGAGTCGGGTCAGACCATCGTCAGCAGCACGGCAACGAAAATGCTGCCGGCCGAGAAGGTCATGGTTCGAGACGACCAGGTGTTGAACCAACGTTGAAAGCTGGCCAGATCACGGGTCAATTTGGTGTCCTGACGGGTCCAGGATTGTTGGTCGAGGCGGAAGAACACATAAATCTTCACCAGCGCACCGACGATCTGGTTGTAATAAAGAATCAGTGGGTAAGCCGGGCCGATGCGGTGGCCGGAACACGCCAGCAGCAGGGTCAAAATCAAACGTGTGATGCCGATCCACAGCAGGTAGGCGATCAAAAAGGTGATGCCGTATTTGAAGCTGGCGATCAGGGCAACGGTCAGGCCCAACAGCGAAGTCCACATGGACACGCGCTGGTCGAACAACACCACGCTGGTGAACAGGCCCAAACGCTTGACGCCCAGCCCCAGTGCACGGGCGTTCTGGCGCAGGTTGTTGCCATACCAGCGGAACATCAGCTTGCGGCTGGCTTTGATAAAGCTTTTTTCAGGCGGGTGCTCGACCGTGTGAATGGCGGCGTCAGGTACGTAAAAAGTGTCGTACCCCAAGCGCATCAAACTGAACCAGCTGGACTTGTCGTCGCCGGTCAAAAACTTGAAGCGGCCCAGACGCCAGTGCTGCAACGAATCGCTTTCTACATCGGCGATAAAGTCCGGGTCGGTCACCACGTTGGCGCGAAACACCGACATGCGCCCAGTCATGGTCAACACGCGTTTGGACAAGGCCATCGAGCACATGTTGATGTGGCGTTGGGCGAAGCGCAGTTTGTGCCACTCGCTCATGATGTAGCCGCCGCGCACTTCGCAAAACTCGTTGGTGGTCAGGCCGCCGACATTGCCGAACAGCTGAAACCACGGCACGGTTTTGCGCACCACGCCTTGGGCGAGCACAGTGTCGCCGTCAATTACGGCCACCACGGCGCGCTCATCGGGCAGGTGGCGGGAGATGGCGCGAAAACCGTAGGCCAATCCATCGCGCTTGCCAGTGCCGGGAATACGCACGAAATCGAGTTTTACGCGGTCAGGCGGGTTCAGGCGTTCCCACAGGCTTTTGACGAGCAACTCATCGGACATTTCAACCAGTGAACAGACCACGGTGGTCGGCAGGTTGCAGTCGATGGCTTCGCGGATGACTGAGCTGTACACCTGCGCGGTGGTCAGGGCGTCGATGCGAAAACTGGTCACCATCAAAAACACATGGGACGGGTCGGCAGCCTTGCCCAGCTTGCGCACTTTGCGCCGCAGGTGCGGGTACACCACATACAAAAACAGCATGCCGCGCAAGAAGTGCGTGGCACCCATTGAGTAGCGCCAGATACCCACGGCGCCAATCAAGAAAATAAAGTTTTTCGACTCGGCATCGAAGGTCGATGTGGGCAATGCCAGGGCGAGCCCCATCAACAGTGTTAGGTAAAACAGCCAACCGGCGGCTTGAAGAAGGCCGTGTTTTAGCCTGAGCATAATCAGTATCCAAATAGGTTCTGCACGCCCTTGTAGGGGCGAGCTTGCTCGCGATTCAGACAACCTGAGTTGTCTGAATCACCGCGGTGATGCCATCGCGAGCAAGCTCGCTCCTACAAGGGACGGTGTTGTTACCAGCAAATGCCTTCGGTGCGGCCTTCGGTGCAGGTGGCTTTGGACATGAAGCCCACCAGGTCGATGACCTGTTTGCCGTGGGGAGCGTTTTGCGCAAGGGCGCGGAACTTCTCGTCCCGGTTGCCGAGGATGATCACGTCGCTGTTGTTGATCACCGAGTCGAAGTCCGAGTTGAGCAGGGACGAGACGTGGGGGATTTTTGATTCGATGTAGTCTTTGTTTGAACCATGCACGCGAGCGTATTCAACGTTGGTGTCGTAGATGCTCAGGTCAAAGCCCTTGCCGATCAGCATTTCGGCCAGTTCTACCAGTGGGCTTTCGCGCAGATCGTCGGTGCCGGCCTTGAAGCTCAAACCCAGTAGCGCGACTTTGCGCTTGTCGTGGCTGGCCACAATGTTGAATGCGTTTTGCACTTGCGACACGTTACTGCGCATCAGCGAGTTGAGCAGCGGCGCTTCCACGTCAAGGGAGCCGGCGCGGTAGGTCAGGGCGCGCACGTCTTTTGGCAGGCACGAACCGCCGAACGCGAAACCCGGACGCATGTAGTACTGCGACAGGTTGAGGGTTTTGTCTTGGCAGACCACGTCCATCACTTCACGGCCATCAACGCCTACAGCTTTGGCGATGTTGCCGATTTCGTTGGCGAAGGTCACTTTGGTGGCGTGCCACACGTTGCAGGTGTACTTGATCATTTCGGCCACTTCGATGGCCTTGCGAATGATCGGAGCGTCGAGTTCTTCGTACAACGACTGCAACACATCACCCGAGGCTTTATCGAACTCACCAATTACGGTCATTGGCGGCTGGTCGTAGTCGGCGATAGCTGTGCTTTCACGCAGGAACTCAGGGTTAACGGCTACACCGAAATCGACGCCCGCCTTTTTGCCCGAGCACGCTTCGAGCAGCGGGATCACCACGTTTTTCACGGTGCCCGGCAACACCGTGCTGCGCACCACGATGGTGTGGCGTGAGGTTTTATCGCGCAGTACGGCGCCAATTTCGCGACACACCGCTTCGATGTAATTGAGTTCCAGATCGCCGTTTTTCTTGCTGGGCGTGCCGACGCAAATCATCGACAAATCGCTTTCGCGAATGGCCGAAGCAAAGTTGGTTGTGCCGCGCAGACGGCCAGTTTGGATACCTTGGGCCAGCAACTCGCCAAGGCCCGGTTCAACGATGGGCGACTTGCCGAGATTGATCAGGTCGATCTTGTCCTGGGAGATATCCACGCCAATGACTTCATGGCCACGAGCGGACAAACAACCAGCGCACACAGCGCCGACGTAACCCAAACCAAATATGCTGATGCGCATCGCAATTACCTCTGTCTTGTATAGGCCATTAATTGACCGGACTTAAAGTGTGGGCGCACTTGGAACTACGGCGCATACAAAGCCGCAATGCCAGGTGCAGGCATCGTTAAGTTTTAAGTTGTAGGGAGTTGCACTTTTAAAGTGCAGCTCATCATTGTCAGTAAGGCGTGTCAGATGATGGGGACGGCCTTGGGGTGGGCGCATGGCGCCGCGTTGTATCTGTTTTTATGCCTTTTAAAACAAAGGGTTATAGCTGTTGTTCGATCACCTTTGCATGGGCTTGTCTGGCTCGGATAAAACCTGAAGTTGGTCTTATCGTTGTAAGTGATATCTTACAAACTCTGTAAGAATCGTTACGGGTTGTATGAGCGGTGGTTCTGAACATAGTTCCAGTCCGTTTATCTCGTTTTCGCCGAATCTCACGAATATGTAAAAAGATGGCACTGGTTCCAAATTGATAGCACTTAAGGTTTCGGCCTTTAGTTACAGGTAGTTCATCCGGGTGGATAGTTAATTGCCACTATCTATAAAAAAATTAGGTGCCACTATGAAAAAAAGTCACATTTGTCGAGTGAATTTATGTTCACAGATATGTATCCGTGCTTTTTTGTGTGCCAGATGTTTGGCGATTTTGGCGTGGGATGTGAAGAAGGTCACAACGCGACGCGCCCTCAGTCAGGCTGAGGGGCGTCAAAAAGGCGGGGGTTATTCGGGGGCGTGGTCGCGCAAAAAGACCAAGAGGTCAGGCTTGGATTGCTCGGCGCTAAAGTAGTAGCCCTGATCGTCAAATTGCTTGAGCTGCTCGGGGGTGTTGATGCGCTCTTTGATCACAAACCGGCTCATCATGCCGCGGGCTTTTTTGGCGTAAAAGCTGATGATTTTGTGCTGGCCGTTTTTCAGGTCTTTGAATTCGGTATTGATGATGCGGGCGTTGAGGTCCGACTTTTTGACTGCCGAAAAGTATTCATTGGACGCCAGATTCAGCAGCACATCATCGCCTTGTTCGGCCAAGGCTTGGTTCAGCCATTCGCTGATGCGCGTGCCCCAAAAGGCGTAAAGGTCTTTACCGCGGGCGTTGGCCAGTTTGGTGCCCATTTCAAGGCGATACGGCATCATCAAGTCCAGCGGGCGCAACAGGCCGTAGAGCCCGGAGAGCATGCGCAGATGAGTTTGTGCGTAGTCAAAATCGGCTTCGCTGAAATCTACGGCATTGAGGCCGGTGTACACGTCGCCCTTGAACGCCAGCAATGCTTGCTTGGCATTTTCGGGGGTGAAGGCCGGGGTCCAACTGCCGAAGCGGGCTGCGTTAAGGCCGGACAGCTTGTCGGACAAGTGCATCAGCTCGCCAATCTGTTGCGGGCTCAGTTCGCGTAATTGCTCGATCAGCGTCTGGGAATGATCCAGATATTGCGGCTGGGTGAAGCGCTGGGTGGCCGGCGGCGTTTCGTAGTCGAGGGTTTTAGCGGGTGAAATCACCATCAGCATGGGGTCGTCTCCTTTAAGCGTGGTGGGATTCTAGGGGGTTGGGCGGTTTGACTCCACCTATGAAGCTGATAGGGCCGGTGAGAGGGTGTTTGAAAAATCAAAAGATCGCAGCCTGCGCCAGCGCCTACGCGGTGGGGTTATAGTGCGCACAGTTTTTATAAGGAGATTGATCCGTGCGCATTGCTCTTTTGTTGTCGGCCTGGCTGGTGTGTCTGGGCGCAGTCGCAGCGCCCAATGAGCCGGCGACGCTGGATCGCAGCACCTGGCCTGAGCAGTTGATTAGCCCGGCGCTATTTGATGTGGCTTCTCGCGCTGAAATTCTGACGTTCGCCCATGCCTTGTTGGGCAGTGAAGCGCTGGATGAAACCGCGCTCAAGCAGCGACTGGGCCTAAAAATCATCAATATGGATGCCATTGATACCGTTCGTCAGCGCATGTGGCAGCGGTTGTTGGTCAATTACAATTTTGCCCAGCAAAGCTGCGGTCAAGACGCCTCGTTTTGTTATTACGTCGATGGCATGGACAGCTTGCGCGAACAGGCGGGCAAGTTCGAAATCGCCGATGACTCGTTTTACGTGGCGTGGGCTGAGCCCAGCCGTGAGTTTCACCGACGGTATCTGGATGAGCAATTGCGGCTGGCAGCGTTGTTTCCGCAAATCAGCAGCGAGATTGAGTTGTTCGGCGATCAGGAATTCAATGGCGACGGCATGAATGACCGGCTGTTTATGCTGACCTTCGACAGCGGCCCGACCCAATTGCCGGGCACCACCGATTGGTTGACGGACTATTTGCGCAAACAGTCCATGAGCGCGACGTTCTTTGTGTTGGGCACCAGCGTGCAGGCGCGTCTGGACAAAGGGTCTGATCAGGCGGTGCAGGCGTTGTACAAAGGGCAATGCGTGGGTGTGCAGGGTTGGGAGTACCGTTCGCACAGCCACTGGAAGGATTGGCAAGACTCGATCATGCGCAGCACGGCGCTGGTCAAGCAGGTGCTGGCGCAGCGTTATGTGCCCTTGTTTCGGCCGCCTTATGGGCAGCGGCGGGCTGACAGTGGCGCGTTTTTCACGTCTCAGGGTTTGCAGGTAGCGCTGTGGGATATCGACTCTCAGGACATGGCGAGCAGCCTGACGGCCGAGCAATCAGCACAGCGGGTGTTGACCCTGATGTTGCTGTGGCGTCACGGCGTAATTGCCCTGCACGACACGCAAGACAAGGTGCGCACGGTGTTGCCTTGGCTGCTCAAGGCGACCGCGCAAAGTGGGTTGGGATGGCAAGACTGTGCGGCGTTTAAGTAGTAAATGCGCAGTGTTGGGCTTGGATGTAAGCGCGAGCGTGCTCGCGATAGGGCTTGATAAAACGCCCCTTTAGATCGCGATCTACCAAGTAGGGCGTTCAAATCTGATTAAGGTTGATCATTTAGCCTAGTTGTCGTTTGGCAATGCGCCAAGGCAGCTCGTCAGTCAAAAAAATAAATTCAAAAATACTTTTTTTTGTCACACGTTTAGGAGTATTACGAAGACAGACCGCCGAAACCTGCAACACAGGTGGCGTCTTCCAAGACCCATCGGGCAGGGCATTCATCTGAACTTGGGCAGGTGAATTCGGCAGTCACTTCGAGGCGCAGCACTGTTGTGGTATTGCGTCGAATGGCTCCCACAAAGGTGACCGAGTATGGATGATCACGGACGCACTCCTTCTTCCAACCAGCCAATCCTTTATGTACTCGATACCAACGTTCTGATTCACGATCCCAATGCGTTGCTCAATTTTGAGGAACACCACGTCACGATTCCGATGACGGTGCTTGAAGAACTCGACAAACTTAAAACCGGCAAGCTGCTGGTGGCTGCAGAATGCCGCCAGGCGATTCGTTTGATTGATCAGACCCTTGGTGCGGCATCGCCTGAAGATGTCGAGCAGGGCGTGCCTATTCAGCGAGGCAAAAGCGGGCCTAAAGGCTTTCTGTCGATTTTGATGAACAAGCGCAGAGAGCCCAATGCGCTGCTCCCCGAAAATCTCAACGACAACATCATCATAAATCAGTTGATTGACCTGCACGCCCACGACCCTAAACGGCGGGTGGTGCTGGTCACTAAAGACATCAACATGCGGCTCAAGGCGCGCGCATGCGGGATTGAGTCCGAAGACTACAGCACCGACCAACTGGTGGATGACGTGTCGATGCTGTCGCGCGGCTATCACACCATGACCGGCTCGTTTTGGGACAGGGTCAGCAAGGTTGAGACCCGTCAGGGACATGGCCGCACCTGGCATCAAGTGCAAATGATCGACAACCTGCCATCGGTGCATATCAACGAATTCATCATCGACGAGCAGGGGTTTGTAGGCTGGATCAAGGAGGTTCGTAAAGACCATTTGCTGATCCTCGACATGCACCAAGAGCCGTTGCTGCATCAGGAAGCTTGGGGGTTAAAACCCCGGGACATTTATCAGGGGCTGGCGCTGTTTGCCTTGCTGGATCCCGATATTCATCTGGTCAATCTGTCGGGTGCGGCGGGCTCGGGTAAAACCATTCTGGCGCTGGCGGCCGCCATTGAACAAACCATGGTCAGCAAGCGTTACCGGCGCATTATCTGTACCCGTAGCGTGCAAGGGCTGGATCAGGAAATCGGCTTCTTGCCGGGCACCGAAGCCGAGAAGATGGAGCCTTGGTTGGGGGCGATCACGGACAACCTTGAAGCCCTGCACATGGATGACGAAAGCACCCACGGCAGTGTCGACTACATCCTGAGCAAGGTGCCGTTGCAGTTCAAATCCCTGAACTACATTCGGGGCCGTAGCTTCCAGCAAAGCTTGATCTTGATTGATGAGTGCCAAAACCTGACGCCGCACCAGATGAAAACCATCATCACCCGTGCGGGGGCCGGTTCTAAAGTGGTGTGCCTGGGCAACCTGGCACAGATTGATACGCCTTACCTGTCGGCCACCAGTTCGGGGCTGACCTACCTGACGGAGCGTTTCAAAGACTTTCCCAATGGTGTTCACATTGCCCTGCAAGGGGTGCCACGCTCGATTCTGGCCGAATACGCTGAGTCGCATCTGTAATGTCTGACCCGGGCGGCCTTGAGCCGCCCGGTTGCATTTTTGACCTTAGTGATTAGTCACCGCGTGCCGCCTGGAGATCAGCGTGTAAATCGACGGCAGCACAAACAGCGTAAACAACGTCCCGACCACCATGCCCACCACGATCACAATGCCCAGACCAAAACGGCTGTTGGCCCCGGCACCACTGGCGAACAGCAGCGGCACCAAACCAACCACCATCGCAGCGGTGGTCATCAAAACCGGGCGCAACCGCAGGCAAGCCGAGCGAATGATGGCGTGAGCCGGGGAATAGCCGTGGCTCATTTGCAGTTCGTTGGCGAACTCGACCATCAAAATCCCGTGTTTACTGATTAGCCCAATCAAGGTCACCAAGCCGATCTGGGTGTAGATGTTGAGCGTGGCCCAGCCCAGCGCCAGCGGTATCAAGGCCCCACAAATCGACAGCGGCACGGTAATCAGAATGATCAGCGGGTCGCGCAGGCTTTCGTACTGCGCGGCCAGCACCATGTAAATCACGATGATGGCGAGCAGAAAAATCAGCATCAGTGCATTGCCTTCCTGGATAAACTGGCGCGAATCAGACTGCCAGTCATGGCTGAAGCTGGCGGGCAGTTGCTCGCTTTGCTTCGCCAAAAAGGCCACGGCCTGCCCAAGGCTGACACCCGGTGCCGGTATGCCTTGAAAGGTGGCCGAATTTTGTTGATTGAACTGTTTGAGGCGGTTGGGCTGGATGTCGCTGTGCAGGCTGACCACTGTTGCAAGCGGAACTTGCACGCCCTGGTCGGTGCTCACGTAAAAGCCGTTCAGCGCGCTCGGGCTCAGGCGTTGACTGGCCTGGGTTTGAGCGATGACGTCATACGAGCGTCCCTGCATACCAAATCGGTTGGTGTAATTTTCGCCCACCAGTACCGCCAGAGTGCTGGCGATGTCCTGCATGCGAATCCCCAAACTGTTGGCTTTGTTGCGGTCAATCCGAACTTCGGTCACCGGGTTGTTGAAGTCCAGATCACTGTCGACCACGGCGAACAAGCCGCTGGCGCGAGCCTGCCTTTTGATGTCTTGCATGGTCTGAAACAGCGACCGATAGTCTTCGGTGCTACGAATCACGAGCTGCACCGGCAAGCCGCCGGTAGAGGCTGGCAACGCGGGCATCTGGAATACGAAGATGGAATTGCCTTCTACGGCGTCGACTTTTTGTTGCAGTTCGCTCTGAACGTGCGCAGCACCGCGCTCGCGTTTGCTCCAGTCGGTGAAGTTGACCCCGGCAAAACTGGCCGCTACGCCGTCGGTGCCGTTGATGATCCAGGTGCTTGAGGCTTCTGGGAGGGCTGCCATCAGCTCGCTCAGTTGGTAGGCATAACGTTCAACAAAGTCGAGGTTGGCGTGTTGCGGGGACTTGATGGCCAACAGCAAGTTGCCTTGGTCTTCGTTGGGGGCCAGTTCTTTGTCGGCCTGCCCGTAGAGCAACGGCAAACTGAGCAACACCAGCACACCGAAAACCAACACGGCGCCGCGCCCGCGCAGTGACAGCACCAAGCCGCGTTGATAGCGGCGTGACAAACGGTGGAAGAAACGCTCGGCCATCAGGCCCATGCGCCCTTCATTTTGGCCGGCGGGTAATAACTTCGCGCACATCACCGGGGTCAAGGTCAGGGCAATAACCCCCGACACCAGCACCGCACCGGCCAAGGTCAGGGCAAATTCCTTGAACAGCGCACCGGTCAGGCCGCTCATTAAGCCGATGGGCATGTACACGGCGGCCAGCGTGATGGTCATGGCGATTACCGGCGAGGCGATTTCTCGCGCCCCGATCAACGCCGCCTGCAGCGGGGCCGAGCCGTCCTTGATGTGGCGGTGAATGTTTTCGGTGACGACGATGGCATCGTCCACCACCAAACCGATGGCCAGCACCATTGCCAGCAGGGTCAGCAAGTTGATGCTAAAGCCAAACAGGGTCATCAATGCCAATGCGCCGAGTATCGACAGCGGAATGCTGAGAATCGGGATCATCACGGTGCGCCACGAGCCCAGGCACAGAAAGATGATCACCACCACAATCAAAATGGCTTCGAGCAGGGTTTGGATCACTTCCACAATTGAGGCTTCAATAAAGTGCGCGGTTTCGAACGCCAGTGCGACTTCAACCCCCGGTGGCAGGGTTTTTTGGATGTCGGGCAATAAGCGTTTAATGCCGCCGACGATCAACAGCGGGTTGCCCTTTGGGGTGGCGTACACACCCAGATGCACGGCGGGTTTGGCGTTCATCAGGGCGCTGGTTTCGTATGCCGCCGAGCCCAGTTCAATGTCGGCAATGTCACGCAGGCGCAGCAAATGGTCTGCGCGATTGCTGATGACCATGTCACGAAATTCTTCAAGGCTTGTCAGGTCGCTGTTGACCTGAATCGAAGAGACCACGTATTGGCCTTTGATTTGGCCGGGCGCGGCCTGAACGTTATTGGCGCGAATGGCCTGCTCAACCTGATCGGCGCTGATGCCGTGGCCAGCCATGCGCTGCGGATCAAGCCAAAGGCGCATTGCCAGTCGCTGGCCGCCAAAAGCTTCGACCTTGGCCACGCCCTCGATCGTGGCGAACAGTGGCTGCACCACGCGACTCAAGTAATCACTTAAGGCGGCTGCCGATAATGTATTGCTGGTAAAGCCTACATACGCCACGGCGGTGGAGTCGCCTGCCGAGCGCTCGATCACAGGGTCGTAAGCGTGCTCTGGCAGGCGGTATTTAACCTGATTGACCTTGGCGATGACCTCGCTTAACGCCTTGGCCGAGTCTTGGTTCAGCGCCATGCGCAAGGTAATCACGCTGTGACCTTGCACGGACGACGAGCTGACGTAGTCAACACCTTCTACCGAGGCCAGCGACTGGTTGATGGGTTGGGTAATAAAGCCCTGCATCAGTTCGGCTGGCGCGCCGGGGTAATCGGTGTTGACGGTAATCACCGAACTTTCCAGCAGTGGGTATTGGCGCACCGGCAAGTCCATAAAGGCTTTGAGCCCGGCCAGCAGAATCATCAAGCTCACGACCAGCGCGAGCACAGGGCGATGGACAAAAAGATCAGTGAATTTCACTCGGTGGCTCCTGCGTCAAGGTGCCATTGGCCGGTGGCGGCAGCGTCCAAAGCGCTCTGCTGCGTGGGCTCGACACGGGCGCCATCACTGAGTTTTATTTGGCCTGAGGTCACGACCTGATCACCCATCGTCAGCCCTTGTTCGATCACCACCCAGCCATCTCGGCGATCACCGGTTTTGACTGAAACCCGGCGCACGGTCGGTGCGTTGTTAGCGTTGTTGACGGGTTGCACCACGTACACATCTTCGCCGTAGGCGCTGTAAGTCACGGCGGTTTGCGGCAGGCTCAAGGTGTTTTCAGGCAACGCTTGAGGCAAACGCACTTTGGCGAACATGCGTGGCAATGCGGCGCTGGGCGGATGCTGCAAGTGCGCTTGAACGCTCAAGGTGCGTGAGCGATCAAGGAAGGGGTCGATGCTGCTGACCACAGCGGTCAAAGGTTGATGGGGCAGGGCGTCGAGTTCGATGTGCAAATTACTGCCCGTGCGAAATTGGCTCAGGGCTTGTTCCGGCACACTGAAATTGACGTACAACCCCTTGTTGCCCATCAGGTTGATCAAGGTGTCGCCGGGGTTCACGTATTGGCCCACATGCACTTTACGAATGCCCAAGGTTCCGGCGAAGGGCGCGCGAATAGTGCGTTGTTCGATGCGGGCCATCAGTTCCTGTAGCGCACCGCGTGCCGTGGTGTATTGAGCTTGAGCATCGTCCAGAGTTTCGCGAGAAATAGCCTTTGAGCTGATCAGTTTTTTCAGGCGCTCAAGGCGTACCCGCGTGTTGGCGAGTTGGCCCTGCAAGTGAACCAACTGGCCGCGTTCGGGGGCATCGTTGAGCCGTACCAGCACTTGCCCACGCTCGACGATTTGCCCGGACTGAATGGGCAACTCAACAATGCGCCCGCCAATTTCAGCCGGGACGCTGACTTCTTCAATCGCCTCCAGCTCGCCGATGGCTTCTACATAGCGCGTGAAGGGCTGGTTGCTGACAGGGGCCACGGCCACTTTGATGGGGGCCGCCACATAGGTAACGGGCGCGGGTTGTTGCCAGCGCCAAAAGGCCCATGCGGCGCACAGTAGGGCCAAGCCTAAAAGCGCGTATAAAACGTGGCGTGAGTTAAGCTTGCTCGCGTGACGCGCTGTTTGGGTGGGTCGTTTGGCTTCAAGCATGCAGCGCTCCCTTGGAGTTGGCTATGACAGGAGGTCGCAGTGTTACTGCGCAATATCGATTTGAATTTGTTGGTCGTACTGGACGCGCTGCTCACGGAAAAACACGTGACCCGCACCGGGCTTCGCTTGCATCTGAGCCAGCCGGCCATCAGCCATTCGCTGAATAAACTCAGGGTCTTGCTCGACGACCCGTTACTGATTCGTCAGGGCAACGAGGTGGTGCTGAGCGCGCTGGCGCAAAATCTTCAGGCGCCGCTCAAAGACATCTTGGGGCAGATCGAAACATTGCTCGGTCAGTCCATCGACTTTGTACCAGCGGACTCTCAGCGTACTTTTCGCGTGGCAATGTCCGATTACGGCGCCGCGATCGTGTTGCCAAAATTGCTGGTGCAACTGCGAACACAGGCACCGGGCACCTCCTTGGTGGTCATTCAGGACAGCCGTCTCGGCATGCTTGAGCAAATCGAGCAAGGCAAGATTGATCTGGCCGTGGGCGTGTTTGCTGCGCTGTCTGCGGACGTCAGCAGTGATGTGTTGTTTGAGGAAACCTTTACTTGCCTGCTCAATCGGCGTTCGCTCCCTGAAAATGGCGTGCTTGATCTGGACAGCTATCTGGCTCGCCCGCACGTGTTGGTTTCAATGGATGGCAACACTCAGGGTGAGGTCGACAACGTGTTGCGCAGCCAGGGATTACAGCGCCGAGTGGTGGTCAATGTGCCGCATTGGGGCACCGCGCCGGGGATGATTGCCGACACTGACCTGATTCTCACCGTGGCCACCCGCACGCTGGATAACGTGCCGTTGGGCGACACATTGGTGGCGTTGGCGCCGCCGTTGACGGTTGCGCCGTTTAACTACGTGCAGGTCTGGCACAACCGTTTTAATCAAGACCCAGCCCATCGCTGGCTGCGTGAATTGGTCAAGCAGGTGAGCAAACCATCAGCCCCGTGACGCAATCACAAACCCGGCCAGCACCACGCTCACCCCAATAATCTTTTGCACGCTTGGCGTGTGCCTTGGCAGCCCGAGCCAGCCAAAGTAATCAATGACCAGCGAAATAATCAGCTGGCCGACCACCACCGCCATGATGAAATTAAGCGCCCCCAGACGCGGCACGGTAACCAGTGCAACGGTGATGTAAAACACCCCGGCCAGCCCGCCGAACCAGACCCACCAAGGCCCGCTCAACAGGGCGCCAAGGTTGGGGCGGGGCACTTTGACAATTAGCATCACCAGCGCAATGGCTACACCACTGACCAGCAAAGAAATAACCGTGGCCCAAAACGGATGCCCCAGCAGCACGCCTGTTCGGGCGTTACTGCCGCCTTGCAGGGGCACGGCAAAACCTGCAAACAGGCTCAAGACAACGGCAATAAAAAGCGGCATGAAACAAGGCCTCCAATGTTTGAACCGTTGTACGGCGAATGCGTGCAGGCGGCCAATTCGATGTTCTGATGCACGGTATTCGCGGGGTCGATGGCCTTAAGCTGAGCCCCGGGTTTACAATCGCCGCTCCTGTCTGGAGTACTGCTTGTGCTGACCCATTTAGATTCTCAAGGCCGCGCCAACATGGTTGATGTCACTGATAAAGCAGTGACATCCCGCGAGGCAGTGGCCGAAGCCGTGGTGCGAATGCGTGCTCAAACCCTGGAAATGATCGTCAGCGGTGGGCACCCCAAGGGTGATGTGTTTGCCGTGGCGCGAATTGCCGGCATTCAGGCCGCGAAAAAAACCTCTGATCTGATCCCTTTGTGCCACCCGCTGATGCTTACCAGCGTCAAAGTTGAACTCAGTGCCCAAGGCACTGACGCGGTGCGCATTGTGGCGCGCTGCAAATTGGCCGGGCAGACCGGTGTCGAGATGGAAGCGCTGACAGCTGCCAGCGTGGCGGCCCTGACCATTTATGACATGTGCAAAGCCGTTGACCGTGGCATGACCATCGAAACCGTACGCTTGCTGGAAAAGCTCGGCGGCAAGAGCGGGCACTTTCAGGCAGACGCGCCATGAAACTTCAGGTGATGTTTTTTGCCCGCTACCGCGAAGCATTGGGGCTGGATGCACTTTCGGTTGAGGGCTCGTTTACGTGCATCGAACAACTGCGTTCGCATCTGGTGCAACAAGGCGGCGCCTGGCAAGTACTGGCCGAACCCAACCTGATGTGTGCGCGTAACGAAGAACTGTGCAAACTCGATGAGCCTTTGGCCGAGGGTGACGATGTGGCGTTCTTCCCGCCTGTGACCGGAGGCTGAACATGGCCATTCGCATTCAGACCGCCGCGTTTGATCCGGGCGCCGAAACCAACGCCATGCACGCAGCTAATACGGGCGTTGGCGCCGTGGTGACATTTACGGGCTATGTGCGCGACTTCAATGACGGGCGCGACGTGGCGGGAATGTTTTTGGAGCACTACCCGGGCATGACTGAAAAAGCCTTGGGCAAGATCGTGCTGGAAGCCGGGCAACGTTGGCCCTTATTGAGGCTACAAGTGATTCACCGGGTCGGGGCGTTGGAGCCGGGCGAGCCGATTGTATTTGTCGGCGTGGCCAGCGCGCATCGTCAGGCGGCATTCCAAGCCTGCGACTTTGTGATGGACTACCTGAAAACCCGTGCTCCGTTCTGGAAGAAAGAACACACCGCAGATGGCCCGCGCTGGGTAGAAGGTCGTGCCAGCGATCATGCGGCGGCAGATCGCTGGGTATAGTTGCTCGCTTGAGTTCGGCTTTTGAGCAATCGCGAATAAATACATACCATTCCTACGTCAATAGGCGAATTGGCCTACGCGTGTATTGCCACTCTATCCGTTAGCGTTCACCTCTTTTCTTTGGGGCCACCTTTTTCTAAAGCGTGGCCTTTTTGTTTGAGGAGCCACGGATGCTCACGCCTGCTCGATCCCCCCGTTTCAGCCTTGCCATTCACGCCACGCAACATGCGTTTCATGTGCTCGGATTCACGGGCGATGAAGCCATCAGCACCCCGTATGCGTTCGATGTTCAGTTGGTCAGTGATCGCGCTGATCTGGATATTGAAGCGTTGCTGCATCAGCCTGCCTTTTTAGCCTTTGATGAGCAGGGTTCAGGTGTTCACGGGCAGATCTCCCGCATTGGCATGAGCAGCCCTGGCACACGGCTGACTCACTACCATCTGACGCTTGTGCCGTCTTTAACCTACTTGGGTTATCGCACTAACCACCGCATTTTTCAGAATATGACCGTGCAGCACATCATCGAGAAGCTGCTTAAAGAGCACGGCATTCTCAGTGACGCCTACCTGTTTAGCTCATTCTCGACCTACCCACCTCGGGAATACTGCGTGCAATACGGCGAGTCCGATTTGCACTTCATTCAACGCCTGTGCTTTGAAGAGGGTTTTCACTACCACTTTCGGCATTCTCCCGACGGCCATGTGCTGGTTTTCGGCGATAAACAGCAGGCGTTTACCGGGTTGGAACATCCAACACCTTACGTACAGCGCTCAGGCATGGTGGCTAAACACGCCGCTATCAATCGCTTTGAATTGAGTCTGCACACCCAGACCAATCACACCGCCCACCGTGATTACGATTTTGAAAAAGCCAGCTGGACGCTACAAGCCAGCCGTCGCGTTAAACGCAACGAACCCATACTCGAAAGCTACACCTACCCCGGCCGCTTCAAGCAAACGGCTCACGGCGAGCGCCACAGTCAGCGCGCTTTGGAGCACCATCAAACGGGCTATCAACAGGTTAATGGCCACAGCGATCAACCGACCTTGCGCAGCGGTTACCTGCTAACCATGACCGAACACTCGACCCCGGCATGGAATACCGACTGGCTACTGACCCACGTCCATCACGAAGGTAAACAGCCGCAAGTGCTGGAAGAGTACGCACCCAGCGTGCCGTCGAAAAACGTGGACGGCTTTACCCAAGGCTACCGCAACACCTTTAGCGCCATCCCCGAGGACATGACCTACCGCCCACAAAAGGTTTTCGACAAGCCACGCATGCTCGGTAGCCAAACTGCTCGTGTGACCGGGCCTGCGGGCGAAGAGATCCATTGCGATAAATTCGGCAGGGTTCGGGTCAAGTTTCATTGGGATCGCAGCGCCATCGACAACGACAAAAGCAGCTGTTGGCTGCGAGTGGCCTCAAGCTGGGCGGGCGATCATTTTGGTGCGATGACCCTCCCCAGAGTGGGTATGGAAGTGTTGGTTGATTATCTGGAAGGCGACCCGGATCAGCCGATCATTGCCGGGTGCCTGATCAACAGCCTTAACCCGGCGCCCCTCGACCTGCCCGCCAATAAAACCCAAAGCGTACTGCGCAGCCGCAGCACACCGGGCGGGGGCGGCTACAACGAACTGCGCATCGAAGACCGCAAAGGCCAGGAGCAAATCTACCTGCATGCCCAGCGTGACATGGAGCAAATCGTCAAAAACGACAGTCGCCTGCAAGTGGGGGGTGAGCACCGAACCCTCATCACCGGCAACAGCGTGACGGTGCTTGAAGCCCAAGATCAACGCACCGTCACGGGCGATCGAAAAACGCAGCTCAACGCCAGCGATCACTTACAGGTGGCAGCCAGCAGCCACACCAGCGTGGGGCAAGTGCTGGTCGCTGAGGCGGGGCAAGACATTCATGTAAAGGCCGGCGCGCTTGTGGTGCTGGAGGCGGGTTTCATGATCACCCTGATGGCGGGCGGCCAACACTTGGTGATCAGCGCGGCGGGTATCTATAGCAGCAGCCCGATTTTATTAGGTGGCGTGCCCATGCCGGCGACGCCAGCGGCTCCGTTGTTGCCGGGCCAGGTTGGGCATGTGTTAACGGCACAAGATCTGCCCACGTCTATTGCCCCCTCACAACTGGCGCTGATGACGATGACCAAGGCCATTGATGCAGACATTTGTCCGGTGTGCGAAGCCTGCAAAAACGGCTTGTGCCTACCTGAAGGAGCGCAGCAATGAGCGCTGTAATGCCTGAACAATGGATTGAGATGCAGCGTCGCCAAGGGCATGACGTGTGTTTAGTGCTGGATGCTCTGAACGAGAAGCGTGCCCAACAGGCGCTGTTGAGTGAGCGCGCTTACGAGCGTTATTGCAGCGTTTACAGCCAAACAGCGGTAGCAGAACTGGCCCATGCAGGGCCATGCTTGATACTGCTCGGCCCCGATGACAGGGAGTGTTTGAACGAACTGCTTAATGCTCCCGAGCGCCACTGGGGCTGGCTGACCAGTATTGCGCGGGGTGATTTACCCGCGTTGCTGAAGCACTGGCGCGAACGTTTTTTAATCGGTACACGACCCAACCAAGGGTTGTACCGCTTTCAGGACAACCGCGTGTTGACCCGTGCCCTTGAGTATTTGCTCCCAGATGCACTGCCGGCCTTTCTCGGCCCCACTCTCAGCGCCTGTTACTGGCAGGGGCAATGTTGGGCCGTGACCGACAACCCAGCCCCCGGCCACTACCCGCTGCCAGATACGCCGGGCTGGTTGCACGTGCCCATGCCTTCAGCTACTGCGGCGCACATTCGCGAGGCCAACGCCCGGCGTTTTTTGCTGGAGCAGCATCAGCAGGCATTTTTGCGCCTTGGTGCACAACGCCCGTCTCAGGCGTGGATCCGCCAACAACGGGAATTGGCTGACACATGGGGCTGGTTAGCTTCAGAGCAGTTGGAGTTTTTATTGAGCCACAGCCTGAAATATCCCTCGTTTGAACTGCCGGTTCAATGGCACCCGCGCGCGCAAGAAACCCCAACCGAACACTTTGAACGAATAAACCAAACCGCCAGATTCTGGGCAGGCGAGGGTGCCCTATGAAGCGGCTTATTCAATATGCCGGTTTGATAATGGGTATTTACTTGCTCACCAGTTGCTCTTGGGGCAAGCCAAACACCTTCACTTTTACCGTGGATATGCCACCGGGGTTTAGATATAGGGCGATTGTTATTTATGTGCCTGCGCCGGGGGAGACCTGTACGGTGCCCAAAAAATACAATAAAGCTCCAGTGTTCAATGACTGGTGGCGGGAAAATTATAAACCTGACTCCGAAATTGTAATTCGCAAAATCCGCAATGGATGCCCATTGGTGGTCTATAACATCAAACTCGAGATGTTTGCGAAATATGGAGAAGATAGGGGCGATTATGGTGTTGGCAGAGCTCAGGTGGTTATCAAAGAAAAGCTGGATGCAATTGATACGGAAACTTTTGATGCTACGGGGGAAAGTGTTTTTTACGGTGAGTGTGAATGGCTGTTTAGAACATCAGGTTCAAAACGCCGACTTGCTAAGCTGCTAAGTTGCAAAGATGTGAACGTTGGCCGTCCATCAACCCGTGGCGGCCCTGTTGCAGGCTATACCCTAGATCAATTGCCGGGCAAAACGGTAAAAATGAAAATTAACTTGGCGAAAGAAGAAAGGTCTGCCATCGGTGATACGTGGGTGAAGGTCGAAAATGGATGGAAGCGTTGTATGGGGGATAACTTTGAAGATCAATATGCTTTTTGTAATGGTAATTATAAAGACTTCAGTTCTTTCATAATGCCGGATGGCAAGCAATGTACTGTTTATCCGGGGTGTACCGAGTGAAGGGCATAGTCAGAAAACGATGGATTGTGTGCTGTGCGCTGGCCAGTTGTGCTGTGCTTGCGGTCGGCTGGTATTTAAGAGAGCCAAATACCTTCACTTTTACCGTGGATATGCCACCGGGATTTAGATATAAGGCGATTGTTATTTATGTGCCCGCGCCGGGGGAGACCTGTACGGTACCCAAAAAATACAATAAAGCTCCAGTGTTCAATGACTGGTGGCGGGAAAACTATAAACCTGACTCCGAAATTGTAATTCGCAAAATCCGCAATGGATGCCCATTGGTGGTCTATAACATCAAACTCGAAATATTCGCGACGTATGGAGAGGATAGAGGAGATTTTGGTGCTGATTGGGCTCAGGTGGTTATTAAGGAAAAGCTGGATGCAATTGATACGGAAACTTTTGATGCTACGGGGGAGAGTGTTTTTTACGGTGAGTGTGAATGGCTGTTTAGAACGTCTGGGAAAACGCGAGTGCTCAGAAAGCTATTGAATTGCAAAGATGTGAACGTTGGCCGTCCATCAACCCGTGGCGGCCCTGTTGCAGGCTATACCCTTGATCAATTGCCGGGCAAAACGGTAAAAATGAAAATTAACTTGGCGGAAAATGAAAGGCCGTATATGGGGGATACGTGGGTGGAATTTCCTAATGGTTGGAAGCGCTGCATGGGTAAAGGGTTTGAAGATCAATATGCTTTTTGTCGGGGTAACGAAAAAGATTTTAGCCACTTCATGATGCCGGATGGCAAACAGTGCACTATTTATCCGGGGTGTACCGAGTGAAGGGCATAGTCAAAAAACGATGGATTGTGTGCTGTGCGCTGGCCAGTTGTGCTGTGCTTGCGGTCGGCTGGTATTTAAGAGAGCCAAACACCTTCACTTTTACCGTGGATATGCCACCGGGGTTTAGATATAGGGCGATTGTTATTTATGTGCCTGCGCCGGGGGAGACCTGTACGGTGCCCAAAAAATACAATAAAGCTCCAGTGTTCAATGACTGGTGGCGGGAAAATTATAAACCTGACTCCAAAATTGTAATTCGCAAAATCCGCAATGGATGCCCATTGGTGGTCTATAACATCAAACTCGAGATGTTTGCGAAATATGGAGAAGATAGGGGCGATTATGGTGTTGGCAGAGCTCAGGTGGTTATCAAAGAAAAGCTGGATGCAATTGATACGGAAACTTTTGATGCTACGGGGGAGAGTGTTTTTTACGGTGAGTGTGAATGGCTGTTTAGAACGTCTGGGAAAACGCGAGTGCTCAGAAAGCTATTGAATTGCAAAGATGTGAACGTTGGCCGTCCATCAACCCGTGGCGGCCCTGTTGCAGGCTATACCCTTGATCAATTGCCGGGCAAAACGGTAAAAATGAAAATTAACTTGGCGAAAGAAGAAAGGTCTGCCATCGGTGATACGTGGGTGAAGGTCGAAAATGGATGGAAGCGTTGTATGGGGGATAACTTTGAAGATCAGTATGCTTTTTGTAATGGTAATTATAAAGACTTCAGTTCTTTCATGATGCCGGATGGCAAGCAATGTACTATTTATCCGGGGTGTACCGAGTGAAGGGCATAGTCAGAAAACGATGGATTGTGTGCTGTGCGCTGGCCAGTTGTGCTGTGCTTGCGGTCGGCTGGTATTTAAGAGAGCCAAATACCTTCACTTTTACCGTGGATATGCCACCGGGGTTTAGATATAGAGCGATTGTTATTTATGTGCCTGCACCGGGGGAGACCTGTACGGTACCCAAAAAATACAATAAAGCTCCAGTGTTCAATGACTGGTGGCGGGAAAATTATAAACCTGACTCCGAAATTGTAATTCGCAAAATCCGCAATGGATGCCCATTGGTGGTCTATAACATCAAACTCGAAATATTCGCGACGTATGGAGAGGATAGAGGAGATTTTGGTGCTGATTGGGCTCAGGTGGTTATTAAGGAAAAGCTGGATGCAATTGATACGGAAACTTTTGATGCTACGGGGGAGAGTGTTTTTTACGGTGAGTGTGAATGGCTGTTTAGAACGTCTGGGAAAACGCGAGTGCTCAGAAAACTATTGAATTGCAAAGATGTGAACGTTGGCCGTCCATCAACCCGTGGCGGCCCTGTTGCAGGCTATACCCTAGATCAATTGCCGGGCAAAACGGTAAAAATGAAAATTAACTTGGCGAAAGAAGAAAGGTCTGCCATCGGTGATACGTGGGTGAAGGTCGAAAATGGATGGAAGCGTTGTATGGGGGATAACTTTGAAGATCAATATGCTTTTTGTAATGGTAATTATAAAGACTTCAGTTCTTTCATAATGCCGGATGGCAAGCAATGTACTGTTTATCCGGGGTGTACCGAGTGAAGGGCATAGTCAGAAAACGATGGATTGTGTGCTGTGCGCTGGCCAGTTGTGCTGTGCTTGCGGTCGGCTGGTATTTAAGAGAGCCAAACACCTTCACTTTTACCGTGGATATGCCACCGGGATTTAGATATAAGGCGATTGTTATTTATGTGCCCGCGCCGGGGGAGACCTGTACGGTGGGTACTAAAGATAATAAAGCGTCGGCGTTTAATTATAAGTGGTGGAAAGATTATAAGCCTGATATTGAAATCGAAATTCGGCGTGTGCGTAATGGCTGTTCATTGGTTGTGTATAACATAAAGTTAGAGATGTATGCGGTGTATGGTGGGGCGTGGTTGGATTTTGGTGCTGATTGGGCTCAGGTGGTTGTTAAGGAAAAGCTGGATGCAATTGATACGGAAACTTTTGATGCTACGGGGGAAAGTGTTTTTTACGGTGAGTGTGAATGGCTGTTTAGAACGTCTGGGAAAACGCGAGTGCTCAGAAAGCTATTGAATTGCAAAGATGTGAACGTTGGCCGCCCATCAACTCGTGGCGGCCCTGTTGCAGGCTATACCCTTGATCAATTGCCGGGCAAAACGGTAAAAATGAAAATTAATTTGGCGGAAAAAGAAAGGCCGTATATGGGGGATACGTGGGTGGAATTTCCTAATGGTTGGAAGCGCTGCATGGGTAAAGGGTTTGAAGATCAATATGCTTTTTGTCGGGGTAACGAAAAAGATTTTAGCCACTTCATGATGCCGGATGGCAAGCAGTGCACTGTTTATCCTGGGTGTACAGAGTAAGGGTAGGAGAACGTGATGGTTTCTGCGGAAAAACAAGATAATGATTTCAACAATCGAATGCTTTCATGCCCTTTACAAGTTAAAGAAACCAGTTTTCAACTGGTAGATGAGTTTGGTTTGGGACAGCCTTACGCTGAGTTAGTGTATGAAGCTATTGATTCGGAAGGATTCAAGTACAGTGGTTTTTTAGATTCGGCAGGAACAGGGACGGTACGTGATCACTTTGCAGGGCCTATTGCCGTAACGATGTTGTCGTCATATCAAGGTGTAGATGACTACTACAGTGCATTAATGATTCGAGAATATTACCCCCTACAAATTACCGAACTTCAGGTCAGGGCCGAACAAACCCGTTATATCAATAAAGATGGCAGGCGCACTCAAGATAATCCGGTGCTGGGGCTTGTGAACACGGATTACTGCCAAATTGAAGTACGGCATTTGGTTGAGCATATGTCTCATTTGCCGCCTAAAGTTAAGTGTTATTACCCTCCGAGCCCGGGGGCGCGAGAGGTGATGGGGAAGCATGGCCTGCGGGGAGTTTGTATAGCCGGCAGTCGGCATACGGTATTGCAAGTGCGGCCGCTGCGGGCATTACGCCCCATGTTGTCGACGGACCCAGAGTTTTGTGCGCTCAACCTATACCAGTTAGCACTGATGGCCACATTAAGTTACTGCCCATTTGGTCAAGCCCCAGACCAGCATCCGATTGAAACGCCCAGTGTCACCTTTGGCCAAGCTCCTAGTTCGGGCAATTGGTTTGCTGATGGGCTGGCCAAGTTTGAGGAACTCTGGCAAGTGGATGCCGGGCAGGCACAGGCCTTTTACCCGCTGTATGAAGACGTTGCTTATTCCAAACGCTTTGAAATTGCTCCGTTTGATCCCGTGTTGTACCCGGACAACAACCCACAGTTAGGCCCTGATCAGGAAAGCCCCTCTAAAATCCATTTTCTGGATGATCGTGGCGATGTTGACGAGACCGACACCCAGGCGTTCGCCACCCATAACGATGAAATCATCCTGATTGCAGTGCGTGGTACCAGCGAGCTATTGCCGGATGCACTGCGGGATATCGATGCTTTTCAGGTGGCTTTTGAAGAGGGAGCTGGCTCTGTTCATCGCGGGTTTTATGAGGCAGCAAAAGTGGCTTCAACTTTTGTGGGTAAATACCTGGAAAAATTCTACTCCGGCCAAAAACTACTAATCTGCGGCCACAGCCTTGGTGGGGCCATCGCTTTTTTGCTGTCGGAGATGCTACGCCGTAGACCTGAGGAGTACGACATTTTGCTCTACACCTACGGTGCGCCACGGGCAGGGGATGCAAGCTTTGTGGAGGCGGCCAAACCCTTGGTGCATCACCGCATGGTCAATCACAACGACCCGGTGCCTAGCGTGCCAATGACCTGGATGAAGCTAAAACCTGCCGATTTTATGCCGGGGGCAGGGATTCTTATCCGTAATGTGCCGGTGCAGTTCGCCGCTTTTGTGGCCAATACGGTCAACTGGGAGGGCGACCCGTATGCCCATCATGGGAACTTGCAGCACTTTTTACCGGTGGATTTCGGCGGCGGTGAGGTTTCACATATTTTGTGGGCACCGGGCTGTGAAACGCTGGCCCAGCATGCGGCCTGCACGCTGGCGCTTGAGCAATATGAAGGGCTGCCCGCACGGGGTGGGTTAGGCAGGCAGTTGTTGGATGCGGGCAATCACTCAATGACCGGAGGTTATGTGCCGTGCAGTTGGGCAACGCTCAAGCGCTGGCAAGAAGCCATGACCGCCAAGCGCCCACGAGTGACCAGTCTTGAGCTGGAATGGGTCGATGAAATGTTGGCGCGGGTTGAAGCGCAACTGGAACAAAGGCGCAGTTGGCTAAAGCAGCAGGCGCATCCTTATGTGCGTGCTTCCCAGTCAGCGGTCGATAGCCTGCGTCGGGAAGTGTCGAAGATAAAAGAGACTCGCGACCGCCTACACACGCTGGGCTATAAAGCGCTTCAAGCGGGGGACGTGTATGGCACGCATGCCGCACACCCTGAACCCCTGGCCGAGAATGTAGAGCGTTGGGCAGCTCACCCCGAAAACCAGCGTATAGAACAGTTGGCGATGGCGCCCAAGGGCATATCGGCGGCTGAAATGTATGCCTCGTTCGGCACCCACGTTGTCGGCGCGCCCTATGCGGGTGACATTCTGGACTTAGTCTAAATATCAAAGGCTGCGGCGCAGGCCTTGTGTAGGCCCGAGCCTGCTCATGTCTTGCTGGCGCCCAAAAATCAGGCTGTTTCGGTTGGGTCCAGCGGCTTGCGCACTGCGCGCACGACCGGGCGCAGCAGTTCGGTCGGCGGTGTTTCGCAGCTGATCTTGCGACCCAGCAGGGCTTCGATTGACGGCAGTTGGTACGAGTCATCTTCACCGGCAAAACTGATCGACACGCCGCTGGCACCGGCCCGGCCTGTACGGCCAATGCGGTGTACGTAGTCGTCAGGCACTTCAGGCAGGGTGAAGTTGATTACGTGGCTGATGCCGTCGATGTGAATGCCGCGGCCTGCCACGTCGGTGGCTACCAGCACGCGAACCTTGCCTTCACGGAAGCCTTCGAGGGTTTTGATGCGTTTGTGTTGCGGCACGTCGCCAGACAGTTGCGCGGCGTTGATGCCGTCGCGTACCAAGCGCTCTTCGATACGTCGCACTTCATCTTTGCGGTTGGCGAACACGATCACGCGTTCCCAGCCGTTGTCGTTGACCAAGTTGAACAGCAATTTGTACTTGTCTGCCCCCGCGACAGCGTAAACGTGTTGCTCAACCAGTTCGTTGGCGACGTTTTGCGCTTCGATTTCGACGATGGCCGGGTCAGTGGTCCATTGCTTGGCCAAGTTCATCACGTCTTCGGTAAAGGTCGCCGAGAACAGCAGTGTTTGGCGCTCGGCTTTGGGTGGCGTCTGGCGAATGATCTGGCGTACTTGCGGGATGAAGCCCATGTCGAGCATGCGATCGGCTTCGTCGAGCACCATCACTTCAACCATGTCCAAATGCACTTCGCCGCGCTGGTTGAAGTCCAGCAAACGGCCCGGTGTGGCCACCAGAATGTCGCAATGACGGGCTTCAAGCTGTTTGAGCTGCTTGTCGAAGTCCATGCCGCCCACGAACGTCATGACGTTGAGGTCGGTGTATTTGGTCAGGTCGGCAGCGTCTTTGGCGATTTGCACCACCAGCTCGCGGGTGGGCGCAATGATCAACGCGCGTGGCTCACCCATGTAGCGCTCTTTGGGCGGCGGGGTTTGGGTCAACTGGCTGATGATCGAGATCAAAAAGGCGGCGGTTTTACCCGTGCCGGTTTGAGCGCGGCCAATGGCATCGCGGCCGCTCAGGGTGTAACCCAGCACTTGTGCCTGAATCGGCGTGCAATAAGGAAAGCCCAGATCTTGAATGGCGTGCATCAGCTCAGGGGCGAGCTTGAAGTCGTGAAAGCGGGTTTTGCCTTCTTGTGGCTCTACCACGAAGTCTTCGAGTTTCCAGGGAATGATCGGTGGTTTTGGGGCCACTTCACGCCGTGGTTTGGCAACTTTTGGTTTTTCGGCGCGCACCGGTTCTGGTGCGGGCTGTGCGACGGGGGTGGTCACCGGCGCTTGAGCAGGAGCAGAACGGCCAGGCTGTTGCGCGTCGGCACGCGGGCTGGGGGTGTTCGCAGGTGTCGAGGAAGCTGGCGCGAGCGGCTCAGCCTCGCTTTTACCGAATATTTTTTTGAGTGCTTTGAGCACGGTCATCTCATCAGTTGGTTAAGGAGTGTACGCCGGGCAGTGTAATGCAAGTCGCGTGCTCGGCGTAGTGAGCGGCCCTATGTTTCGGTATTAGCCCAGATGTTTGGTCAACCAAGCGCCGATGTCGCGGATTTCTTCCGGTAACACTTCGTGACCCATTGGGTATTCCTGCCATGTAACGGTCACACCCAACCGTTTCAAGTGTTCATAGGCCGTACGACCCATAGCGTTTTGGACTACATCGTCGTACTGACCATGCAGACACAAAGCCGGGGTTCGCTGCTGGCTGGCAGACAACTCCAGCTCATTACTGAATGTGGGGGCGTAAGTGGAGAGGGCAAGTACGCCACCCAAAGGCCCCTGCCATTTCAAATACGCGGTGTGCAGTACCACGGCGCCGCCTTGTGAAAAACCGGCCAAAAAGATCCGGTTGCTGTCGATACCGCTCTGGCGCTGGGCTTCGATCAAGGCAATGACGCTGTCGGCTGATTCATTGAGCTCATCTTCACTGATCGAACGCGCCGGGCTCATGGCTTTGATGTCGTACCAGCTAGGCATGGCATATCCGCCATTGATCGTCACCGCACGGGTCGGCGCCTGAGGCAAAACAAAGCGCGTGCTCATTAATGACTCTTGCAGCGCTTCGGCCACTGGCAAGAAGTCATAGCGGTCGGCACCCAAGCCGTGGAGCCAGATAACACAAGCGTCTGCGGGCTTTTGGGGTTCGATAATCAAAGGTGTGTGCATGGCTGCTCCATCGTTGTGCGTGCGCGCAGTTAGGGTGCGCGACAAGTGTGCATATTCGCGGACTTATTGAAGGTGATGCCGTGTGCTTGAACGATTCTTCTGAAAACACAGGGGTGAATCGCTTCTGAGGCCACAGTGGTACGCGCTTTGCTATGTGTACAGGGAGGTAAAGGCGCTCACCTACGGCGGTAACACTAACAGGCAACTGCCGAGGTGGGGCAGCAAAAAGCTTCAGGGTGAAGTTTGACAAGGAGTTCAGCAGCTCAAGTGAGCGCTTCAGTTTGAAGGTTAGTGCGATGCACCCATCGCTCAAGGCTTATGCCGCTTGACCCAATAAAAAGCCAACACGGGTCAACAGTGCCTCACAAGGGGGCGGCGGGTCTTGTTCAAACACAATAAAAGCAAAACTGGAGGTTTGAATGAAGCAGTTGAAATCCACCTTGGCGTTAGCCACCGCAGCGATCATGTTGAGCATCAGTGGTGTTGCTCATGCCGGCGCGACATTGGACGGGGTTAAAAAGAAAGGCTTTGTGCAGTGTGGTGTCAGTGATGGTTTGCCGGGCTTTTCGGTGCCCGACAAAGACGGCAAGATTTTGGGGATCGACGCCGACATTTGCCGCGCCGTGGCCGCTGCTGTTTTTGGCGACGCCACCAAGGTCAAGTTCAGCCAGTTGAACGCCAAAGAGCGTTTCACTGCACTGCAATCGGGCGAAATTGATGTGCTGTCGCGTAACACCACTTGGACCAGTTCGCGTGACGCAGGCATGGGCATGGTGTTTGCCGGTGTGACGTATTACGACGGCGTTGGTTTTTTGGTGAATAACAAGCTGGGCGTAAAAAGCGCCAAAGAGCTGGACGGCGCAACCATCTGCATCCAGGCCGGGACTACAACTGAACTCAACGTGTCGGATTACTTTCGGGCCAATAACCTTAAATACACCCCCATTACCTTCGACACCTCGGATGAAAGCGCCAAGTCGCTAGAAAGCGGGCGCTGTGACGTGCTGACCTCGGACAAATCCCAGCTGTATGCACAGCGCAGCAAGTTGGCCAACCCAACGGACTACATCGTTTTACCAGAGACCATCTCTAAAGAGCCACTGGGCCCAGTGGTGCGTAAGGGGGATGAAGACTGGTTCAGCATCGTCAAGTGGACCTTGTTCGCGATGCTCAATGCTGAAGAAGCAGGCATCACCTCCAAAAACGTAGTGGCCGAAGCTAAAGCCACTAAAAACCCTGACGTTGCCCGCCTGTTGGGCGCTGACGGTGAGTACGGCAAAGACCTAAAGCTGCCTAAGGACTGGGTGGTGCAAATCGTCAGCCAAGTGGGTAACTACGGCGAAGTGTTTGAGAAGAACCTTGGCAAAGACACACCGTTGCAAATTGACCGCGGGATGAACGCCCTGTGGAACAACGGCGGCATTCAATACGCACCACCTGTGCGCTGATGGTCCTTTCACCCGGTAGGCCAACTGCCGGGTGATGTTGTTCTGATCCAATTTTTCAGGGGCACTTCATGCAGACTAAAGTCAGCGCACCCAAGCTGGGGCTTAGCCTTGGCGATCCACGTGTGCGTGCGTGGTTATTTCAAATCGTCACCATTGTGTTGGTGGTGTCGTTGGGCTGGTACTTGTTCAATAACACCCAGACCAATTTGCAACATCGAGGCATTACCTCAGGCTTTGATTTTTTGGAGCGCAGTGCCGGCTTTGGCATCGCGCAGCATTTGATTGATTACACCGAATCGGACAGTTATGCCCGCGTCTTTGTGATTGGCCTGCTCAACACCTTGCTGGTTTCGGTGATTGGTATCGTACTGGCGACTGTTTTGGGCTTCATCATCGGCGTGGCGCGTTTGTCGTCGAACTGGATGATCAGCAAGCTGGCCACAGTTTACGTTGAGGTTTTTCGCAATATTCCCCCGTTGCTGCAAATCCTGTTCTGGTACTTCGCCGTGTTTTTGACCATGCCGGGGCCGCGCAACAGCCACAACGTTGCTGACACCTTCTATATGAGCAGCCGTGGCTTGAACATGCCTGCGGCCATCGGGACTGACGTTTTTTGGCCATTTGTTGTCAGCGTGCTGCTGGCGATTGCGGCTGTTGTGTTAATGGCGCGCTGGGCCAAAAAGCGTTTTGAGGCCACGGGCGTGCCGTTTCACACCTTTTGGGTTGGTCTGGCGCTGTTGCTGGTCATTCCCGGGCTGTGTGTGCTGATTTTGGGCGCGCCAGTGCATTGGGAAATGCCCGAACTCAAGGGGTTTAACTTTGTTGGCGGTTGGGTGCTGATCCCCGAACTGCTGGCGCTGACCATTGCGCTCACGGTTTATACGGCGGCTTTTATTGCCGAAATCGTGCGTTCGGGCATCAAGTCGGTCAGTCATGGCCAAACCGAAGCTGCGCGTTCGCTGGGGCTGCGCCCTGGGCCGATGTTGCGCATGGTGATCATCCCGCAAGCGCTACGGGTCATCATTCCGCCGTTGACCAGCCAATACCTGAACCTGGTGAAAAACTCGTCGCTGGCGGCGGGCATCGGTTATCCAGAGATGGTTTCACTGTTTGCCGGCACGGTGCTGAACCAGACCGGGCAAGCCATTGAGGTCATCGCCATCACCATGAGCGTGTACTTGGCCATCAGCATCAGCATTTCGTTGTTGATGAATTGGTACAACACGCACATTGCGCTGATCGAACGATGAGGACGCGACCATGACGACACATGTTTTTAAACCCGACATGCCGCCGCCCGGTAACCGCATCGGCATTGTGGCTTGGGCTCGGGCCAATCTGTTTTCCAGTTGGCTTAACACGTTGCTCACCCTGTTTGCGTGTTATTTGGTTTGGCTGATTGTGCCGCCGCTGCTGAACTGGATGATCTTTGACGCCAATTGGGTGGGCACCACCCGCGCCGACTGCACCAAAGAGGGCGCTTGCTGGGTGTTTATCCAACAACGCTTTGGCCAATTTATGTACGGCTATTACCCGTCCGAGTTGCGTTGGCGGGTGGACTTGACGGTGTGGCTGGCGGTGATCGGCGCAGCGCCGCTATTTATCTCGCGCTTTGAGCGCAAGGCAATTTACGGGCTGGGCTTTTTGGTGGTGTACCCGATTTTGGCCTACAGCCTGTTACATGGCGGTTATTGGGGGCTGACCAGTGTGGCCACCAGCCAATGGGGCGGCTTGATGCTGACCTTGGTGATCGCCACGGTGGGCATCGCAGGTGCATTGCCACTGGGTATTTTGCTGGCGCTGGGTAGACGCTCTGACATGCCGGCCATTCGCGTGGTGTGTGTGACGTTTATTGAGTTCTGGCGTGGTGTGCCGCTGATCACAGTGCTGTTTATGTCATCGGTGATGCTGCCGCTGTTTCTGCCCGAAGGCATGAACTTCGACAAGCTGCTGCGGGCCTTGATCGGAGTGATCTTGTTCCAGTCGGCCTATGTTGCCGAAGTGGTGCGCGGTGGCTTGCAGGCCATTCCCAAAGGCCAATACGAAGCCGCAGCGGCAATGGGTTTGGGTTATTGGCGCAGCATGGGGCTGGTGATTTTGCCCCAGGCCTTGAAGCTGGTAATCCCCGGCATCGTGAACACCTTTATTGCCCTGTTCAAGGACACCAGTCTGGTGATCATCATTGGCCTGTTCGACCTGCTTAACAGTGTCAAGCAAGCCGCGGCTGATCCCAAGTGGCTAGGCATGGCGACCGAAGGCTATGTGTTTGCAGCGTTGGTGTTCTGGATTTTCTGTTTTGGTATGTCCCGCTACTCCATTCATTTGGAGCGCAAGCTGGACACTGGCCACAAGCGTTAGGAGTGCGACATGAGTGAAGCAATCAAACAACCTGCGAGCCCTGAAGGCATTATTCAGATGCAGGGCGTCAACAAATGGTATGGCCAGTTTCATGTCCTCAAAGACATCAACCTCAACGTGCAGCCGGGCGAGCGGATTGTATTGTGCGGGCCGTCAGGCTCGGGTAAATCGACCACCATTCGCTGCCTTAATCGTCTTGAAGAACATCAGCAGGGGCGCATCATGGTCGATGGTGTGGAGCTGACCAACGACATCAAGCAGATCGAAACCGTGCGTCGCGAAGTGGGCATGGTGTTTCAGCACTTCAATTTGTTTCCGCACCTGACCATCCTTCAAAACTGCACACTGGCGCCGATGTGGGTGCGCAAAATGCCCAAGCGTCAGGCCGAAGAAATTGCCATGCACTATCTGGAGCGGGTGCGTATCCCGGAGCAGGCGCACAAGTTTCCGGGGCAACTGTCGGGTGGTCAGCAACAGCGGGTGGCGATAGCCCGGGCGCTGTGCATGAAGCCAAAAATCATGCTCTTTGATGAGCCGACTTCGGCACTCGACCCGGAGATGGTCAAAGAGGTGCTCGACACCATGATTGGCCTGGCACAAGACGGTATGACAATGCTGTGCGTGACCCATGAAATGGGCTTTGCCCGCACCGTGGCTAATCGCGTGATCTTCATGGACAAGGGCGAAATCGTTGAGCAGGCAGCGCCCAACGACTTCTTTGACAACCCGCAAAACGATCGCACCAAGCTGTTCTTGAATCAAATCCTGCATTGATGGGCTGTGTGTAGTCGCTGCCGCAGGCTGCAATCGAGCCCGCAGGGCTTGTGTCATTCAAGGACACAAGCCCTGCGGCCGTTTCGCCACCTGCGGTAGCGGCCACACGTTCATAACCCAATCCCCCTCTTGATATTGCGGCCCAGAGCGCGCCGTCGATTGCCCTTGCGCGGGGTGCTGACTACCATGTCGGAAAATTCCCTAGAGGAATGTGCTGACAGGCGAGCTATTTGTCAGACCTTTCCCGTTACAAGTCGTGGCGCTACGCCGGACTTCGTCAACTGCCTTGACCCGGAGATGCTCATGACGCGCAATGCCTCGCTATCCACTCACAACACCGACCCCGCTCGTCACCTGGACGACTTGCAAGAACTCTTGATCGACGCAGAAGTCGACGACGAGATCGTGCAGCAGGCGCCTGTGCAGGTGTTGCGCCCGTGGTTGTTGCTCCTGGGGCTGGTGTTGGTGGCGTTGAATTTGCGTCCGGCGTTGTCGAGCATGGCGCCGTTGCTCAGCGAGGTGTCGAACAGTTTGGGGTTGTCGGCGGCCCAAGCGGGTTTGTTGACCACCTTACCGGTGCTTTGCCTTGGGCTGTTTGCGCCTTTGGCTCCGATACTTGCCCGCCGTTTTGGGACTGAGCGGGTGGTGCTGGGAATTTTGCTGACGCTGGGTGGCGGGATTATTTTGCGCAGTTGTTTCGGTGAAGTCGGGCTGTTCGCTGGGAGCATTCTGGCGGGTGCCAGTATCGGGGTAATTGGTGTGTTGTTGCCGGGCATCATCAAGCGTGATTTTGCAGGCCATGCGGGCACTATGACGGGCGTGTACACGATGGCTTTATGCCTGGGCGCTGCGCTGGCGGCGGGTGCAACGGTGCCGTTGAGCGATTATTTGGGTCACAGCTGGGCGCTAGGGTTGGGCTTTTGGGCAGTGCCTGCGGTGATTGCCGCCGTGTTTTGGTTGCCACAAGTGGGCAAGCGCCAAGGCGCCCACTCGGTGAGTTATCGGGTGAGTGGTTTGTTGCGCGACCCGCTGGCGTGGCAAGTGACGCTGTACATGGGTTTGCAATCGTCGCTGTCGTACATCGTGTTTGGCTGGTTGCCTTCGATTTTGATTGGTCGTGGTTTGACCCCGACCCAAGCGGGTCTGGTGATGTCGGGCTCGGTGATTGTGCAACTGATTACCGCGTTGACAGCCCCTTGGCTGGCAACGCGGGGTAAAGATCAGCGGTTGGCGATTGTTGTGGTCATGGGCATGACACTGGCGGGCTTGTTCGGCTGTCTGTATGCGTCGCTGGACGGCTTGTGGGGCTGGGCGATTGTGCTCGGGCTGGGGCAGGGCGGTACGTTCAGTCTGGCGCTGACTCTGATTGTGCTGCGCTCGCGCGACTCCCATGTGGCTGCCAACTTGTCGGGCATGGCCCAAGGCATTGGTTACACCGTGGCGTCGATGGGGCCGTTTGCGGTAGGCGTGGTGCATGAACTAACAGGTGGCTGGAGCGCACTGGGCTGGATTTTTGGCGTGATTGGCACTGGAGCCATCATTGCTGGGCTCGGCGCCGGGCGGGCACAGTATGTGAATGCGCGCAGCGAAAAAATTTGACCTGAGCTGACCTGCGTTAAGGTCGTAGCGGATAGCGATAGTGTTTCTAACCATTGCAGATTATCGTGCAGGCATTCAGACCTGCACGGAGCCCGCAATGAACACAGTCCATCACGCTGTGATAACTCGTTTTTACGAAGCCTTTCAGCGCCTCGATGCTGAGGGCATGGCAGCGTGTTACACCGATGACGTGCGCTTTAGTGATCCGGTGTTTGGGGAGTTGCAGGGCAAGGATGCGCGGGATATGTGGCGCATGCTGACCTCGCGGGCCAAGGATTTCACGCTCACGTTTGATCAGGTACAGGCCGATGATCGAGCGGGCAGTGCGCACTGGGTGGCCACTTATGTGTTCAGCCAGACCGGCAATATTGTGATTAACAACATTCAGGCGCGTTTTGTGTTTCGCGACGGCAAGATCTGTGAGCACCGTGACCACTTCGATTTATGGCAGTGGTCACGTCAGGCACTGGGCATCAAAGGTTTGTTGTTGGGCTGGACACCTTTGGTGAAAAACGCCATCAGGGCTCAGGCCCACAAAGGGCTCAAGGCGTTTCAAACGGCGCGTTAAGGCACTCTGATAAGATTTGGCTCTTTTTCATGACGGTGAAATGGGCGTGACACAACTCCTTGCCCCTGCGACCCCCACTTCTGCGCCCAAACCTTGGTTTGTGTATTTGGTACGTGCGGCCAACGGTTCGTTGTACTGCGGAATCAGTGATGACCCGTTGCGTCGGTTTAGTCAGCATCAGTGTGGCAAAGGTGCGCGTTTTTTTGCCTCAAGCCCCGCCGTGGCGTTGGTCTACGTCGAGTCTTGGCCGGACAAAGGTGAAGCGTTGCGCCAGGAGCGCTTGATCAAAAAGCTCAAAAAGAGCGCCAAGGAATGCTTGGTGCAAAGTCAGTTATTGCAGCCAAACCCTTTGTAGCAAGCTCGCGCTTACCGGGTTATTTCAGGGCGGCGAGAATCGCGTCCGGGTTGAAGTCTCGAATCAACGTGCCATTGACGTCGAGAATCGGAATACCGCGACCGCCCAAGGCTTCATACGCTTGGCGGGCAGCGGGATCCTTTTCGATATCAAACTCTTTAAACGGGATGCCTTTTTGATCCAAAAAGCGTCGAGTGGCCTTGCAGTAGCCACACCACTCGGTGGCATACAGCACAACCCGAGCATTGGCCCGGGTGTGTTCAGCCACAGCACCTGACGGATTAAGCACCCGCTCGATCTTGCCCCAGTTTTGAAACACAACGACCACGACCAGAACAAACAGGACTTTTTTCAGAATGCCGTTGAGCATTACTTGCTGCGCTTGAGTTGATCGAGCAACTGGGTCGGCAAGCCTTTGATCACTAGCGTGCCGGCCTCTTCGTCAAATTCGACCTTGGAGCCCAGCAGGTGTGCTTCAAAGCTGATGGACAAGCCCTCAGCGCGCCCCGTGAAGCGGCGGAACTGGTTAAGGGTACGCTTGTCTGCCGGAATCTCGGGGGACAGGCCGTAGTCCTTGTTGCGGATGTGGTCGTAGAACGCTTTTGGGCGTTCTTCGTCAATCAGCTCGGACAGTTCTTCCAGGCCCATAGGCTCGCCGATTTTGGCCTGACTGCTGGCGTAATCGACCAAGGTTTTGGTTTTTTCACGGGCGGACTCTTCAGGCAGGTCTTCGCTTTCAACGAAATCGCTGAAAGCCTTGAGCAGCGTACGAGTCTCGCCAGGGCCGTCCACACCTTCTTGGCAGCCGATGAAGTCGCGGAAGTATTCCGAGACTTTTTTGCCATTCTTGCCTTTGATAAACGAGATGTACTGCTTGGACTGTTTGTTGTTCTGCCACTCGGAGATATTGATTCGAGCCGCCAAATGCAATTGCCCAAGATCCAGATGGCGCGATGGGGTGACATCCAGTTCGCTGTTAACGGCAACGCCGTCACTGTGATGCAGCAGGGCGATGGCTAGATAGTCAGTCATGCCTTGCTGGTAATGGGCAAATAGCACGTGGCCGCCCACGGAGAGGTTGGACTCCTCCATCAGTTTTTGCAGATGCTCAACCGCGATGCGACTGAAAGCGGTGAAATCCTTGCCGCCGTCCAGATACTCTTTAAGCCAGCCGCTGAACGGGTGTGCGCCAGACTCGGCATGGAAAAACCCCCAGGCTTTACCTTGCTTGGCGTTATAGCTTTCGTTGAGGTCAGCGAGCATGTTCTCGATGGCCATCGACTCGGCTAATTCGGAGTCGCGAGCGTGGAGAACAGCGGGCGTACCGTCGGGTTTTTTTTCAATCAAATGGACGATGCAATGACGGATCGGCATGGGCTTCTCGGCGTGTAATGAGGGGGCAGGGTGAGCACCCCGTAAAAGCGCCAAGTGTAACGCACCTAAGCCCTAGGGCAGCCTCCGGTCTGGTGTTAAGGGGGCTTCTGACTGCCCAGAGGCATTTTTTTACGGTTTTAAGGCGATAAAGCTGACCAAATGGCGAGGTAGAGGCGGATATTTGCTCGTCGCTGTGCTAGTTTTGCCCGGTCTTGCGCTCGGTAACGGCGCAAAGCGTGCATTCAGCATGTGTCAGGTCGAACCAAACCCCGTTTTAGCACTCTACATCCGCGATTCGTCGTGAAAGCAAACGGGCGTGCCAGACCCTTGAGATCTGGCTCGATAGCTGACTTTGCACTCTGCAAACCAAATGAATTTGATAGGGAAGGAACATCTCAATGGCTATTACTAAAGACCAACTGATCGCCGATATCGCTGAAGCTATCGACGCGCCGAAAACTACCGCGCGTAACGCTCTGGACCAACTGGCTCAGATCGTTGCTGATCAATTGGAAAATGGCGGCGAAATCACTCTGCCAGGTATTGGCAAACTGAAAGTGACTGAGCGTCCTGCCCGTACTGGCCGTAACCCTTCGACTGGCGCAGCCATCGAAATCGCTGCCAAAAAAGTTATCAAGCTCGTTGTGGCCAAAGGCCTGACTGACGCTGTTAACAAGTAAGACGATTCATAAAAAAACCGCGCATCGGAGCATTCCGATGCGCGGTTTTTTTATGAGTGCCGTAGTCGCTGACGAGCCTCGTCAGTGACTACACGCTCATCCTATTTCCAGTTTTTTTCACGCCACATTTGTTGCTGATCTTTGTCATGGAAGGTCCATGCGACAAAGCGGCTTTGTTTGTTGCCTTGCGACATGTCCACCACTCGGCTTTCCCGTGCACCGGCTTTTTTCAGTGCGGTCTGGATTGCTGGCAAGTTGGATGCCTTGGACACCAGAACGCTGAACCACAGGATCTGACGGCCTACTTCAACGCTTTCGCGGATCAGTTGGGTAACAAAGCGCTGCTCACCACCTTCGCACCACAGTTCAGCCGCTTGGCCGCCGAAGTTCAGAACCGGCAACTTGCGCTTGGGGTCGGCTTTGCCCAGTGCGCGCCACTTACGTTCGCTGCCACGGGTTGCTTCGTCCAACGAGGCGTGGAAGGGCGGGTTGCACATGGTCAGATCAAAACGCTCGCTGCTTTCCAGTACATCCAGCAGGATCTTCTGCGGGTTAGGTTGCAGACGCAGGCTGATGGCTTTGTTCAAACTGTTGGACTGCACAATTGCCTTGGCCGCCTTGACGGCAGTAGGGTCAACTTCAGTGCCAAGGAACTGCCAGCGGTATTCGCTATGGCCAATCAGCGGGTAAACGCAGTTGGCGCCCATGCCGATGTCCAGCACGCGCACATTTGAACCGCGTGGGATTTCGCCATCGTTCATGGTGGCCAGCAAGTCGGCCAGAAAATGCACGTAGTCCGCGCGACCCGGTACGGGCGGGCACAGATAATCAGCCGGGATGTCCCAGTGAGCAATGCCGTAGAACGCCTTGAGCAGAGCGCGGTTGAACACGCGCACGGCTGTCGGGTTGGCAAAGTCGATGCTTTCTTTGCCGTACGGGTTGATGATCACAAACTCCGCCAGTTCCGGGCAGACCGAAATCAGCTGTGGGAAGTCATAGCGCCCTTGATGGCGGTTGCGCGGGTGCAGGCTGGGTTTGACGCGTGGCTCGGCCGGCTTGGCTTCGCTGGCAGCCTTGGGCTTGTGGCGTGTGGCTTTGGAAGTGCGGGGCGTTGTCATGTTCAATTCATTCCACAAAAGCAATCGCGGGCAAGCCCTAAAACCCCCTGTAGAAACGAGCTTGCTCGCGATGATCTCGATAGCGCTGCCTATAGGAGCGTTATCGTTCTAGACCATCGCGAGCAAGCTCGTTCCTACACAAAGGTAGGTCTTGCCCGCGATCAGGTGCGCAGCGTAATTACAGGCTGGAAATCCGCGCGTGCTGGTCTGCCAACTTGCTCAAAGCCTGTTCGGCTTCGGCCAGTTTGGCGCGTTCCTTGTCGATGACTTCGGCCGGAGCCTTGTCTACGAACGCGGCGTTTGACAGTTTTCCGCCTACGCGGGCCACTTCGCCGTGCAAGCGCTGGATTTCCTTGTCCAGACGCGCCAACTCTGCATCTTTGTCGATCAGACCGGCCATTGGCACCAGCACTTCCATCTCGCCAACCAGAGCGGTGGCGGACAGCGGTGCTTCGGCGCCGTCTTGCAGCACGGTGATGGATTCGAGTTTAGCCAGCTTTTTCAGCAAGGCGTCATTCTCGGTCAAACGGCGCTGATCTTCGCTGCTGACGTTTTTAAGGTACAGCTGCAACGGCTTGCCCGGGCCGATGTTCATCTCGCCACGGATGTTGCGCGTGCCAAGCATCAAGCCTTTGAGCCATTCGATGTCGTCCTCAGCGGCCTGGTCGATGCGCGCTTCGTTCGCCACAGGCCACGGTTGCAGCATGATGGTCTTGCCTTCAACGCCCGCCAGCGGCGCGATGCGCTGCCAGATTTCTTCGGTGATGAACGGCATGAACGGGTGCGCCAGACGCAGGGCCACTTCCAGTACGCGAACCAGCGTACGGCGGGTGCCGCGCTGACGTTCAACTGGAGCGTTTTCGTCCCACAGCACTGGCTTGGAGAGTTCCAGGTACCAGTCGCAGTATTGGTTCCAGATGAACTCGTACAAGGCTTGCGCCGCGAGGTCGAAACGGAATTGGTCCAGGTGACGGGTCACTTCGGCTTCGGTGCGTTGTAACTGCGAGATGATCCAGCGATCAGCCAGCGACAACTCGTAGGCTTCGCCGTTTTGGCCGCAGTCTTCACCCTTGTCCAGCACGTAACGTGCGGCGTTCCAGATTTTGTTGCAGAAGTTGCGATAGCCTTCAACGCGGCCCATGTCGAACTTGATGTCACGACCGGTGGACGCCAGCGAGCAGAAGGTGAAGCGCAGGGCGTCGGTGCCGTAGCTGGCGATGCCGTCTGCGAATTCATCGCGGGTTTGCTTCTCGATCTTCTTCAGCAGTTTTGGCTGCATCAGGCCAGTGGTCCGTTTGGCCACCAGGTCTTCGAGTTCAATGCCGTCGATAATGTCCAGCGGGTCCAGAACGTTGCCTTTGGACTTGGACATCTTCTGGCCCTGACCGTCACGCACCAGACCGTGTACATACACCGTCTTGAACGGAACTTGCGGGGTGCCGTCTTCGTTTTTCACCAAGTGCATGGTGAGCATGATCATCCGGGCAACCCAGAAGAAAATGATGTCGAAACCGGTTACCAACACGTCAGTGGAGTGGAAGGTTTTCAGCGCTTCGGTTTTTTCTGGCCAGCCGAGGGTGGAGAACGTCCACAGACCCGAGCTGAACCAAGTGTCGAGCACGTCGTTGTCTTGTTGCAGCGCAACGTCCGGGCCCAGGTTGTTTTTGGCGCGGACTTCGGCTTCGTCGCGGCCTACATAAACTTTGCCCGACTCGTCGTACCAGGCCGGAATACGGTGGCCCCACCACAGCTGACGGCTGATGCACCAGTCCTGGATGTCGCGCATCCACGAGAAGTACATGTTTTCGTACTGCTTGGGCACGAAGGCGATACGGCCGTCTTCAACGGCAGCAATGGCAGGTTCTGCCAACGGCTTGGTCGACACGTACCACTGGTCGGTCAGCCACGGCTCGATGATGGTGCCCGAGCGGTCGCCTTTCGGGACTTTCAGGGCGTGATCGTCAACGCTGACCAGCAGGCCTGCTTCGTCAAAATCAGCCACGATTTGCTTGCGCGCTTCAAAACGGTCGAGGCCTGCGTACTTGGCGGGCAGCGTGCCGTCGACAGTTTCGTTCAGCGTGCCGTCAAGGTTGAACACCTGCGCAGCAGGCAGCACCTTGGCATTTTTGTCGAAGATGTTGAGCAGAGGCAGGTTATGACGCTTGCCGACTTCGTAGTCGTTGAAATCGTGGGCCGGAGTGATTTTCACGCAGCCGGTGCCGAATTCAGGATCGCAGTAATCGTCAGCAATGATCGGGATGCGGCGGCCAACCAGTGGCAGCTCAACGAATTTGCCTATCAGGGCCTTGTAGCGCTCGTCTTCCGGGTTCACGGCCACGGCAGCATCGCCGAGCATGGTTTCGGGGCGAGTGGTTGCCACAACCAGGTAATCCAGACCTTCAGCGGTTTTAGCGCCGTCAGCCAGTGGATAGCGCAGGTTCCACAAGAAACCTTTCTCGTCGTGGTTTTCCACTTCAAGGTCGGAAATGGCGGTGTGCAGTTTGGTGTCCCAGTTGACCAGACGCTTGCCGCGATAGATCAGGCCGTCTTCGTGCAGGCGCACAAAGGCTTCTTTTACGGCTTCGGACAGGCCGTCATCCATCGTGAAGCGCTCGCGGCTCCAGTCGACGGACGAGCCCAAGCGACGGATCTGACGGCTGATGTTGCCGCCGGACTGGTCTTTCCATTCCCAGATTTTTTCGAGGAATTTTTCGCGGCCCAGGTCGTGACGGTTCAAGCCTTGAGCTTCGATTTGGCGCTCAACCAGCATTTGGGTCGCAATGCCCGCGTGGTCGGTGCCAGGCTGCCACAAGGTGTTGCGACCCTGCATGCGGCGGAAGCGGATCAGGGCGTCCATGATCGCGTTGTTAAAACCGTGCCCCATGTGCAAGCTGCCGGTGACGTTCGGCGGCGGGATCATGATGGTGTACGGGTCGCCCGCGCCTTGCGGGGCAAAGTAATTCTCGTCTTCCCAGGTTTTGTACCAGGAAGTTTCAATGGCGTGCGGCTGGTAGGTCTTATCCATGCGCGGCGGGACCCTATTGGCATTAATTCAGGAAAGCCGGCAAGTATAGCGGGGCGGGGCGCATAGGGCGAGTTGTGTGGGCAAGAAGCTAAGGCGCATTTGTAGTCGCTGCCGCAGGCTGGGATGAAGCAGGCAGGGCCCTAAGGCAAACGGGTTGCTGCGCATCCATTGCAGCCTGCGGCAGCGACTACCGGGTTAGCTTTGGTGTTGGGCGAGCAAGCGTTCCATGTGCGCATCGAGGCGGCGTTTGATTTCGGTTTCGATGTGCGGCGCAAAGTCGTTGATGACCTCTTGCATGATGGCTTGGGCTGCCGTGCGCAGTTCTTTGTCCAAGTGGACTAACAGAGCGTCCGGGGCTTTTTCAGCTTTTGGGGTAATGGCCAGTGGCATTTGAACGGGCTCAGGCACTTCGGGGGCAATCGGAGTGCTTTGTTCTACCACCGGCTGGACGTCAACCGTGTCGGACAACAGCGGAATTTTCGCGCCGTCCTCGCCCACCATTTCAGTCAGCAGGGGCGGTTGCAGGCCTTCATCACCGAGCAACTTGCGGATGGACTCGAGGTCGTCGAGCAGATGTGCGGCGTTTTGCGGCGAATTGGAGGTGTCCATCGTGTGCTCAGAGTCGTTGTAACTTGTGGTCTTGCAGAGGATAGCCCTGTTCACGGTAGAAGCGGAAACTCTCCCGTGCGGCCAGTCGAACGGCGGGGTCTTCGACCACCACTTCTGCCACGCGGGCGAAGCGTGTGAAAAATTCGGGGACTTTAAGGTCCAGATTGATCAGTAAATCCTGATGGCCGTCAGGTGCCTCATCAAGGCCCATGACAATCACCCCGTCGGGTTCATCTTCGACAGTGCTGTGGGGCACGAAACTCTCGCCCTTGAAGCGCCAAAGACGTGCGTCCAAGTCCTTGCGCTGGGCAATATCGCTGCAATGCAGATACACCCGATGCCCCAGTCGCCAGGCTTTTTCGGTGAGTTTGCAGGCGAAATCCAGTCGTGCTGAAGGCTCGGCACTGGGAAGGATATAAAAGTCGACTTTGGTTTTTTCAGAGGTCATTGCAATTCCTGAATCGAAGGCTGCGTGATTGATGACGCAGCCTTCGATCATCAGCTTCAAGCGTTGGCGCGATCCAACAGGTACTGAGTCAGCAGAGGAACTGGGCGGCCACTGGCGCCTTTATCCTTGCCACCGCTGACCCATGCGGTGCCGGCGATGTCCAGATGCGCCCAGTGGTAGGCCTTGGCAAAGCGCGACAAGAAGCAGCCTGCGGTGATAGCACCCGCTTTAGGGCCGCCAATGTTGGCCATATCGGCAAACGGGCTGTCCAGTTGCTCTTGGTACTCGTCGAACAACGGCAGCTGCCAGGCGCGATCGTCGGCTTGCTTGCCGGCTTCTAGCAGTTGGTCGATCAATTCGTCGTTGTTACCCATCAGGCCCGAGGTGTGAGCGCCCAGCGCAACCATGCACGCGCCGGTCAGTGTGGCGATGTCGATTACCGCTTGCGGCTTGAAACGCTCGGCGTAGGTCAGGGCATCACACAGCACCAGACGGCCTTCAGCGTCAGTGTTGAGGATCTCAACCGTTTGACCGCTCATGGTGGTCACGATGTCGCCCGGACGTGCTGCACCGCCGCTTGGCATGTTTTCGGCGCAGGCCAAAATGCACACCAGATTGATCGGCAGTTTCAGCTCAAGGACTGCGCGCAGCGTGCCGAACACACTGGCAGCGCCGCCCATGTCGTACTTCATTTCATCCATGCCTGCGCCCGGCTTGAGGCTGATGCCGCCGGTGTCGAAGGTGATGCCTTTGCCAACGAGTACGAACGGTTTTTCGGATTTCTTGCCGCCCGAGTAGTTCATCACGATCAAACGTGGCGGCTGATCGCTGCCTTGGCCGACGGCGTAAAAAGCCCCCATGCCCAGCTCTTTGATTTTCTTCTCGTCGAGAATCTCGACTTTGAGGCCTTTGTGCGCTTTGCCCAACTCTTTGGCTTGCTCGGCCAGGAAGCTTGGGTGGCAGATGTTCGGCGGCAGGTTGCCCAGATCGCGGGTGAACGACATGCCGGCAGCAATCGCCTGGGCGTGGGTAACGGCGAGTTGAACTTCAGCCTGCGCAGCCTTGATAGTCAGCAGGGTAATTTTTTTCAGGGCGCGCGGTTCGGCTTTTTTGCTTTTGAAACGATCGAAGGTGTATTCGCCATCGACCAGCGTTTCTGCCAGCAGGCGAGTTTTGCTGTAGCTGTCGCGACCTTTGACCACCAGTTCGTCGAGGGCGAATACGGCATCGCTGCCGCCCAGACCTTTAAGCACGGACAGTGCGGCGCTGATGATTTTACGGAACGGGCGATCACCCAGTTCGTCGTCTTTGCCCGTGCCCAGCAGCAATACGCGCTCGGCCTTGAGGTTGGGCAGGCTGTGCAGCAGCAGGCTTTGACCGGTTTTGCCCGCAATGTCGCCGCGCTTGAGTACGGCGCTGATGGCGCCGCCAGTGAGTTCGTCGATGGCTTTGGCGGTGTGGTCGAGTTTTCGACCTTCGCCGATGGCGACCACGAGAGTGGCCGTTTTCAACGTTTCTGGGCTAACGCTTTTTACAACCAGTTCCATGTCCGGGTCCCTGAATCAAATGGTCAACATGCGCGCAAACACTGGGTTTGCTTGCTTAATAGATGAAGCGTTTCACCCCGTTTGCAGGATGACGTCAAGGCGGGCAGTTTGAACCCCGTCGACCGAGCCTGACAACCCTCGCATGCCGCCATATTGACGGTTTAAGCCCTTGGGTGAGTATGCGCAGTGACAGGCGCGCTTATTCACAGGATAATGCGCCATCTTTTTAAACGGCTCAGCTCATCTCTATGAGCTTGCGTCGACTCGTTATGCCGCTTGTTTGGCCGCCTTAGCCTGACGACCCTGGAGTGTCTGGTTTGATCGTCTTCCGTTATTTATCCCGCGAAGTCCTGCTTACATTGAGCGCTGTCAGCGCTGTGCTGCTGGTCATCATCATGAGCGGTCGTTTCATTAAATACTTGGCTCAGGCTGCTTCTGGGGCCTTGGACCCTGGTTCGCTGTTCCTGATCATGGGGTTTCGTCTGCCGGGCTTCCTGCAACTGATCCTGCCACTGGGGCTGTTTCTCGGCATTCTTCTGGCTTACGGGCGTTTGTACCTCGAAAGCGAGATGACGGTGCTGTCGGCCACCGGCATGAGCCAGCAGCGTTTGCTGGGCATGACGATGATCCCGGCCACGTTTGTTGCCCTGATCGTTGCATGGTTGAGCCTGAGTCTGGCGCCACAAGGCGCTAACCAGTTCCAGTTGTTGCTGAACAAGCAAGATGCCCTGACGGAGTTCGACACCTTGGTGCCGGGCCGCTTTCAGTCATTGAGCGATGGTTCTCGAGTGACCTACACCGAAGAGTTGACCAACGACCGGACCAACCTGTCGGGGGTGTTCATCTCTCAAAAGAGGCTCGGTCAGGATGCCAAAGACCGCAGTATTTCAGTGCTGGTGGCTGAAAAAGGCCGTCAGGAAGTGCGTTCTGATGGCAGCCGCTGGTTGATTCTGGATAACGGCTACCGCTATGACGGTAACCCGGGGCAGGCCGATTACCGTGCCATCAAGTACGACACCTATGGCGTGTTGTTGCCTAAACCCGATGCCAGTGATGAAGTCACCGACCGCGATGCGATCCCGACGCTCGATTTGGTCGGTAACTCTCAGCCACGAGCCATTGCTGAGCTGCAATGGCGTATTTCCCTGCCGTTGCTGGTGTTTATCGTGACCTTGATCGCAGTGCCGTTGTCGCGTGTTAACCCGCGCCAAGGTCGCTTCCTCAAGTTGCTGCCCGCGATCCTTCTTTATATGGGTTACCTGACTATTCTGATTTCGGCGCGTGGAGCCCTTGAAAAAGGCAAAATTTCACCGGCCATCGGTTTGTGGTGGGTGCACCTTCTGTTCTTGGCCATCGGCCTGGTGTTGCTGTATTGGGAGCCGTTGCGCTTGAAGCTGGCGAGTCGCCGTAGCGAGAAGGAGATCGCCCGTGGTTAAGCTCGATCGCTACATTGGTAGCAGTGTGTTGATGGCGATCCTGGCGGTTCTGGGGATCATTTTGGGGTTGGCTTCGCTGTTTGCGTTCATTGATGAAACAAGCAGCATCAGCGACAGCTATACCGTGATGGACGTATTCAGCTTTGTATTGCTGACAGCGCCGCGTCGTTTGTACGACATGCTGCCGATGGCGGCATTGATTGGCTGCTTGATCGGTCTGGGCAGTTTGGCCAGCAACAGCGAATTGACCATCATGCGCGCAGCGGGTGTGTCCATCGGGCGTATCGTCTGGGCGGTCATGAAACCCATGCTGGTGTTGATGCTGGCGGGTGTGTTGGTGGGTGAATACGTGGCCCCTGCCACTGAAACCATCGCGCAGGCCAATCGTGCATTGGCGCAAGGTGGCGGCGACGCTCAGAGTTCCAAGCATGGTCTGTGGCACCGTCAGGGCGATGAGTTCATTCACATTAACGCCGTTCAACCCAGTGGCCTGCTGTATGGCGTGACGCGTTATCGCTTTGATAAAGAGCGCCACATGCTGTCGTCGAGCTTTGCTAAAAAAGCTCAGTTTGATCAGGATCACTGGCAACTGACCGATGTGACGACCACGCTATTCAAAGATCGCAGCACCGAAGTGGTCAAGGCACCGGTAGAGCGCTGGGACGTTGCCCTGAGCCCTCAACTGCTCAATACCGTGGTCATGGCGCCTGAGTCGTTGTCGATCAGTGGTCTGTGGAGTTACATCCACTACCTCAAGGATCAAGGCCTGAACAATGGCCGTTATTGGTTGGCTTTTTGGGTCAAGGTGTTGCAGCCGCTGGTCACCGCCGCGCTGGTGTTGATGGCAATTTCGTTTATTTTTGGTCCGTTGCGTTCAGTCACATTGGGCCAGCGTGTGTTCACCGGCGTGTTGGTGGGCTTCACCTTCAAAATCGCCCAAGACCTGCTGGGGCCGTCCAGTCTGGTGTTCGGCTTCTCGCCGTTGTTTGCCGTGATGCTGCCTGCCGCCATTTGCGCGCTGGCCGGGGTTTGGCTGTTGCGCCGAGCGGGTTGATGAGCAAGCGTTGAGTTAATCGAAAGCCTCTATCTCGTGATAGAGGCTTTTTTGTGGGAGTGCTTTGGCCTGTGAACGTGACGCTTGGCTTGATGATCAGGTACAATTCCCGGCTATTTTTCGGCGGGCAGTCTGCCTGCGACTTTTTTTGAGTGTTGACCCGTGAGTGATTTGAGTCATATCCGCAATTTCTCCATCATCGCCCACATTGACCATGGCAAGTCGACGCTGGCCGATCGCTTTATTCAGATGTGCGGCGGCCTGACTGCCCGTGAAATGGAAGCCCAGGTGCTGGACTCCATGGACCTCGAGCGTGAGCGCGGGATCACCATCAAGGCCCACAGCGTTACCTTGTATTACACGGCCAAAGACGGCATTACCTATCAGTTGAACTTCATTGACACCCCGGGTCACGTTGACTTCACCTATGAAGTCAGCCGTTCTTTGGCGGCCTGTGAAGGTGCGTTGCTGGTGGTCGATGCGGGGCAGGGCGTAGAAGCCCAGTCCGTCGCCAACTGCTACACCGCGATCGAGCAGGGCCTTGAGGTTATGCCGGTCTTGAACAAGATCGACTTGCCGCAGGCTGATCCAGACCGCGTTAAAGAAGAAATCGAAAAAATCATCGGCATTGACGCCACCGATGCCGTGACGTGCAGCGCCAAAACAGGCCTGGGTGTCGACGAAGTGCTTGAGCGCCTGGTTCACACCATTCCTGCGCCGACCGGCAATTACGAAGATCCGCTGCAAGCGTTGATCATCGACTCCTGGTTCGACAACTACCTGGGCGTTGTGTCTCTGGTTCGCGTGCGCCACGGCCGTGTGAAAAAGGGCGACAAGATTCTGGTTAAATCCACCGGCAAGGTTCATCTGGTGGACAGCGTCGGTGTATTTAACCCAAAACACACCGCCACCACTGACCTGAAGGCCGGTGAAGTAGGTTTCATCATTGCAGGCATCAAGGACATTCATGGTGCGCCAGTGGGCGATACCCTGACCTTGAGTTCCACGCCTGATGTTGACGTGCTGCCAGGTTTCAAACGTATTCAGCCGCAGGTTTACGCCGGTTTGTTCCCGGTCAGCTCCGATGACTTCGAAGACTTCCGTGAAGCGCTGCAAAAGCTCACGCTCAACGACTCGTCGCTGCAATACACACCAGAAAGCTCTGACGCACTGGGCTTCGGCTTCCGTTGCGGCTTCCTTGGCATGTTGCACATGGAGATCATTCAGGAGCGCCTGGAGCGCGAGTACGACCTGGATCTGATCACCACCGCACCGACCGTTATTTTTGAGCTGCTGCTCAAAACCGGCGAAACGATTTACGTCGATAACCCGTCAAAACTGCCTGACGTGTCGTCCATTGAAGATATTCGCGAGCCGATCGTGCGCGCCAATATCCTTGTGCCTCAAGAGCACCTGGGCAACGTCATAACCCTGTGCATTGAAAAACGTGGCGTTCAACACGACATGTTGTTCCTGGGCACACAGGTTCAAGTGACTTACGACTTGCCGATGAACGAAGTGGTTTTGGACTTCTTCGACCGTCTCAAGTCCACCAGTCGCGGCTATGCTTCGCTCGATTACCATTTCAATCGTTACCAGTCGGCCAATCTGGTCAAGCTGGACGTATTGATCAACGGCGAAAAAGTCGATGCTCTCGCATTGATCGTTCACCGCGACAACGCTCATTACAAAGGGCGTGCGCTGACCGAAAAAATGAAAGAACTGATTCCGCGTCAGATGTTTGATGTGGCAATTCAGGCTGCAATTGGCGGCCAAATCATTGCGCGCTCCTCTGTTAAAGCGCTCAGAAAAAACGTACTGGCCAAATGCTACGGTGGTGACGTTAGCCGTAAGCGCAAGCTGTTGGAAAAGCAGAAAGCCGGTAAAAAACGCATGAAGCAAGTGGGCAACGTGGAAATTCCACAAGAAGCCTTCCTTGCAGTGCTCAGGTTGGATAGTTAGGTCCTATGTCACTAAATTTCCCGCTGTTGCTGGTCATTGCTGTAGCCGTCTGCGGTTTGCTGGCGCTGCTCGATCTGGTCTTCCTGGCTCCGCGCCGGCGTAAGGCCATTGCTAACTATCAAGCCAGCGTCAATCCGGCTGATATTCAGGTGATCGAGAAGCTCAACAAAGAACCGCTGCTGGTTGAATACGGCAAGTCGTTCTTCCCGGTGTTGTTCATCGTGTTGGTGCTGCGTTCGTTTCTGGTTGAGCCGTTCCAGATTCCGTCCGGCTCGATGAAGCCGACACTGGATGTGGGCGATTTCATCTTGGTGAGCAAGTTTTCTTACGGGATCCGCCTGCCGGTGATCGACAAGAAAATCATCGAGGTGGGTGATCCGAAGCGGGGCGATGTGATGGTGTTTCGCTATCCAAGCGATCCGACAGTCAACTACATCAAGCGTGTAGTCGGGCTGCCGGGCGACAAAATTCGTTACACCAGTGACAAGAAGCTGTACGTCAACGACCAACTGGTTGCTGAGCAACTGGTTGGCTCTGAGCCCGGCACATTGGGCAGTGCGCAGCTATACAAAGAAAAGCTGGGTGAAGTCGAGCACATGATCCGCAAGGAAATGAGCCGCTATCGCACTCCACCTGATCATGAATGGACGGTTCCGGCCGAGCATTACTTCATGATGGGCGACAACCGCGACAACTCGAATGACAGCCGTTACTGGGATGATCCGAACATTCCCAAAGATGAGCTGGGCATGGTCCCTGACAAGAATATTGTCGGCAAGGCCTTCGCAGTCTGGATGAGTTGGCCTGAGCCCAAAATGAGCCACCTGCCAAACTTCTCGCGGGTTGGGTTGATCAAGTAATCAAAACGGCGCTGTTAATAACAGCGCCGAATGCTTTTCAGGTGTCTGAATAAATCAGACGTCTGGCGATGCTTACAACCGTCACACCGAGTCAGGTAGGCGGTTAACTGTATTCAGGATGTGGATTTGAACAAAGCGTTAAGTGTGACGGCGGCGAACAGCCTGTTCCCTGTCCATTTGCTATGCGATAAACGAGCATCACTGATCCCTAATATCGGTCCGGTGGTGACATTCGGCCACGAACTCAGCGTGGGTAAATCGTGAGTTTTTCTTTAAATCGTTTAGAGCGTCAGCTCGGCTACACCTTCAAAGACCAGGAACTGATGATTCTGGCCCTGACTCACCGCAGTTTCGCAGGGCGTAATAACGAGCGCCTTGAGTTTCTGGGTGACGCTATCCTCAATTTTGTTGCCGGTGAAGCCTTGTTTGATCGCTTCCCGTTGGCCCGTGAAGGCCAGTTGTCGCGTTTGCGCGCACGCTTGGTAAAAGGCGAAACCCTGGCAGTATTGGCCCGTGGTTTTGAGCTGGGCGAGTACCTGCGTTTGGGGTCGGGCGAACTGAAGAGCGGTGGTTTTCGCCGTGAATCGATTTTGGCCGATGCTCTTGAAGCCCTGATCGGTGCTATCTACCTGGACGCCGGCATGGAAGCTGCTCGCGACCGCGTATTAGCCTGGCTGGCCAGCGAGTTTGAAACGCTGACACTGGTCGATACCAATAAAGATCCAAAAACCCGCCTGCAAGAGTTCTTGCAGTCGCGTGCCTGTGAGCTGCCACGTTACGAAGTGGTGGATATCCAGGGCGAACCGCATTGCCGCACTTTCTTTGTTGAGTGCGAGATTGCTTTATTGAATGAAAAAAGCCGAGGTCAGGGTGTGAGTCGTCGTATTGCCGAACAGGTAGCGGCCGCCGCAGCACTGATAGCCCTTGGCGTGGAGAATGGCCATGACTGATTCAACTGCAACACGCTGTGGCTATGTCGCCATTGTTGGTCGACCAAACGTGGGTAAATCCACACTGCTGAACCACATTTTGGGTCAAAAGCTGGCGATCACTTCGCGCAAGCCACAGACCACTCGTCACAACATGTTGGGCATCAAGACCGAAGGCAGCGTGCAAGCGGTCTATGTAGACACCCCGGGCATGCACAAGGGTGGCGAAAAAGCCCTGAACCGTTACATGAACAAAACCGCTTCTGCTGCGTTGAAAGACGTTGATGTGGTGATCTTCGTGGTGGATCGCACCAAGTGGACCGACGAAGACCAGATGGTGCTGGAGCGTGTTCAATACGTAACCGGCCCTTTGATCGTCGCGTTGAACAAGACCGACCGTATCGAAGACAAAGCCGAGCTGATGCCGCACCTGAGCTGGCTTCAGGAGCAACTGCCGAACGCGCAGATCATCCCGATTTCTGCTCAACACGGCCACAACCTCGAAGCCCTTGAGCGTGTGATTGCTGACCATCTGCCGGAAAACGAGCATTTCTTCCCGGAAGACCAGATCACTGACCGCAGCAGCCGCTTCCTGGCCGCTGAGTTGGTTCGTGAAAAGATCATGCGTCAAATGGGTGCAGAGCTGCCGTACCAGATCACTGTTGAGATCGAAGAGTTCAAGCAGCAGGGTAAAACCCTGCACATCCACGCGCTGATCCTGGTTGAGCGTGACGGCCAGAAGAAAATCATCATTGGCGACAAGGGCGAGCGCATCAAGCGCATCGGCACTGAGGCGCGTAAAGATATGGAGCTGCTGTTCGACTCCAAAATCATGCTTAACCTGTGGGTTAAGGTTAAAGGCGGCTGGTCCGACGACGAACGTGCCTTGCGTTCATTGGGCTACGGCGACCTGTAACACCGGCCTCTCAATAGCAGGTGAATACCCCGCAGGAGCTGGCGCAAGCTGCGAACTTTTGATCTATAAAGTCGCAGCCTTCGCCAGCGCTTGCAGTGAGTTACAACCACAATTGAGACATCATGGCTAACCCCGTCCCCCAACTCGCCTATGTCCTGCACAGTCGCCCTTATCGCGAAACCAGTGCTTTGGTCGACTTCATTACGCCGCAAGGGCGTTTGCGTGCGGTATTGCGCAGTGCGCGTGGCAAGGCTGGCACCTTGGCTCGGCCTTTTGTTCCGCTTGAGATCGAATTTCGTGGGCGTGGCGAGCTAAAAAACGTGGGGCGAATGGAAAGCGCAGGCATTTCAACCTGGCTCAATGGTGAAGCGCTGTTCAGCGGTCTTTATCTCAATGAGCTGCTCATTCGCCTGTTGCCTGCTGAAGACCCTCACCCTGCGGTATTCGATCACTACGCAGCGACGTTACTGGCATTGGCCGAAGGCCGACCGCTGGAGCCTTTATTGCGGGCATTCGAATGGCGTTTGCTGGACGATTTGGGCTATGGCTTCTCGCTCTCGCGTGATATTCACGGCGAGCCTGTTGCAGCAGATGGCTTGTATCGCTTGCAGGTTGATGCCGGGCTGGAGCGTGTTTGGTTGTTGCAACCAGGGCTGTTTCACGGCACAGAGTTACATGCAATGGCCGAGGCCCAGTGGAGCACCCCCGGCGCTTTGTCAGCTGCCAAACGGTTAATGCGTCAGGCTTTGGCTGTTCATTTGGCCGGTAAGCCACTGGCCAGTCGTGAGTTGTTTCGCAAGCCCTGAATAGATCGGTATGCTGTGCGCCGAATCTTCAACTCTTCAGGAGAGCCCACGTGACCCAAAGCAATCGCATTCTTCTCGGCGTGAATATCGACCACGTAGCCACGCTGCGTCAGGCTCGCGGCACGCGTTACCCTGACCCGGTCAAGGCCGCGCTGGACGCGGAAGAGGCGGGCGCTGATGGCATCACCGTTCACTTGCGCGAAGACCGCCGTCACATTCAAGAGCGTGATGTGTTGTTGCTCAAGGATGTGCTGCAAACGCGCATGAATTTTGAAATGGGCGTGACCGAAGAAATGATGGTATTTGCCGAGCATATTCGCCCGGCGCATATCTGTCTGGTGCCTGAGACCCGCCAAGAATTGACCACCGAAGGTGGTTTGGATGTGGCAGGACAAGAAGCACGAATCAAGGCGGCGGTTGATCGTCTGTCCAGAATAGGCTGTGAGGTGTCGCTGTTTATCGACGCTGACGAGCGTCAGATCGAAGCCTCCAAGCGTGTCGGAGCCCCTGCGATTGAGTTGCACACTGGTCGTTATGCCGATGCCCAGACCCCAACTGAAGTGGCTGAAGAGTTGCGGCGCGTAGCCGAAGGCGTGGCGTGTGGCCTGGCCCAAGGCCTGATCGTGAACGCAGGTCACGGTTTGCACTACCACAACGTGGAAGCGGTGGCGGCGATCAAAGGCATCAACGAACTGAACATTGGCCACGCCCTGGTTGCCCATGCGCTGTTCGTTGGCTTTAAGTCGGCTGTAGCGCAAATGAAGGCGCTGATATTAGCGGCGGCAAAGGCTTAACTCGCCTTATTCGCGTGTGTACTCGCTGACGAGGAACGAGGCTGCGTTCGGCGGCAAAGCCGTCGTAAAATCTGAGCACTCAATAAATCTGATACACCGAGGCGCTTGATTTGCGGCGACTACGTCGCCGAACGCAGCCTCGTTCCTGCGGCAGCTGCTACGCAATCACGCCTGCTTTTAAAGCTTCGGCTCTTCTTTAGGCTTGGTCTTGTCGATGCCGGGGAGGTGCAGCTTGTCATCGGCGACTTGATCGCCTTCAAGCTGCGGCTGTGTGGCCCACGTCAGGATGTCGTAGTAGCGTCGAATGTTGGCCACAAAGTGCACCGGTTCTCCGCCTCGGGCGTAGCCATAACGGGTTTTGCTGTACCACTGCTTTTGTGCAAGTCGAGGTAGCATCTTCTTCACGTCCAGCCACTTGTTCGGGTTCAAACCTTCTTTTTTGGCTAGCTTGCGCGCGTCGTCTAGATGACCTCCCCCCACGTTGTAGGCCGCCAGTGCAAACCAGGTGCGATCAGGCTCTTCGATGTCGTCGTCCAGTTGGCTCTTAATAAGAGCCAGGTATTTAGCTCCGCCAAAAATGCTTTGTTTGGCGTCCAGTCGATTGGACACGCCCATGGCTTGAGCTGTGTTCTGGGTCAGCATCATCAGGCCGCGAACACCTGTTTTTGAGGTGACAGCCGGTTGCCACAAGGATTCCTGATAGCCCATAGCTGCCAGCAAACGCCAGTCGACGCCTTCTTTTTTTGCCGCTTCTTTGAAGAATTTTTCGTACTTGGGCAAGCGCTGCTGCAAGTGCTGAGCGAAGGTGTAAGCGCCTACATAACCCAGCACGTCAACGTGACCGTAGTAACGGTCTTTGAGCCGTTGCAGGGTGCCGTTTTTCTCAACTTTATCCAGATACGCGTTGATCTCGTTGAGCAGGCTGTTGTCTTCGCCAGCCATGACAGCCCAGCGTTGGCTGCGGGCATCCCCCAAATCGAATGCGACACGCACGTTGGGGAAGTAGACCTGATTCATGGCCACTTCATTGGAGTCGACCAGCGTCAGGTCAATCTGGCCTTCATCGACCATGCGTAACAAGTCGACAACCTCAACGGCATCAGACTCGTCGTACTCGATTCCCGGGTATTGCTTCTTGAGTTCGGCAAGTTGTTCGGCGTGGGAGCTGCCCTTAAGAACGGTAATGCGCTTGCCTGCCAGATCTGCCGCTGTGGTTGGGCGCGATTGCCCGTTGCGGTAGATGATCTGTGGGGTGACTTCAAGGTAGGGGTGTGAAAACTTGGCTTGTTGCAGGCGTTTCTCGCTGCTGACCAGACCGGCAGCAGCTAAAGCTGGACCGTCAGGTTGGCCCAGTTGAGTGAACATATCGTCCAGGTTGTCTGCTGTTTCGATTTTCAGCTCAACCCCAAGATCATCGGCAAAGCGTTTTACCAGCTCGTATTCAAAGCCGGTTTCGCCATTGCGATCTTCGAAATAGGTGGCCGGGCTGTTACGGGTGATGACCCGCAGTACCCCATCCTCCTTTACGCGCTCAAGTGTGCTGGGTTTTTCAACGCAGGCACCAAGCATCAGGAAGAGTCCGGTGGCGAGCAGCCATTTGGCGCAGCGCGGGCGGATTGCAGTGAGTGAAAACATTCGCGCAGTATACGCAAACGAGCGCGCACGCCATATATCGACAATTTGCAGTCGTTCTGCTAATCGCCGCCTAAACCACGCAAACCCTTATGGAATGGGGCTTTGGCCGATGTTTAAAGACCGTAAGCGACCACTTTAGGCGGCTCTGATAGCCATAAAGAATAAGGCCTTGGTCAGTTGGCGACGTTTGGTGTGCGCTTGGTGTTCCGTTTCGGGTGCCGTCACGAACGGTTTAGGCTAGAATGCCGGGCCTCAAAGCACACCCCTCCCGAGGCTGTCCCGAAGATGTTGATCCTGCGCGGCGCTCCTGCCCTTTCTGCCTTTCGCCACAGCAAACTTCTTGCACAACTGAGCCAAAAGGTTCCGGCTGTCAGTGGTTTGTATGCTGAATTCGCCCACTTTGCCGATGTTACCGGTGAGCTGACCAGCGATGAACAGCAGGTACTGGCTCGTCTCCTGAAGTACGGCCCAAGCGTGCCGGTCCAAGAGCCAAATGGCCGACTGTTTTTGGTGTTACCGCGGTTTGGCACTATCTCTCCTTGGTCGAGCAAGGCCAGCGATATTGCCCGTAACTGTGGCCTGGCTAAAATCCAGCGTCTGGAGCGCGGCATCGCGTTCTACGTGTCGGGTCAATTCAGCGATGCTGATGCCGAACTGATCGGCGCTGCATTGCACGACCGCATGACGCAAATCGTGCTGGGTAACCTTGAACAGGCTGCTGGTCTGTTCAGTCACGCCGAGCCTAAACCGCTGACCGCGATTGACGTGCTGGGTGGTGGTCGTGCCGCGCTGGAGAAAGCCAACGTCGAGTTGGGTCTGGCTCTGGCTGAAGACGAAATCGACTATTTGGTTAATGCCTTCAACGGCTTGGGCCGTAACCCTCACGACATCGAACTGATGATGTTTGCTCAGGCCAACTCCGAGCATTGCCGTCACAAGATTTTCAACGCGAGTTGGGATATCGACGGCCAGAGCCAGGACAAAAGCCTGTTTGGCATGATCAAAAACACCTACGTGATGCACAGCGAAGGTGTGCTTTCGGCTTATAAAGACAACGCGTCGGTTATTGTCGGCAGTGTGGCTGGCCGCTTCTTCCCGGACCCTGAAACCCGCCAGTACGGTGCGGTGCAGGAGCCAGTGCACATCTTGATGAAAGTTGAGACGCACAACCACCCAACCGCTATTGCCCCGTTTCCGGGTGCTGCGACTGGTTCGGGTGGCGAGATCCGTGACGAAGGCGCAACGGGTCGTGGCGCCAAGCCAAAGGCCGGTCTGACGGGCTTTACGGTATCCAACCTGCAAATTCCTGGCTTCGAACAGCCGTGGGAAGTGCCGTACGGCAAGCCTGAGCGCATCGTGACTGCGCTGGACATCATGATCGAAGGCCCGCTGGGCGGCGCGGCGTTCAACAACGAATTTGGTCGCCCGGCTCTGACCGGCTACTTCCGTACATTCGAGCAGTCCATCACCACCCCGCACGGTGATGAAGTCCGGGGTTACCACAAGCCGATCATGTTGGCTGGCGGTATGGGCAACATTCGCGCCGAGCACGTACAAAAAGCAGAAATCACCGTAGGCTCCAAGCTGATTGTGCTGGGCGGCCCTGCGATGTTGATCGGTCTGGGCGGCGGTGCTGCTTCATCTATGGCCACTGGCGCAAGCTCGGCTGACCTGGACTTCGCTTCGGTACAGCGCGAAAACCCGGAAATGGAACGCCGTTGTCAGGAAGTGATCGACCGTTGCTGGCAGTTGGGCGACAAAAACCCGATTAGCTTCATCCACGACGTGGGCGCGGGTGGTCTGTCGAACGCCTTCCCTGAGCTGGTCAACGATGGTGAGCGCGGCGGTCGTTTCGAACTGCGTAACATCCCGAACGACGAGCCGGGCATGGCCCCGCACGAAATTTGGAGCAACGAATCCCAAGAGCGTTATGTTCTGGCCGTTGGCGTTGAAGACTTCGAGCGTTTCCAGGCTATTTGCGAACGTGAGCGTTGCCCGTTTGCAGTGGTTGGCGAAGCCACTGCCGAGCCACAACTGACCGTTACCGACAGCCACTTTGGCAACAACCCGGTGGACATGCCGCTGGAAGTGTTGCTGGGCAAGGCTCCGCGCATGCACCGCTCGGCGGTACGTGAAGCAGAGCTGGGCGATGACTTCGATCCGTCCACGTTGAGCATTAGCGAGTGCGTTGAGCGCGTTCTGCATCACCCGGCTGTGGCCAGCAAAAGCTTCCTGATCACCATTGGCGACCGCACCATTACGGGGCTGGTTGCTCGCGATCAGATGGTCGGCCCGTGGCAGGTTCCAGTGGCTGACGTGGCTGTGACCGCGACCAGTTTTGACGTGTACACCGGTGAAGCGATGGCGATGGGCGAGCGTACTCCGCTGGCACTGCTCGACGCGCCAGCGTCGGGTCGGATGGCCATTGGTGAAACCCTGACCAACATAGCGGCCTCGCGTATTGGCAAGCTTTCGGACATCAAAATGTCGGCCAATTGGATGTCGGCAGCCGGTCACCCCGGTGAAGACGCTCGTTTGTTTGACACCGTTAAAGCTGTCGGCATGGAACTGTGCCCTGAACTGGGCATTACCATTCCAGTGGGCAAAGACTCCATGTCGATGCAAACCCGCTGGAGCGAAGAGGGCACAGATAAGAGCGTGACCTCACCGCTGTCGTTGATCGTTACCGGCTTTGCGCCAGTCGTCGATATTCGCCAAACGTTGACCCCTGTGCTGCGCATGGACAAGGGGCTGACCGATCTGATCCTGATCGATCTGGGCCGTGGTCAGAACCGTATGGGCGCTTCCATCCTGGCGCAAACCTACGGCAAGCTGGGCAAACAAGCGCCTGACGTTGATGACGCAGAAGACCTCAAGGCCTTCTTCGCCGTGATCCAAGGCTTGAACGCTGACGGTCACTTGCTGGCTTACCACGACCGTTCCGACGGTGGTTTGCTGACCAGCGTGCTGGAAATGGCGTTTGCTGGTCATTGTGGTCTTAACCTGACCCTCGATTGCCTGACTGAAAACGCCAGCGAAATCCCGGCCATCCTGTTCAACGAAGAACTGGGTGCGGTGATTCAGGTGCGTCAGGACGCGACTGCTGAGGTATTGGCGCAGTTCAGCGTGGCAGGTTTGGGCGAGTGCGTAGCTGTTATTGGCCAGCCGCTGAACAACAGCGAAGTCAGCATCAGCCTGCAAGGCGAAACACTGTTCGAAGGTCAGCGTGGTTTGTTGCAGCGTCAGTGGGCTGAAACCAGCTACCAGATCCAGCGCCTGCGTGATAACGCTGACTGCGCCGATCAAGAGTTCGATGTGTTGCTGGAAGAAGACAACCCGGGCTTGAGTGCCAAGCTGGGCTTTGACGTAAACCACAACATCAGCGCGCCTTACATCAAAAAAGGCATTCGCCCTCAAGTGGCGGTGCTGCGTGAGCAGGGCGTTAACGGCCAGGTTGAAATGGCAGCAGCGTTCGACCGTGCGGGCTTCAACGCGATTGATGTTCATATGAGCGACATTCTGGCGGGCCGTGTTGACCTGAACGAGTTCAAAGGTTTGGTTGCTTGTGGCGGCTTCTCCTACGGCGACGTATTGGGTGCCGGTGAAGGCTGGGCCAAATCTGCCCTGTTCAACACCCGTGCGCGTGATGCGTTCCAAGGCTTCTTCGAGCGTACCGACAGCTTCACCCTAGGTGTTTGCAACGGTTGCCAGATGATGTCCAACCTCAGTGAACTGATCCCGGGCAGCGAGTTTTGGCCGCACTTCGTGCGTAACCGTTCCGAACAGTTCGAGGCCCGTGTTGCGATGGTGCAAGTGCAGGAGTCGAACTCGATCTTCTTGCAAGGCATGGCCGGTTCGCGCATGCCAATCGCTATCGCTCACGGCGAAGGTCATGCCGAGTTCGCCAGCGAAGAAGCACTGCTTGAAGCCGATTTGTCCGGTTGTGTGGCGCTGCGTTTTGTCGATAACCACGGCAAGGTCACTGAAAACTACCCCGCTAACCCGAACGGCTCGCCGCGTGGGATTACCGGTCTGACCAGCCGTGACGGCCGCGTAACAATCATGATGCCGCACCCTGAGCGTGTGTTCCGCGCGGTGCAGAACTCGTGGCGTCCAGAAGAGTGGAGCGAAGATGCGCCTTGGTTGCGCATGTTCCGTAACGCTCGTGTGTGGGTGAACTAAGCCGATGTACAAACTCAGCTTTTTCGTTCCTCCCAGCCATGTTGAAGCGGTCAAATGTGCTGTATTCGCCGCCGGTGGCGGGCGTATCGGCACCTATGATCACTGCGCCTGGCAGACAATGGGCCAAGGTCAGTTTCGGGCGTTGGACGGCAGTCAGCCGTTTATCGGCCAAACCGGTCAGGTTGAATATGTCGGGGAATGGAAAGTTGAGCTGGTCGTCGCTGACGCTTTGATTCACGCTGTGGTGGCTGCGCTTAAGCTCAGCCACCCGTATGAAACACCGGCGTATGAAGTGTGGCATTTGGCTGATTTTTAGCTTAATGGCGCATAAAAAACCCCGCTGAACCGGTAACGGTCAGCGGGTTTTTTTGTGTGTGAATTCAGCGCTTATGGACGAATTTCAACCAGAGTCCCATCTTTGGCCAGATTCCAGACTTCACGCATTTCGTAGTTTTTCATGGCGATGCAGCCGTCGGTCCAGTCCAGGGTATGGAACAGCTCTTCAGGGTTATCTTCGGTGTCGGGAGTGCCATGAATCATGATCATTGAACCCGGGCTCACGCCTTCGCGGCGCGCTTGAGCGGCGTCGCTGATATTAGGGTAAGAAATGTGCATCGCCAGATTGAATTTTTCGCTCTTCTTGCGCCAATCAACCCAATAAAGACCTTCGGGGGTGCGTTTATCGCCTTCACGAGTTTTTGCGCCCTTGGGTTGTTTGCCCAGCGAAATACGGTAGGTCTTGATAGGTTTGCCGTTGCTGATCAGTTGCAACTGGCGCGCAGACTTGAGCACCAGAATTTTCTCTACGTGTTGACTGTGGCTGGCCAGCGGCAAAGGACGAGGGGATTTGAGCACCTTGCTTGTGTCGACGGGTTTACCGTTTACGGTGATGAAAACATCAGCTTGGCACGTCACAGCGAATGACAGACAAAGAGCAGCGAGCAACCAACGCATTGGAGGGGCATTCCTAAAGGTACGAGACTAACAACATTATTGTTGGGGAGTAATCAAGCTGGCCAGCGGTGGCACGGCTTCGCTGCGCACAGGAAATACGCGTGCCGGGCGGTCAGCGAAAAAGCATTCTAAGGTACGGCTCACTGTGCGGAAAGCCAGCTCTGACCAAGGGATATCGGCCTCTTCAAACAGGCGTACTTCCAGGCTTTCTTGGCCGGCAGCAAAGTCGAGGTTTTGCAGTTCGGCGCGGTAAAAAATATGCACCTGATTGATGTGTGGAACATCAATCAGGGTGTAGATATGCAAGTGATTTACGTGGGCGCAGGCTTCTTCAAGGGTTTCGCGGCAGGCGGCCTGCTCGACTGTTTCGCCGTTCTCCATAAAGCCTGCGGGCAGGGTCCAGTAACCTTTGCGCGGCTCTATGGCGCGACGGCAGAGCAACACTTGAGTGCCCCAAGTAGGCAAGCAACCCGCAACGATATTGGGGTTTTGATAATGAATGGTGTGGCAGTGATCGCACACATACCGCAGGCGAGCGTCGCCCTGAGGGATGTGTTGACTGACGGAGTGGCCGCACTGGCTGCAAAATTTCATGCTGTGTTCTCTAGATGCGGTGGCTATCTTGAGGCTGAGGCGGGCTTACGGCAAGTTCCACTTTGTGTGTGCGGCAGCGTGGGGCTTGGGTGCTTCGTGCGATTTGGTGCATGATGCCCGATAAGTGACGGATCGAGATGACCTATGCTGGACGAGCTACTTAGTCGAATGAGCCGCTACACCCCGCGGATACTGGAAGCAGAACAGCGTTTCTCTGAGGCGGCAGTGTTGCTGCCTGTGACGCGCAGTGATGAGCCCGAACTGATCTTGACCCTGCGAGCCAGCGGGTTGTCGACGCATGGTGGCGAAGTGGCTTTCCCGGGTGGACGTCGCGACCCGCAAGACCCAGATCTGGTGTTCACCGCCCTGCGCGAGGCCGAAGAAGAAATTGGCTTGCCGCCGGGTCTGGTTGAAGTGGTTGGGCCGCTTAGCCCCTTGATTTCACTGCATGGGATTCGCGTCACGCCCTATGTTGGGCTCGTGCCGGACTATGTTGAGTACTTGGCCAACGATGCAGAAATCGCTGCGGTATTCAGCGTGCCGCTGGCTTTTTTTCGCGAAGACCCGCGCGAGCACACCCATCGTATCGATTATCAGGGGCGCAGTTGGTATGTGCCGAGCTACCGTTTTGGGGTGTACAAAATTTGGGGGCTGACAGCGATCATGATCGTTGAGCTGATGAACCTGCTTTACGACGACGTCAACATCAGCCTGCATACGCCGCCTGAACGTTTTATCAATATTTAGAGCTGTCAGCAGATAGCCACGCTTGCCTTGAGGACACCTGCATGAAGTATTGCCTTGGCGACTCGCTCGTCCACACTCATCCCGACAGCTGGACGGCCCCCAATGCCACCTTGGTTGGCAAGGTGCGCCTGGAAGAGGGCGCCAGTGTGTGGTTTAACGCCGTGCTGCGGGGCGATAACGAGCTGATCCTGATTGGCAAGAACAGCAACGTGCAAGATGGCACAGTGATGCACACCGACATGGGCTTCCCACTGACCTTGGGCACCGGCGTGACCATCGGGCATAACGCCATGCTGCATGGCTGTACGGTGGGCGATTACAGCCTGATCGGGATTAATGCGGTGATCCTCAATGGTGCAAAAATCGGCAAGCACTGCATCATCGGCGCCAACTCGTTGATCGGTGAAGGCAAGGTAATCCCGGACGGTTCGCTGGTGGTTGGGTCGCCGGGCAAAGTAGTACGCGATTTGACTGATGAACAGAAGAAGCTGCTCGAAGCCAGTGCGGCGCATTATGTGCAAAACGCCAAGCGCTATGCCCGCGACCTGAAGGCGCAGAGCAATGAGTGAAGTTGAGCGTCCAGTCCCATCGCCCTGTGTGAATATCTGCGCGTTGGACGATGATGATGTGTGCACAGGCTGTCAGCGTACTGTTGCTGAGATCACCCGTTGGAGCCGCATGACAAACCCCGAGCGGCGCGACGTGCTGATGTTGTGTCATGAGCGGGCTAAGTCCAGTGGCGTGATGTGGATGACAGGCCGCACGCCCGGCGCCTGATCTGTAGGCGCTGGCGCTATTTGATGTGACTCAAGTACCCTGTGCGCCTTATTTTGAGGTGTCGCCCGCTCCCATGCTGTTTCTAATCGCTTACATCGCCAGTGTCGTGCTGATTAACTTTGCGTTTTCCACGGCGCCCCACCTCGACATCATCTGGTCTGCTTGGGGTGGGCTGGTGTTTGTGCTGCGCGATATGGTGCAAACCCGCTTCGGTCATGGCGCGATATTGGCCATGTTGGTGGCCTTGGTACTCTCCTACGTCACCTCTGATCCCTCCATTGCGCTGGCCAGTGCAACTGCGTTTGCGGTGTCCGAGTGTATTGACTGGTTGGTCTTCAGTATCACCAAGCGGCCCTTGCATGATCGGCTTTGGATCAGCTCTGCGCTGAGCATCCCGCTCGATACCTTCATCTTTTTTGGCATGATCGACGCCTTCACCCCAGGTGTGATTCTCACGGCGATGGCTTCTAAGTTCGCCGGAGTGACCTGTGTGTGGCTGGCAATGGCCTGGCGTTTGCGCAAAGCCAACCAGGTGAAGGTCTGAGGCGTCAGATCATGTAAAATGCCGGCCTTTCTCCCCAGCAGGCGCTGGCTTGGCGAGCGCCTTCGATGATTTGTTTCCTTGAGGACCTGAAATGACCCGTATCGGAACTCCACTGTCGCCGACCGCGACCCGCGTATTGCTGTGTGGCTGCGGCGAGCTGGGTAAAGAAGTCGTCATCGAATTGCAGCGATTGGGCGTCGAAGTGATCGCCGTTGATCGCTACGCAAACGCGCCAGCCATGCAGGTTGCCCATCGCAGCCATGTGATTAACATGCTCGACGGCGCGGCGTTACGCGCAGTGATCGAAGCGGAAAAACCGCACTTTATCGTTCCCGAAATCGAAGCCATCGCCACGGCCACGCTGGTTGAGCTGGAAGCTGAAGGCTTCACTGTCATTCCAACAGCCCGTGCAACCTCATTGACCATGAACCGCGAAGGCATCCGCCGTTTGGCTGCTGAAGAGCTTGACCTGCCGACCTCGCCGTATCACTTCGCTGACACCTTCGAGGACTACAGCAAAGCGGTGCAAGACCTCGGTTTTCCGTGTGTAGTCAAACCAGTCATGAGCTCGTCAGGCAAAGGTCAAAGCCTGCTGCGCAGTGCTGACGATGTGCAAAAAGCGTGGGATTACGCGCAAGAAGGCGGCCGCGCGGGCAAAGGTCGAGTCATCATCGAAGGCTTCATCGACTTCGACTATGAAATTACCTTGCTGACAGTGCGCCACGTCGGCGGCACAACGTTCTGCGCGCCAGTGGGGCATCGTCAAGAGAAGGGCGATTATCAAGAGTCCTGGCAGCCGCAGGCGATGAGCCCGATTGCACTGGCTGAGTCCGAGCGAGTGGCTAAGGCGGTCACTGAGGCGCTGGGCGGTCGTGGTTTGTTTGGCGTTGAGCTGTTTATCAAGGGCGACCAAGTATGGTTCAGCGAAGTGTCGCCGCGCCCTCATGACACAGGCCTGGTGACGTTGATCTCACAAGACTTGTCGCAGTTTGCCTTGCACGCACGCGCTATTCTGGGCTTGCCAATTCCATTGATCCGTCAGTTTGGCCCGTCGGCCTCGGCGGTGATTTTGGTTGAGGGGCAGTCGACCCAAACGGCATTCGCCAACTTGGGTGCTGCATTGAGCGAGCCAGACACCGCTTTGCGCTTGTTCGGTAAGCCAGAGGTCAACGGCCAACGCCGCATGGGCGTTGCCTTGGCCCGTGATGAGTCAATCGAAGCGGCCCGAGCTAAAGCAACCCGCGCCGCCAAAGCCGTCATCGTCGAACTGTAAATAACTGTAGTCGCTGCCGCAGGCTGCAAAGGGGGCGTAGCCGCCAGTTTTGTTGAAGGCCCTACGGCAGCGACTACAGGTTTTATAGGGCTTCAAACCACCTTATTCAGGTCGGCCTCTCTCGTTTCTTTCAGGCAGAGCACAGCAATCAAGCTGAGAATGGCTGCGCCTGACACATACCCACCCACCCAGCTCAGGCCACCCAGGGCGACCAACTTTTGGGCAAAAAACGGCGCCGCCGAAGCGCCAACAATGCCGCCCAAGTTGTAAGCAGCGGACGCACCGGTGTAGCGCACGCGGGTCGGGAACAGCTCAGGCAGCAGGGCGCCCATCGGTGCAAAGGTCACGCCCATCAAAAACAGCTCAATGCACAAGAACAACGCCACACCCCATGTTGTGCCGTGCGTGAGCAAAGGCTCCATCAAGAACCCGGACAAGATCGCCAGCACGCCGCCGACAATCAAAACAGGTTTGCGCCCGTAACGATCGCTTGCCCAAGCCGAAAGGGGGGTGGCTGCGGCCATGAACAACACGGCAAAGCACAGCAGGCCCAAGAACGTCTCACGGGTGTAGCCCAAGCTTGAGACGCCGTAGCTCAATGAAAATACCGTTGAGATATAGAACAGTGCGTAGCACACCACCATCGACGCCGCGCCCAACAGCATGGGTGCCCAGTATTGGCTGAACAGCTCAAGAATCGGCATTTTGACCCGTTCATGTTGGGCCACGGCTTTGGCGAAAACCGGTGTTTCTTCCAGTTTCAGGCGCACATACAGGCCCACCATGACCAGAGCGGCACTGAGCAGAAAAGGAATGCGCCAGCCCCATGAGCGGAATTGCTCATCGCTCAGCGTCATGGCCAAGACCAAAAACAAACCATTGGCCGCCAGAAAACCAATCGAGGGGCCCAACTGCGGAAACATGCCGAACCACGCACGCTTGCCTTTAGGGGCGTTTTCAGTCGCCAGCAACGCCGCGCCACCCCATTCGCCACCCAAACCCAGGCCCTGACCGAAGCGCAAAACGCAGAGCAGAATGGGCGCCCAAGCTCCAATAGTGGCGTAACCGGGCAGCACACCAATCAAGGTGGTACACACGCCCATCAACAACAATGAGGCCACGAGAGTTGATTTACGTCCCACCCGGTCGCCGAAGTGTCCGAACAGAAAGGAGCCCAAAGGGCGGGCTAAAAAGGCGATACCAAACGTCAGGAACGCCGAGAGCATTTGTGCAGTGCCAGACGTTTGGGGGAAAAATACCGGGCCGATGACCAGTGCCGCTGCCGTGGCGTACACGTAGAAATCGTAGAACTCAATGGCTGTGCCGATAAAGCTGGCTGTGGCGACGCGGGTCGCAGAGTTAACCGGTTTGTCTGGCGAAGCTTCGCTGTAAGTCGTGCTGGTGGTCATGCGCATATCCCTGACAGTTATGAGCTCGTTGGTCATTGCCCGCTATGCGGTACAGGTGCCAGAGCCGTTTTTATGGTCGTATAGCCCGAGGGATAAGGGCGGGGTACAGGCGTGGTTCGGGATGGGAACGCGCGCAGAGTGTGCGTAAAGCTACGCGTCGACAGCGCGGGGTGCGGGTAGCAAGCGTGTCGACGAGGCTTGGGTAAGCGCAGTGATTATAGGGAGCCCGGTTCGGATCGAACAAGGCCCAAGGCCGGGTTTAAACCGCAGGCTTGACGCTGTTGTGCCAGATCAGGACACGGCTGACGCGATTGTCTTCAGTGTCGAGAATTTCCAGGCGATAACGGCCAATTTTCAGACATACCGTGGTTTCTGGAATGGTTTCCAAGGCTTCTGTGACCAGCCCGTTGAGGGTTTTTGGTCCGTCACACGGCAGATGCCAACCGAGGCTTTTGTTCAGTTCACGAATTGAAGCCGCGCCGTCGACCACAAAGCGCCCGTCTGGCAGAGGCTCAATGTGCGGGTTATCAAGGTTTTGCTCGTCTTCAAAGTCCCCGACGATTTCTTCGAGAATATCTTCAAGCGTCACAATGCCTAGCACTTCGCCGTATTCGTCCACCACGACACCCATGCGCCGCTGTTGCTTGTGAAAGTTCAGCAATTGCAGTTGCAATGGGGTGCTTTCGGGAACGAAGTACGGTTCGTGACAGACCGCCAAAAGTGCCTCTTTGGTCAAGCTGGCATCAGGCAGCATGTGCTGAATATGGCGGGTGTTAAGGATGGCTTCGACTTGATTGATGTCGTTATGAAACACCGGCAGACGCGTACGTTTGGTCAGGCGTAGTTGCTCAATCAGCTCTTCAATTGAGTCATCAAGGTTGAGGCCTTCAACCTCGCTGCGTGGTACCAGAATGTCGTTGACCGTAATGTTGTCCAAGGCATGAATGCCTGACAGCAGGTGCGGTCGATTACTGAGCTGTTCGTCATCGGGCAGGGTGTCTTGATCAGCCGCTTCGGCTGCTTCTTCACTTTGTTTGACCGCGTTAGTTTTGCGGCTAAAGGGGCGCAGAAGCGTGTGAGCAATGCCATTGAGCAGCCAGGCCAGCGGGTAAATCAGCTTCAGGGGAATGCTGAGGAGTGCGTTGCCAAACGTCAGAGTGGCAGCGGGGTAGCGAGCAGCAAGGGTTCTGGGCAGGTAATCGGCAAGCACCAGCAGCGTACTGGTTATCCCGAGGCAGGCGATCCAAAAACCATGAAAGCCCCAGGCAGACAAGCAAAGCAGGGTGGCAATGATCACGCTCAGTACCCGGCACAAGGTATTGCACAGGATCAAGCTATTGAGCGGAAACCGGAGGCGGGCGGTGGGCGCATCGTTGGACCACGAGGGCGTGCGCCCGCCATTGAGTTGCCAGTGCGCCGCTTCGATCGCAGTAAACAGCCCCGACCATAAAACCAGCAGGGCCAACAGGGTAAGCAGCGGCCCGGGGGGCAAGCTATCCATAATCATCGCCCGTCAGATATGCAGAATGTATTCGCGAACCAGCTTGCTGCCGAAGTAAGCCAGCATCAGCAGGCAAAAACCGGCAAACGTCCAGCGGATGGCTTTGTGCCCACGCCAGCCAAGGTGATTGCGGCCCCACAACAGCACGCTGAACACCACCCATGCCACGCAAGCCAGCAAAGTTTTGTGTACCAGATGCTGGGCGAACAAATTGCCCAAAAACAACCAGCCAGAAATCAATGACAGAGACAGCAATGACCAGCCGGCCCATAGGAAGCCAAACAACAGGCTTTCCATGGTTTGCAGCGGCGGGAAGTTTTTGATCAGCCCTTTGGGGTGTTTGTGCTTGAGCTGATGGTTCTGCAAAGACAACAGCAAGGCCTGGAACACCGCGATGGTGAACATGCCGTAAGCCAGAATCGATAGCAGAATATGCGCCAGAATGCCGGGCTCTTCATTGATAACCTGAACCGTGCCGGGCGGAGCGAACTGGGACAGCAGCACCGTGAGCATGCCGAGCGGGTACAGCAGCAGGAGCAGGTTTTCGACCGGGATACGTGCGCAGGCAATGAGCGTAACCACGATCACCGCTGCGCCAATCAGACTGGCGGCACTGAAGAAGTCCAGCTCAAGGCCCGCAGGCGTCATCAGGTGAGTGAACAGGCTGCCCGCATGGGCAAGCACGGCAAGAATGCCGAGCGTCACCAACACACGTTTGTCTGCCTTGGCGCCTTGGCGCAGGCAAGTGCCTTGATAGAAGGTCGCAGCGGCATATAAGCAGGCGGCGGCGAGGCTGGGTAGCAAGCTGGGTGACAAGGGGAGCATAAATCCTGTTAGGCAAGCCCGAAAGGGCTGAGTTTGGCATACAACCGCCCATACACGAAAGTCCACATAAGCCGACGGCAAGGTGTCCGCGCAGGCCAGTCTTCGCTATAATCCGCGACCTGCCCACGCCGCAGGCTCGCCGAGCATCAGTTTTGACACGGGCTGGGCCGCAATAACCTCGGTCTACTTTGGGCCTGAAAGGATCGCGCATGTTTGAAAATTTAACCGATCGTCTCTCGCAGACGCTGCGCCATGTCACCGGCAAGGCCAAGCTGACCGAAGACAATATTAAAGACACCCTGCGTGAAGTGCGCATGGCGTTGCTGGAAGCCGACGTTGCTTTGCCAGTGGTCAAAGACTTCGTCAACGCGGTCAAAGAGCGCGCTGTGGGCACAGAAGTGTCGCGCAGCCTGACGCCGGGCCAGGCGTTTGTAAAAATTGTTCAGGCTGAACTCGAAAGCCTGATGGGCGCTGCCAACGAGGACTTGGTCCTCAATGTCACGCCGCCTGCTGTTGTATTGATGGCTGGCTTGCAGGGTGCGGGTAAAACCACCACTGCTGGCAAACTGGCGCGCTTCCTTAAAGAGCGCAAAAAGAAAACCGTCATGGTGGTGTCGGTCGACGTCTACCGTCCGGCCGCCATCAAGCAGCTTGAAACCCTGGCTGGCGAAGTGGGCGTTACCTTCTTCCCGTCCGACATCAGCCAGAAGCCGGTTGCCATCGCGCAAGCGGCTATAAATGAAGCCAAGCTCAAATTCATCGACGTGGTGATTGTCGATACCGCGGGCCGTCTGCACATCGACGCCGAGATGATGACCGAGATTCAGGATCTGCATGCGGCCATCAAGCCGGCAGAAACCCTGTTTGTGGTCGACGCCATGACGGGTCAGGATGCTGCCAATACGGCTAAAGCCTTTGGTGATGCGCTGCCGTTGACTGGCGTGATTTTGACCAAGGTCGATGGCGATGCTCGCGGCGGTGCTGCGCTGTCAGTTCGCTCCATCACTGGCAAGCCGATCAAGTTCATTGGTATGGGCGAAAAGAGCGATGCTCTTGAGCCTTTCCACCCTGACCGTATTGCGTCGCGCATTCTGGGCATGGGCGACGTGCTCAGCCTTATCGAGCAAGCTGAACAAACCCTCGATAAAGATAAAGCCGACAAGCTGGCCAAAAAGCTTAAAAAAGGTAAAGGCTTCGACCTCGAAGACTTCCGCGATCAACTGCAACAGATGAAAAACATGGGCGGCCTTGGCGGTCTCATGGACAAACTGCCGAACATGGGTGGTGTCAATCTGGCGCAAATGGGCAATGCCCAAGGCGCAGCAGAGAAGCAGTTCAAACAGATGGAAGCCATCATCAACTCCATGACGCCGGCAGAGCGCCGTGACCCTGACTTGATCAGTGGTTCGCGTAAGCGCCGTATTGCCATGGGTTCCGGCACTCAGGTGCAGGACATCGGTCGCTTGATCAAGCAGCACAAGCAGATGCAAAAGATGATGAAGAAGTTCTCCGCAAAAGGCGGAATGGCCAAAATGATGCGCGGCATGGGCGGAATGTTGCCCGGCGGCGGCATGCCGAAAATGTAAATTACCCGCCCGGATGCTTGCATCCGGGCAACTCGCAGTGATGCGAGACACCCGGCAAACCCGCACTGTGCGGGAGCCGACTTGTCGCCATTCGTGGCGGCCTTATAGCAAATCTTTATGGCATGTCGATAGGCGCCAGAAAAAGACATTTGCAAAAGTCCGGATATTCCTTAGAATATGCGGCCTTTCGGGCACCTATGCCCGCTGTGCATTTAGATTTGCAGCACCGACTACAGGAACGATGTTCACATGCTAACAATCCGTCTTGCCCTTGGCGGCTCCAAAAAGCGCCCGTTTTACCACTTGACCGTTACCGACAGCCGTAACCCACGTGACGGTTCCCACAAGGAACAAATTGGCTTCTTCAACCCGGTTGCTCGTGGTCAAGAAGTTCGTTTCTCCGTTAAAGAAGATCGCCTCGCTTACTGGTTGAGCGTTGGTGCACAACTGTCTGAGCGTGTTGCTCAGCTGGTTAAAGAAAACGCTAAGGCTGCGGCCTGAGCAATATGAGCGTGACGCCTGAAACTGCTGATGATTTGATCGTTATCGGCAAAATCTACTCGATTCACGGCGTGCGCGGCGAAGTGAAGGTTTATTCCTTTACGGATCCAATTGATAACCTGTTGGACTACAAAAAACTGACGCTTCGGCGCGGTAATGACGTACGACAGGCAGAGCTGGTCGGTGGCCGTTCACACAACGGTAAGTTTCTGGTTGTGAAGCTCAAAGGTCTTGATGACCGTGATGAAGCAGGTCTTCTTCGCGAATTCGAAATCTGTGTGCCTCGTAACCTGTTTCCTGAACTGACCGACGGCGAGTACTACTGGTACCAGCTGCAGGGCCTAAAAGTGACCAACCTCGAAGGGCAATTGCTCGGCAAGGTTGTTGATCTGATGGAAACTGGCTCGAACGATGTCATGGAAGTCAAACCTTGCCCAGGTAGCCTGGACGATCGTGATCGCTTGTTGCCCTATACAGAGCAATGTGTGCTGAGCATCGACCTTGAAGCGGGCGAGATGAAGGTGGATTGGGATGCGGACTTCTAAGCGTGGCTAATTTGCGCGTAGAAGTGATCAGTTTGTTTCCCGAAATGTTTTCTGCCATCAGCGACTACGGCATCACCAGTCGCGCGGTGAAACAAGGGCTCTTGCAGCTCACCTGTTGGAATCCGCGAGACTACACAACGGACCGACATCACACTGTGGACGATCGCCCATTTGGCGGTGGTCCGGGCATGGTGATGAAGATCAAGCCTCTGGAAGATGCGCTGGTTCAGGCCAGAGAAGCAGCCGGAGAGGCGGCGAAGGTTATTTACCTGTCGCCCCAAGGCCGTCAACTGAATCAGTCGGCGGTACGCGAACTGGCGAATGAGGAAGCATTAATCCTCATTGCAGGTCGCTATGAAGGCATTGACGAGCGCTTTATTGAGGCTCATGTCGATGAAGAGTGGTCGATTGGTGACTATGTACTCTCTGGTGGCGAGCTACCGGCGATGGTTCTGATTGATGCGGTTACACGACTGCTGCCCGGAGCTTTAGGGCATGCGGACTCCGCCGAGGAAGATTCCTTTACGGATGGTCTGCTGGATTGCCCGCACTACACCCGACCGGAGGTGTATGCGGATCAGCGTGTTCCCGACGTATTGCTTAGTGGCAATCATGCACACATCCGGCGTTGGCGTTTACAGCAGTCCCTTGGGCGGACCTATGAACGACGCGCCGATCTTCTGGAAAGCCGCTCGCTTTCTGGAGAAGAGAAGAAGCTGCTCGAGGAATACATCCTCGCGCGGGACGATAGTTAACAACGTATCGATGGTAGATCCGACGATCTACCTTAGGAGCACAGCATGACTAACAAAATCATCCTTGCACTCGAAGCAGAGCAGATGACTAAAGAGATCCCTCCTTTTGCCCCGGGCGACACCATTGTCGTTCAGGTGAAAGTGAAGGAAGGCGATCGTTCGCGTCTGCAAGCTTTCGAAGGTGTAGTGATTGCCAAGCGTAACCGTGGCGTGAACAGTGCTTTCACTGTTCGTAAAATCTCCAACGGTGTTGGCGTAGAGCGTACTTTCCAGACCTACAGCCCGCAAATCGACAGCATGGCAGTTAAGCGTCGCGGTGACGTTCGTAAAGCCAAGCTGTACTACCTGCGTGACCTGTCCGGTAAAGCAGCTCGCATCAAGGAAAAACTGGCTTAAGTCCAGCTTTCCGATGCAGAAAAAAGCAGCCTTCGGGCTGCTTTTTTGTTGTCTGAGATTTGTAAGACCTTTGTCCAGTTGTAGGTAGTAAAAGCATGACTTCGCGTGAGCAAGAGATTCAACGTCGTACAGAACTGTCTGTTACCCGAATCACCAAAGCGGTATTTCCTTCGACCACCAATCACCACAACACCCTGTTCGGCGGCACAGCGCTGGCCTGGATGGATGAGGTGTCGTTTATTGCAGCAACTCGCTTCTGCCGTCTGCCGTTGGTGACCGTTTCGACGGACCGGATCGACTTCAACCACCCGATTGCTGCTGGCTCCATTGTTGAGTTGATTGGGCGTGTGGTTAAAGTCGGCAACACCAGCCTCAAGGTTGAAGTGCAGGTGTACGTCGAAAGCATGAGCTGTGATGGCCGCGAACTGGCGATCCAAGGCTTGTTCAGTTTTGTGGCAATTGACGATGACAAGCGTCCCGTCCCAGTCCTGCCTGAGTTTGCGCAGTAAAACCTGGGCGCTGTGACAATTGCCGCAGGCTGCAATTTATTGATTGTCAGCCTGCGATGACACTTACTCTATTTGTGTGTTCTTGCTGATCAGCGCCAGCAGCGTCCAGCCGGCTTCGGGTTTCAAATCGCTTTGTGGTGTCACCACGTGTACCCAGCCGCTGCTGTCGCGAGCAAATAGCAGCGTCGCACGCTCGCCATGCAAGGCTTGGTAATCAGCCCAGCTAAAGGCTTCAGTCAGGTGGGTGTTGTAAATATCGGCCCCTTGATTCAGCTCGCTGATCAATTGGCCATAGGTCAACGCTGGGCTGCCCAGCGCCTGTCCTCGATGTTCGTGGCTAGCGCGATGCTTGTCGGTTCGACGGCTTTCCTGGCTGTTGACCAGTGCGTACAAGCGGTGAGGGCCGAACTCATGACGAAAACGTGTGACGGCCAGCGTATTCAGTTCACCAGACGGCGAAAGAGCAAGTAGGTGCCCCAAGCCCACCAAATCCAAGTGTGATTCGGCGTGCTCCGACGCTGGGTTGCCAAAGTAGGTGGGCAAATTTTCCATGCGTGCAGCGCGGATGTTTTCCCAGTTGGAGTCGGTCAGCAAGACGCGACTGCCCAGTTGTTGCAATGCCTTGGCGATAGTTCGGGCTGGGCCGTTAGCGCCTACGATCAAAAAGCCACTGGGTGCGGGCTCAGCTACTTTTAGCAGGCGTGCCAGCGGGCGAGCGGTGGCGCTTTGAAGTACGACAGTGCCAATGATCACTGCAAAGGTGAGAGGGACAAGCAGCAGCGCACCTTGATGCCCGGCTTCGTCCAGTCGAATCGCAAAAATGGCTGAAACGGCGGCTGCGACAATGCCTCGCGGTGCTATCCAGGCCAGTAGTGCGCGTTCACGCCAGTTGAGTTTTGAGCCGAAAGTTGAGAGCAATACGTTCAGTGGTCGGGCAATGAACTGAATAATCAGCAGTAACACCAGTACCACCGGGCCCAGCGCAATCATGGCGCTCAAGTCCAGTCGCGCCGCCAGCAGAATAAACAGGCCTGAAATCAAAAACAGGCTGAGGTTTTCTTTGAAGTGCAGGATGTTGCGCACATCCACGCCCTTCATATTGGCCATCCACATGCCCATCAACGTGACGGCCAAAAGGCCGGATTCATGCACCAGCACATTGGATGTAATAAAAACACCCAGCACCGCCGCCAGCGTGGCCAGGCTGTGTAGGTATTCCGGCAGCCATTGCTGGCGCACGATATGCCCCATCATCCAGCCGCCGACAATCCCAAGCACACTGCCGCACACAATCACTGCGGCAAAGGTCATTAAGCTTTGGCTCAGGCCGTCGCCCGAGCTTTGGGCGATGATAAAGCTGTAAACCACCACAGCAAGTAGCGCGCCAATCGGGTCGATGACGATGCCTTCCCAGCGAAGGATGTTGGCAATTGAGGCTTTGGGTCGAACCACGCGTAACATCGGCACTATCACGGTAGGCCCGGTGACCAGTGTCAGCGTGCCGAACAGCAAGGCCAACAACCAGTCAAAGCCCAGTAACCAGTGGGTTGCAAGCGTAATAACCGCCCAAGTCGAGAGAGCGCCAAGGGTGACCAGTCTGTGGACCACGCTGCCAATTTCGCGCCACTCAGACAGGTGCAGGGTCAAGCTGCCTTCGAACAGAATCAGAGCCACTGCCAGTGATACCAGCGGCATGAGCAGGGGGCCGAACAGCGCTTGAGGATCAAGCCAACCGAGCACGGGGCCGATCAGTATCCCAGCCAGCAACAAAAACAGAATGGCGGGGAGCTTCAGGCGCCAGGCAAGCCACTGGCAGATTAATGCAGCAACACCGATACCGCCAAAGGCCAGCAAAATCTGTTGTTCGGTCATGGAGAGGTTCTCGTTTAAGGCGGTTGTTTATTGAAGGGGGCGGCTATGAAAGACTAGCGCTCACTTTTGCACTTCACCTTTTATTTGTGCACGGCTTTGGCCTGTGCTTTTCGAGTACTAATGCCCGCTATCGACGACCCACTTATAGACCGCTTTCTGGACGCCCTTTGGTTAGAGAAGGGTCTTTCCGATAACACCCGTGATGCTTATCGCAGTGATTTGGCCTTATTCAATGGTTGGCTGCATGAGCGAGGCATAGAGTTGGCTAATGCCGGGCGCGAGCTGATTCTCGATCACTTGGCTTGGCGTCTTGAGCAGGGCTATAAGCCTCGGTCAACGGCGCGATTTTTATCTGGGGTGCGCGGTTTTTATCGTTATTTGTTGCGTGAAAAGTTGATCGCGGTTGACCCGACCCTACAGGTGGATATGCCTCAGTTGGGCAGGCCGCTGCCCAAGTCCCTGTCGGAAGCAGACGTTGACGCCTTACTCGCAGCACCTGATCTTGCGGATGCCATTGGTCAGCGTGATCGAGCCATGCTTGAGGTGTTGTATGCCTGCGGTTTGCGAGTGACTGAGCTGATTAGCTTGACGCTGGAGCAAGTCAACCTGCGTCAGGGCGTGTTGCGAGTGATGGGCAAAGGCAGCAAGGAGCGTTTAGTACCTATGGGGGAGGAGGCGATTGTCTGGGTTGAGCGATATATGCGCGATGCCCGTCAGGAGTTGCTCAGTGGTCGCCCGAGCGATGTGTTGTTCCCCAGCCAGCGGGGCGAGCAAATGACCCGGCAGACGTTTTGGCACCGCATCAAGCATCAGGCCAAAGTGGCGGGCATCGACAAGTCGCTTTCGCCTCATACGTTGCGTCATGCGTTTGCAACCCACTTGCTTAATCATGGCGCTGATTTGCGCGTGGTGCAGATGTTGCTGGGGCACAGTGATTTGTCCACGACCCAGATCTATACCCACGTTGCGCGTGCCCGTTTGCAGGACTTGCATGCTCGCCACCACCCTCGCGGCTAAGTCTACGATCAAAGGCTTACGTCAGCCACGGTCGGCCTCGGTAGCCATTTGTGGTAGGCTTCGCCGGTTTAGAAAGTGCGCCACCGAGCCTGTTTTCAGTTTGTGCTTCAGGTTTGGCCGCTTTGTCCGCCCTCAGGAGTTCTTATGCGCGTGACCCACATTTTCGCCGCCGCCGTTCTTGCGTTGGTCAGTACCTTTTCATTTGCCGATACCGCCGCTGAGCAAACCATTCGTAAAAGCCTCGAAACGCTCAAGCTTGATGTGCCTGTTGAGAGCATCAGTGCCAGCCCACTGGCCGGGCTGTACGAAGTGAAGCTCAAAGGCAGCCGAGTGCTGTATGCCAGCGCAGATGGTCAGTTCATCGTGCAAGGCTATATGTTTCAGCTCAAGGACGGTAAGCCGGTCAACCTGACTGAAGTCGCTGAGCGCGAAGGCGTGGCTAAATTGATTAACGGTATTCCGGTGGCAGAAACCGTCGTTTACCCTGCGGTCGGCGCAACCAAATCGCATATCACGGTTTTTACCGACACCACGTGCCCGTATTGCCACAAATTGCACGAAGAAGTGCCTGAACTGAACAAAATGGGCATCGAAGTGCGTTATGTTGCCTTCCCGCGTCAAGGTCTGGGTTCGCCGGGTGACCAGCAGTTGCAAGCTGTCTGGTGTTCCAAAGACAAGAAAAGCGCGATGGACAAAATGACTGATGGCAAAACAGTTGATGCGCCCAAGTGTGCCAACCCGGTGGCCAAGCAATTTGCAATGGGCCAGTCGATTGGTGTGAACGGCACGCCGGCCATTGTTCTGGCCGATGGTCAGGTCATTCCCGGTTATCAGCCTGCTGCACAGGTTGGCAAGCTGGCACTCAGTGTTAAATAATCCTGCATCGTCACGGTAAGCCTTTGACGATCATGGCCGGGCAATCCAACTGCCCGGCTATTAATAGAGAACCGTGGCAGTCCACGGTTGTTTTCCACGGCCGACCTTGAGTCGGCCGTTTTATGGGGAGTTCAGCGTGAATCCGGTCAAAGTAGGTATCTGTGGGCTCGGGACCGTCGGTGGCGGCACCTTTAACGTACTAAAGCGTAATGCCGAGGAAATTGCCCGCCGTGCCGGGCGTGGTATCCAGGTTGCGCAAATTGCCATGCGTACGCCAAACCCTCAGTGCGACATTGCCGGTACCCCCATTACCAACGATGTATTCGCTGTTGCAACCAACCCTGAAATTGACATTGTGATCGAGCTGATTGGTGGTTACACCATCGCTCGCGATCTGGTGCTCAAAGCCATCGAAAACGGCAAGCATGTGGTCACGGCCAACAAGGCGCTGATTGCAGTCCACGGCAACGAAATTTTTGCCAAGGCCCAAGAAAAGGGCGTGATCGTGGCGTTCGAGGCCGCGGTCGCGGGTGGTATTCCGGTTATCAAAGCCATTCGCGAAGGCCTGTCGGCCAACCGCATCAACTGGGTTGCGGGCATCATCAACGGCACTGGCAACTTCATCCTGACCGAGATGCGCGAAAAGGGCCGCACGTTTGAAGACGTGCTAGCTGAGGCGCAAGCGCTGGGCTATGCCGAAGCAGACCCCACCTTCGACGTTGAAGGGATTGATGCGGCGCACAAGCTGACCATTCTGGCGTCTATTGCATTTGGTATCCCGCTGCAATTCGATAAGGCCTACACCGAAGGCATCACCAAGCTGACAACAGCTGATGTGAATTACGCCGAAGCGTTGGGCTATCGCATCAAGCATCTGGGCGTGGCACGCAGCACCGCCAGCGGTATTGAGTTGCGGGTTCACCCGACGCTGATCCCGGCTGATCGCCTGATTGCCAACGTAAATGGCGTGATGAACGCGGTCATGGTCAATGGTGACGCCGCAGGCTCGACCTTGTTCTACGGCGCAGGCGCGGGCATGGAGCCAACGGCTTCGTCGGTGGTTGCAGACTTGGTGGACGTGGTACGTGCCATGACCTCCGACCCTGAGAACCGTGTGCCCCATTTGGCCTTCCAGCCAGACTCGCTGTCGGATCACCCGATCCTGCCGATCGAAGCCTGCGAAAGCGCTTACTACTTGCGTATTCAAGCCAAGGACCATCCGGGCGTGTTAGCTCAAGTGGCCAGCATCCTGTCGGAGCGTGGCATCAACATCGAATCGATCATGCAGAAAGAGGTCGAAGAACACGACGGTCTGGTGCCAATGATTTTGCTGACCCACCGCGTGCTTGAACAGCACATGAACGACGCCATCACTGCGCTGGAAGCCTTGCAGGGCGTGGTGGGTTCGGTGGTTCGCATCCGCGTTGAACATCTAAATTAATTTAGCCGCCAGGCTGCACGCAAAGCAGACAAGGCTTTAGTGTGCGGCTTGGTGCTCAAATCGAAGGTTTGCCCCAATGCGCTATATCAGCACCCGCGGCCAGGCACCGGCCCTGAATTTTGAAGATGTTCTCTTGGCTGGATTGGCCAGTGATGGTGGTTTGTACGTCCCGGAAAACCTGCCACGTTTTACTCAGGAAGAAATCGCTTCCTGGGCTGGGCTGCCTTATCACGAGCTGGCCTTCCGAGTGATGCGCCCATTCGTAACGGGCAGCATCCCCGATGCCGATTTCAAAAAAATCCTGGAAGAAACCTACGGCGCGTTCGCACACAGCTCTGTAGCACCTCTGCGCCAATTGAATGGCAACGAATGGGTGCTTGAGCTGTTCCACGGCCCGACGTTAGCGTTCAAGGACTTCGCCCTGCAATTGCTGGGTCGTTTGCTCGACTATGTGCTGGCCAAGCGCGGTGAGCGCGTTGTCATTGTTGGCGCAACCTCGGGCGATACAGGTTCGGCGGCGATTGAAGGCTGCAAGCACTGCGAAAACGTCGATATCTTCATCCTGCACCCGCACAACCGGGTGTCAGAAGTGCAGCGCCGTCAGATGACGACCCTGTTCGGCGACAACATTCACAACATCGCCATCGAAGGCAACTTCGATGACTGCCAAGAAATGGTCAAGGCGAGTTTCGCTGATCAAAGCTTCCTCAAAGGCACGCGTCTGGTGGCAGTCAACTCGATCAACTGGGCGCGGATCATGGCTCAGATCGTTTACTACTTCCATGCTGCATTGCAGTTGGGCGGGCCGCACCGCTCGGTGTCGTTCTCGGTGCCTACGGGTAATTTCGGCGATATTTTTGCGGGCTACCTGGCGCGCAACATGGGCTTGCCGATCAACCAACTGATCGTTGCCACCAACCGTAATGACATTCTTCACCGGTTCATGAGCGGTAACCAGTACGCCAAGGACACCCTGCATGCGACCTTGTCGCCATCGATGGACATCATGGTGTCCTCGAACTTCGAACGTTTGCTGTTTGATCTTCATGGGCGTAATGGCGCAGCTGTTGCGGGCCTGATGGATGCCTTCAAGCAAACCGGCAACTTCAGCGTTGAAGAAGATCGTTGGACTGAAGCACGTCGTTTGTTTGACTCGCTGGCGGTAGACGATACCCAAACCTGCGAAACCATTGCACAAGTGTTTGCTGAAACCGGCGAAGTTCTGGACCCGCATACCGCCATTGGCGTTAAGGCCGCGCGTGAATGCCGCCGTAGCCTGGATATTCCAATGGTTATTCTTGGGACAGCACACCCGGTCAAGTTTCCTGAAGCTGTTGAAAAAGCAGGCGTAGGAAAAGCTCTAGAACTGCCCGCACATCTTTCTGATTTGTTTGAGCGAGATGAGCGGTACACCGTTTTGGCCAATGACCTGAAAGCTGTACAGGCCTTTGTCAGCCAACATGGAAACCGAGGTCAGGCACTTTAAAGCGCTTTGTCTTACGCACTTAAGAGCCCGTCGTCTGACGGGCTTTTTTGTTTTTGCATGGCAAACTTGCTCCGTTTTCGCATTTGTATTTTGCGAGTAGTCGGTCAAGGAAGTAGCCATGTCGCGCTTTTGTCGTGCATTAGTAACAGGGATGTTGATGATGCTCACGTTCGGCTTGTTGAGCGTGCATCAATCAGTAATGGCGGCCCAGGGTTTTCCATTTCGACTCCCTCAAAGTTTTATCGAATCCAATGCTTTAAAGCTCGATAAGGTTGAGCGGGAGTGGTTGGCCGATCATGGGAAGTTACGTGTAGGTATTTCAATTGCCGACTACGAACCCATTGATATCACCACTGATCGTAATCGTTACCAAGGTATTAGCGCCGATTACCTTAGTCTCGTTAGAGACAAGCTCAGCGTACCCGTTGAGGTGCTGGGCTTCAGCAAGCGTGAAGATGCGGTGGCAGCGCTGCTGTCGGGCAAGATCGATGTTCTGACCAGTGCTAATGGTTATGAACGAGGCTTTGAAGGTCTGTTTTTTTCTGCTGACTATATGGTTGACCGCTCAGTTATTGTTGGGCGAGAAAACAACCGTGCTCACGATAGAAACTGGGCAGGTAAAAAAATAGGTTTTTTGGATGGCTATGTCGATGTTCATAGCGCGCATTCCTTTTACCCTGACAGTGAAATAATTCTGACGCCCAATTTAAACAGTGCTATGGAAGCGCTCGCCGAAGGCGATATAGATGCTTTTGTGGGCAATGAACTCATTGTCAGAGCATTTAAAGCTTTCCGACCTAATATGGGATTGTATGTGTTGGAAGACAGTGCATTACCCGACTTTGGGTTTGCATTTGCCACACGCCGTGATGACGCCTTGCTGGTTTCTTTAATTAATCGTGCCTTAAATACCGTCGATGCCTCTACACAACGGGTTATTTCATCTCGTTGGTCTGCGGACCTGACTGGCAGTATTGCTGCGCCCTATATCAAGCTGTCGCCTAGCGAAAATCAATGGATCCAAAAAAATCCAGTTGTCACACTTGCTACCCAGCAATACCCGCTTTATGCCTTCAAGAATGTAGATGGCAATTGGGAAGGCTTAAGCGTAGATATCCTGGAGCGTATTTCACGCATGACGGGATTGCAGTTTGTTCACAAAGAAAGCTTTTCCACAGTTCAAACCCTGAACATGCTTAAAACTGGCGAGGCACAAATGAACACCACCTTGTCAATGAACGCAGAGCGGAAAAAGTTTCTTAATTTTACGTATTCATATGGGGGCGCACCTTGGGTATTTGTTGTGCGTATGCAGGACTCTCGCTTGGGGTCATTGAGCCAACTGTCGGGAAAGGTTCTGGCGCTTCCTGCCCAGCACGTACTTGAACCTCTTATACGTCGTGAATACCCGGATATTATTTTGCGGACGGTTAGCAGTTTTGACCAAGCCCGCAAACTTGTCGAAAAAGGTGAGGCTTTAGCCACTATTCAGAACGAAACCCAAGCTTACTTATACCCGTCGGGCCATCTGAAAGTAGGGCGAAGTGTTGACGGTCGCTGGTCGGTGGACAGCTTTTCAGTGTCTAACCAGTCCCCCGAATTACTCGATATTTTAAATAAAGCGCTTGAGGCCATACCGATGGCGGAGGTTCGTTCCTTGCGGATCAAATGGTTGGAAGGGGCTGGCATTCTACCCGCAGGCAAAAAAAACGCTTCACCTGTTGTGTGGCTGTATGGTGCGTTGTTATTTCTCGTTTTAATCGTTGTATTGCTTGTTCTGTGGGTTCGTCACCTAAAGTTGCAACTAACGGATTCGCACGCTTCTGAGCATAAACTGCAGGAACAATTAGCGTTTCAACGAAGATTTTTAGATGGTATTCCAAGCCCTATTTTCGTCGTAGGCATTAAAGGGGAAATCATTACCTGCAACTGCACCTATGAAGAGCGACTCGCCACTCGGCTTGATCGTATTCATGGGCTCACCAGCCTGGAACTCAACCTCTACCCCAAAGCGTTGGCTGAGCAATTTCATGCTGAGCTCATGGAACTGATACAGAGCCGAAAACCCTACTACCGAAAGCGTTGGATATCGTTCCAGTCAGGCGATGTTGAGGTCTATCAGTGGACAGTGCCTTTTTACTCGGCGGATGGGGCTTTAGAAGGGTTGATCGGAGGCTGGTTTGAGCAGTTTGAGCATAAGCAGTGGGATTCATTGCGCTGACTGTAATTAGCAGCATGTGATTGGCGGATTTTCCTGTTTGTTCTTAGGACTTTTCCTATGTTTGTTGTTGTGCAATCGCTCTAAAGTCCTTCAGCTCTGCGAAAGCGTGTTTGATGGTTCACGAGGCTTGCGATGCGCCCTTTAAAAGTGTTGATTCTTCAGGACAATCCTTTCCAGCTCATGGTGCTGCATCAAATGCTGAATGCTTTTCGCATTTTTGATGTGTTGACAGCACAAAGCGTGGCCTCTGCACGTCAATCTTTGGTCAGGCGCGGCGCAATTGACGTCGCTATTTGCGAGCTTTTCAGGGAAGAGCTGCCAGGTCTGGAGTTGATTCGTGAACTGGCTATAAAACAGGAAGCACAGGCATTGATTATGCTCAGTTGCGCGCCGTCGCATGTAATTGAAACGGCAATGTCTCTGGCCCGCGAAGAAGGGCTCAAGGTGTTGGGCTGCTTGCCGAACCCTGTCACCCCGCAGGGGCTTGAGCTATTGCTGGCGTCATATCAAACGCCCAGTTTTCGTTCTTGTGGGGATATTTCCTACGATATGGCCACTTGAACGAAACTTTTGCAGACGGTATCTGTCAGATTTTTTGCCGGTGGGATCAAGCATTTTGCTCCGATGCTTGTCACCTATTGGTCTGGTCACACTGACCTTGTTAAAACCCGAGCTGACTCCCCACTGCTCGGGTTTTTTTTGTCTAAAAAAAGCCCGAACGTTCACCAATCCTGTGGCTAGCGTAACCCCGCAGAGTGCTCAGGCAACTGTGGTTCGGGCCATTGGTCTTGAAACTTGATCAAAGCGTCGCTTGGGATCGCTTCAAGTGCCTTGTTGATGCTGAGTATGGCTTGCTGGCCTTCAGGCGTATTGGTGCAACCGACATAAATGGTTTGGTAAGTGGGGGCGCCTTCAATGGGGTAAAAACTTAACGTTGCTGGTGCCAAGCCTTGCTGTCTGGCCATTGCCCAAGTCTCAGGCCAGTACCCCAACAAGGCTTGGACACGATCAGCCTGCTGCATTTGCAACAAGCTGGCGAACGCATCGTTGCCGTAATGAATCGACAACTGATTGATCGGGCTCAGCGACAGCTGGGTGTCTATCCATTCGCCGTAACTGCGCTGAGCTATCACGCCAAGCTTTAAGGTGTGCGCTTTGAGCAGAGCGCTCAAATTCACGGCGCCATTGTGGAGGTAAGGTTCAATCAGTGATTGATCGTGATGACGAATAATCAGGCCGTTGCTGTGTAACGCCATAACGGGGTTGGAATAAATAATCGAGTGCGCACGCGACGGGTTCCAGACCAGCGCCGGGTCGCAGGCTAACGAGGTGCTTTTGAGCATTTGTATAGCGCGTGCTCGATTAACCTTTACAACGACGTGCTGATAGTTCGGCATGCTCTCCATCAGTTGTGGCATGAGCTGATCGATGGCGCCCTGACCTTTCAGCGAACCACTGAGCACGGTCAGCGGTGGCAAGTCTCGTAGTAGCCATATGAGTTTGTCTGAGGCGAAGCTGCCAGGCGCGCAGAGTAAAAGCGCCGAAGTGATCATTCCCACCCAGATATTTCGCCACCTCGAGCGATAAATCATTGTGCTGGTGCCCCGTCTTTAGCCTTCCGTCAAGGTTGGATAAGGCTGATCTAGATCGCGCCTTTTAGTCGCAATTCAGCGATGGCGTCAGTGTCGTAACCCAAGGCTTGCAGGACTTCAAGGTTGTGCTCCCCCAACTCTGGCCCCACCCAGTCGGCCGAACCCGGCGTGTCAGAAAGTCTTGGCACAATGCCGGGCATTTTGAAGTCTTTGCCGTCAGGTAATTTGGCCTGCAAAAACATTTCGCGGGCTAAAAATTGCGGGTCACTGAACATGTCCTCCGCCGAAAAAATACGGCTGGCGGGCACTTGGGCGGCGTTGAGGTGTTGCAGCACGTTTTCAAGTGGGAGCGAGGCGACCCACCGATCTATGACGCCGTACAGTTCGTCGCGCCGCGTATCGCGGCCATCGTTGCTGGCCAATACGGGGTCATTGGCAAGGTCATCACGGCCAATAACGTGCATGAAACGTTTGAAAATAGCGTCGCCATTGGCCCCGATCTGTACGTGTTTGCCGTCCAGGCTGGTATGAATCGACGAAGGCGTGATGCCGGGCATGATGTTGCCCGTGCGCTCACGAATAAAACCGAACACATCAAACTCGGGCACCATGCTTTCCATCATCGCGAAAATGGCTTCGTACAGTGCAACATCCACGACTTGGCCCTGGCCGCCATTGACTTCGCGATGACGCAAAGCCATCAACGCCCCAATGACTCCCCACAACGCAGCGATTGAGTCGCCAATCGAAATGCCTGTGCGCACAGGCGGGCGGTCTTCAAAACCGGTGATGTAGCGCAACCCACCCATCGACTCACCCACGGCGCCAAACCCCGGTTGGTCTTTCATTGGCCCGGTTTGGCCGAAGCCCGACAAGCGAACCATCACCAGTTTCGGATTCAGGGCATGCAGCACGTCCCAGCCCAGCCCTAGCTTCTCCAGTACGCCGGGGCGAAAATTTTCGATCAGGATGTCTGCGTCAGCCAACAGCTGTTTGAGGATGTTCAGGCCGTCAGGATGTTTGAGGTTCAGTGTCAGGGATTTCTTGTTGCGCGCCTGGACGAACCACCACAGTGACGTGCCTTCATACAACTTGCGCCACTTGCGCAGGGGGTCGCCGCCATCCGGGGACTCCACCTTGATGACCTGAGCCCCGAACTCGGCGCAAATGCGCGATGCAAAGGGCCCTGCGATCAGGGTTCCAAGTTCGACCACTTTGAGGCCCGAAAGGGGTTTGGTTGCCAGTGGCATAAGTAATCCTTGTCCAGGGCGAGCGAGTACAGCCTTTTAACATAGGTCGCGCCTTGCATGAAGCTGATGGCGGTCAAGGATTCGTTGAATAGCGCCGTATCGGTTAGACTTGCCGCCTTTCTCAGCATCAAGAAGCCCGTTCATGGCACAGCCGTCCACGACCTACAAGTTTGAACTCAACCTCACCGATCTTGATCGCGGGGTTTATGAAAGCGTCAAACAGACCATCGCCCGTCACCCTTCGGAAACTGAAGAGCGTATGACCGTGCGCCTCCTGGCTTATGCCTTTTGGTACAACGAACAGTTGTCGTTTGGTCGCGGCCTGTCAGATGTAGACGAACCTGCCTTGTGGGAAAAAAGTCTGGATGATCGCGTGCTGCACTGGATCGAAGTCGGCCAGCCTGATGCAGACCGTCTGACCTGGTGCTCACGTCGTACCGAACGCACCAGTTTGCTGGCCTATGGCAGCTTGCGCGTGTGGGAAGGCAAAGTGATTCCTGCGATCAAAAACCTGAAAAACGTCAATGTGGCCGCCGTGCCTCAGGAAGTGTTGGAAACATTGGCCAAAGACATGCCCCGCGTTATCAAGTGGGACGTGATGATCAGCGAAGGCACCATTTTTGTGACCGATGATCGTGGCCAGCACGAAGTGCAGTTGCAGTGGCTCACGGGCGAGCGCGGCTGATTTTTAAGCCCTGTAATTTTTCATTCATTGTTAATAGAGACTCCTCACCCGCTTATGCGCATTGAACCTCGTCCACTGCCTGAAACCCTGCCTTTTCTGGGCGAAATGCCCACCTTGTTGACGCGTCTTTACGCGGCCCGAGGTGTGCAGTCGCAAGCTGAACTGGACAAGAGCCTGGCGCGGCTGATTCCGTATCAGCAGTTGAAGGGTATTGATGCGGCGGTCGATTTGCTGGTGGTCGCGCTTGAGCAGCATCAGCGCATTTTGATCGTGGGCGACTTTGACGCCGATGGGGCCACGGCCAGCACGGTTGGACTGCTCGGCCTGCGTTTGCTCGGCGCGACCCATGTTGACTACCTGGTGCCTAATCGCTTTGAGTATGGCTATGGCCTGACGCCTGAAATCGTCGAAGTCGCGTTGACCCGAACGCCTCAATTGTTGATTACGGTCGACAACGGTATTTCTAGCGTCGAAGGCGTGGCTGCGGCGAAAAAAGCGGGGCTGAAAGTGTTGGTCACTGACCACCACTTACCGGGCAATGAGCTGCCGGATGCCGATGCCATCGTTAACCCCAACCAGCCGGGCTGCGAGTTTCCGAGCAAGGCGCTGGCGGGCGTAGGGGTGATTTTCTATGTATTGATTGCCTTGCGTGCGCGCCTGAACAGCTTGGGGTGGTATCAAAACAGCAAGGCGCCGAACATTGCTGAACTGTTGGATTTAGTGGCGCTGGGCAGCGTCGCTGACGTGGTGCCGCTGGATGCCAATAACCGGATTTTGGTGCATCAGGGGCTTGAGCGTATTCGTGCCGGGCGGGCGCGTCCGGGGCTCAAGGCGATTCTTGAAGTTGCCAAGCGCGACCACTCGAAGATTACTTCGACGGACTTGGGGTTCATTCTTGGGCCGCGCTTGAATGCGGCAGGGCGGCTGGACGACATGAGTCTGGGCATCGAGTGCCTGCTGACCGATGACGCCAATGCGGCTCGCGAAATGGCTGCCCAGCTCGATGAAATGAACCAAGACCGAAAATCCATTGAGCAGGGCATGCAGCGTGAAGCGCTAGCCCAGCTTAAAGAGTTACCTGTGGATTCCATGCCGTTTGGCTTGTGCCTGTTTGACCCCGAATGGCACCAAGGGGTGATCGGTATTTTGGCTTCGCGCCTCAAGGAGCGTTATTTCCGGCCCACCATCGCCTTCGCCGATGCGGGCGACGGGATGCTCAAGGGCTCGGGGCGTTCGGTGCCCGGCTTTCACATTCGTGATGCGTTGAGTGTGGTGGCGGCGCAACATCCAGAGTTGATCAGCAAATATGGCGGCCACGCGATGGCGGCTGGCCTGACCTTGGCGCAGGACAATTTTCCTCTGTTTGCGCAAGCGTTTGATGCCGAAGTTCGCCGTCAACTGAGTGAAGAAGACCTGACCGGGCGGCTGTTGTCTGACGGCAGTTTGGCCGTTGAAGAGTTTCACCTGGAGCTGGCGCGTGCCTTGAGAAACGCAGGGCCTTGGGGGCAGCATTTCCCCGAGCCACTGTTTCATGGGGTGTTTCAGTTGGTAGAGCAGCGCATCGTCGGTGAGCGGCACTTAAAAGTTGTGCTCAAAACCGAATGCGGCAGCGTAAAGCTTGATGGCATTGCGTTCGGGATCGACCGCGAGGTGTGGCCTAACCCGACTATTCGCTGGGTCGAACTGGCCTACAAACTTGACCTCAACGAGTTTCGTGGCAACGAAACCGTGCAACTGATGATTGCCCACATCGAACCGCGTTAACCCTTGGTTCATTCAGGTACTTCGCAAGGCCTGAATGTACGATCAATGCGCATTTGGCTGCAGGCGTGGCAGCGACAGATTTGAACCCGCCTTGTTTCAGTGTTGTCGACTAGGCTCTAAGAACTGCTTGATAGGCCATGTGACTTTCAAACAGAACCCTGGAGCCTGCCCACTGGAATTAGAGGTGACCCATGAGTCTGCTGCTCGAACCCTATACCCTGCGCCAACTGACCCTTCTTAACCGCATCGCGGTTTCACCCATGTGCCAGTATTCCAGCGTTGATGGGCTGGCCAATGATTGGCATCTGGTTCACTTGGGCAGCCGTGCCGTAGGCGGCGCCGGGCTGGTGTTTACCGAAGCCACAGCTGTCACGGCTGATGGGCGGATCACGTCACAAGACCTTGGGCTGTGGAACGATGAACAGATCGAGCCGTTGCAACGCATCACGCGTTTCATTCGCGCTCAAGGCGCAGTGGCAGGGATTCAACTGGCCCATGCCGGGCGTAAAGCCAGTACGTACCGACCTTGGCTGGGCAAGCACGGCAGCGTCAAAGTAGAAGAGGGCGGCTGGATTCCTGTGGGGCCTTCGGCGATTGCCTTTGACCCGCAACACACAGCGCCCACTCAGTTGGATGAGGCGCAAATCAACGGGATCATTCACGCGTTTGTTGCCGCCGCAAAACGTGCGCTGGAGGCAGGCTTTTCGGTAGTTGAAGTGCATGCTGCCCACGGCTACTTGCTGCATCAGTTTCTGTCGCCGTTGAGCAACCAGCGCCGTGACCAATACGGTGGCTCTTTCGAAAATCGCATTCGTTTGGTGCTGCAAGTCACTGAGGCTGTTCGCGAAGTCTGGCCGCAAGAGCTGCCCTTGTTTGTGCGGGTATCGGCGACGGACTGGGTGGAAGACGGCTGGAACCCGGATGAAACGGTCGAGTTGGCACGACGCCTCAAAGCGTTGGGCGTTGATCTGATTGACGTGTCTTCGGGCGGCACTGCCGCCAATGCTGAAATTCCCGTAGGGCCAGGTTATCAAACGCGTTTTGCCGAGCGTGTGCGCAAGGAGTCTGGCATCGCTACTGGCACCGTGGGCATGATCACTGAGCCCGCGCAGGCTGAGCATATTTTGCGTACCGGGCAAGCGGACTTGATTCTATTAGCGCGCGAGTTGCTGCGTGACCCTTATTGGCCATTGCATGCTGACGATGATTTGGGCGGTAAGCAGTCGATTTGGGCGGCCCAGTATCAGCGTGCGACCCATCGCGATCAGCCCATCCATGAGTCGGACCTGCGAGATTGAAAGTAGGAAGTTTCACCGCAAGCCCGCCTGTTTGGCGGGTTTCGCGTTTTCGCAAGTATTGCGCAACATCTGGAAGCAATCGAACCGACAATCGCGCCTTGCAGCGATTTACTCTGTCGACCGATTTGGCCCTTAAACCTTTCGCTAGAGGCTGTGTATGAATACGCGTGGATTACTCGATCAGTTACTCAAGTCCGGCCAGCAAATGTTGCAGAATAAAACCGGCTCTCCAAACAGTGCTTCCACTGCCGACAAGGGCGCCTTGGGTGGTTTGCTCGGCGGCGCTGGTGGTTTGGGCAGTTTGCTTTCGGGGGCCGGAGGTGGCGCTTTGGCCGCCGGAGCGATGGGGTTGCTCATGGGCAACAAGAGCGCTCGAAAGATGGGGGGCAAAGCACTGACCTACGGCGGTTTGGCAGCCTTGGGCGTGCTGGCTTACAAAGCCTATGGCAATTGGCAGGCCAATCAGGGCACCGCGCCGCAAACAGAACCTCAAACCATTGACCGTATCCCGGCGCTGCAAGTTGAGCAGCACAGTCAGGCTATTCTCAAAGCGCTGGTCGCTGCTGCTAAGGCAGACGGTCATGTGGATGAGCGTGAACGTCAGTTGATCGAAGGTGAGTTCAGCAAACTCAATAATGACCCCGCCTTGCAACAATGGCTGCAAACTGAACTGAACAAACCGCTGGACCCTGTCGAAGTTGCCAGAGCGGCCAGCACGCCAGAAATAGCCGCTGAAATGTACATCGCCAGTTTGATCATGGTGGATGCCGAGCACTTCATGGAACGTGCTTATCTGGACGAGTTGGCCAAGCAGTTAAAACTGGAGCCCGGGCTAAAAACCGAGTTAGAAGCTCAAGTTAAACAGGCGGCGGTTTAATTGAGGCGCGCCACAACTTCGGCACGGAGTGTGGCGCGAACAACAGAAGTTCTTCCGGTTCGAAAAAATGTTCAAAGCAGATATGGGTTCATTTGTATGTAGGATTTTTAACCTGTAGCTGTGAGATTGCTCTCAACGACAGTGCGAATCATGGCGTACCCTCGGCTATACTCCCCAGCATTTGATTACCCCCGAGGATTGACTGTGAAGAACTGGACGTTGCGCCAACGCATTTTGGCGAGCTTTGCGGTAATCATTGCCATCATGTCGTTGATGGTTGTCGCGTCATACTCGCGTCTGGTTTCGATCGAAAGCAGTCAAGATCAGGTTCGAACCGACTCTATCCCCGGGCTTTTTCACAGTTCCATGATTCGCAGTGCCTGGGTCGACAGCTACGTCGAAACCCTGCACTTAATGAACGAACCTTCAGGTCGGCCACTGACCAAAGAAGAAGTCGCACTCTATAAGTCCTTTGATGAGCGGCTGGAAAAAGAACTGGCGGGTTATCGTTCCACCATCCATGAGAGCGATGACGAGTCGCTCTATGAAGAGTTTTTGGTACTGCGTAAAAAATACGAACAATCATTAAGTTCGGTGATTGGGCTGTTCGAAAAAAACGACATCGTTGAGGCGCGGCGTTTGTTAGGCGACCAGCTCACTGCTGACTGGAATGCCGGCCGTCAGCAACTGAATAAAGTGATTCAGGACAATCAAAACGCTGCAATTCAAGCCAGCATTCACATCTCGGATTCTGTATTGGCCGCTAAGGCCAGCATGCTTATTTCGCTACTGATTGCTGTTATCGCTGCTGGCTTGTGTGGCTTTTTGTTGATGCGCGCCATCATGTCGCCGATGCAACGCATTGTGTCGATTCTCGAGATCATGCGTTCGGGTGACTTGAGCAGCCGATTGAACCTGGAGCGCAAAGATGAATTTGGCGCGGTAGAAACCGGCTTTAACGACATGATGACCGAGCTGACGGCGCTGGTGTCTCAGGCCCAGCGCTCCTCGGTGCAAGTCACAACTTCGGTGACCGAAATCGCAGCGACCTCCAAGCAGCAGCAAGCGACCGCTACCGAAACAGCCGCGACCACTACCGAAATTGGCGCCACTTCTCGCGAAATTGCGGCAACCTCGCGTGATCTGGTACGCACCATGACCGAAGTGACGTCAGCTGCCGATCAAGCCTCGATTTTGGCAGGCTCTGGTCAGCAAGGCTTGGCGCGCATGGAAGAAACCATGCACCAAGTGATGGGCGCAGCAGATCTGGTAAACGCCAAGTTGGCCATTCTCAATGAGAAGGCCGGCAACATTAATCAGGTGGTGGTGACCATTGTTAAAGTGGCTGACCAAACCAACCTGCTGTCGCTCAACGCGGCCATCGAAGCTGAAAAGGCCGGTGAATATGGCCGCGGCTTTGCGGTGGTTGCCACTGAAGTTCGGCGTTTGGCTGACCAGACCGCCGTGGCCACCTACGACATTGAACAGATGGTGCGCGAGATACAGTCGGCTGTGTCGGCTGGCGTGATGGGCATGGACAAGTTCTCTGAAGAAGTACGCCGCGGGATGTCTGAGGTACAGGACGTAGGCGAGCAGCTGTCACAAATTATTCATCAGGTACAAGCATTGGCGCCTCGCGTGTTGATGGTCAATGAAGGCATGCAGGCCCAGGCCACTGGCGCTGAGCAAATCAACCATGCGTTGGTGCAACTGGGGGATGCCAGCAGCCAGACCGTCGAGTCCTTGCGTCAGGCCAGTTTCGCTATCGACGAACTCAGCCAGGTCGCGGTTGGACTGCGCAGTGGCGTTTCGCGTTTTAAAGTCTGATGAGCTTGCCTCCAGTCAAGCGCGAGGCCGGTATGGCAGCCAAAAACAGTCTGTTTTTGGTGTTCCATATCGGCCATGAGCGCTATGCCTTGCAGGCCACTGATGTGGTCGAAGTCTTGCCGCGTCTGGCCTTAAAGCCCATAGCCCATGCACCAGACTGGGTCGCTGGGGTGTTTGCGCACCGTGGTCAGATGGTGCCGGTCATCGACGTGAGTGCCTTGACCTTTGGTGAACCGGCCGTGGCGCGTACCAGCACGCGTTTGGTGTTGGTGAGCTACCGACCCCAAACCAGCCAGTCGCCTAAATTGTTGGGGCTGATTCTGGAGCAAGCCAGCAATACCCTGCGTTGCAACCCGCAAGATTTCCAGCCCTATGGCCTGGATAACCGCGATGCGCCTTACTTGGGGCCCGTGCGACAGGATGAACTCGGCTTGATCCAATGGGTTCGTGTCGACGACTTACTGAGCCCACAGGTTTGTGCGCTGTTGTTTCCTGAGCTGGCAGATGATGCGTGCGCGCAGGCCTCTGTATGAGTGCCGACCAACGGTTTTTTGATTTTTTGAAGCAACGTATCGGTCTTGATGTGGCCTCTGTCGGCCCGGCGATCATCGAACGGGCAGTGCGCCAGCGCTGTTCTGTATTGAACGTGGCGAATAACGATCTGTACTGGCAGCACTTGAACAGCTCTAAAGATGAGCAGCAGGCGCTGATTGAGTCCGTGATCGTGCCCGAAACGTGGTTTTTTCGTTACCCCGAATCGTTTGCGACCCTTGGACGGTTGGCCCGAGAGCGTTTGGCTGAGCTGAATAACCGTCGAGCGTTGCGGATATTGAGCCTGCCGTGTTCAACCGGCGAAGAGCCTTACTCGATTGCGATGGCCTTGTTTGATGCCGGCTGTACAGCCCATCAATTTAGTGTCGATGCGCTGGATATCAGTCCGCTTTCGGTACAGCGTGCTCAGCAAGCGCTGTACGGCAAAAACTCATTTCGCGGACAACAACTCGATTTTCGCGAGCGTTACTTCACCTTGGAAGATGACGGCTACCAGCTGGATGCACGGGTGCGCGAGCAGGTCACCTTTGAGGTGGGCAACGTACTCGCCCCAACGCTTGTCAACAGCCGGGTGCCTTATGACTTCGTGTTTTGCCGCAATCTGTTGATCTACTTCGATCTTAAGACCCAGCAGCAAGCGCTGGATGCGCTAAAGCGTCTAACCCGCGTAGACGGCGCGTTATTTATCGGCCCGGCCGAGGGCAGTTTGTTGGGCCGTTTGGGGATGCGTTCGATTGGCGTGCCGCAGTCGTTTGCGTTTTGCCACAGTGCCGATCCGCAACCTGTTATTAGCCCTGTTGTCACGCCTGTGTGGCCTGAGTTCAAGCCCGTGACACGCCCCGACCGACGTGTAGAAAAACCTGCCAGTCGCCCTTTTGCGTCCCGGGTTCCGGTGCCGGTAGTTGAGCGATCGTCCCCGCAAACGGATGAGCCAGGGTTGTTGCTGCAAAAAATTGCAGCGCTGGCCAACGAAGGTAAAAGCAGCGAAGCCCGTGCGGTCTGCGAGCAGTCATTGCAGCGCCATGGCCCGCAGGCGCAAGTGTTTTACTGGTTGGGTTTGCTCAGTGATGTCGAGGGCCAAACGGCGCAGGCTCAAGGGTTTTATCGCAAGGCTTTGTATCTTGAACCTCAGCACTCGGAGGCATTGGTGCATTTAGCGGCCTTATTGGCATCTCAGGGTGATGTTGCAGGCGCCCAGCGTTTGCAGGCGCGTGCTGTTCGCAGCGAGCGTTCTGTTAAGAGTGAGCGTAAACAATGAACCGTTCCGCCCAAAGCTTGATCCACCGCGAAGCAGAAGCCATTGATGACTGTTGGAACCGCATCGGGATCTATGGTGATAAAACCTGCCCATTGCTTGATGAGCACATCCATTGCCGTAATTGCACAGTGTATGCCGCTGCCGCAACGCGCTTGCTGGATCGCTATTCGTTTGAGCATGAACCGCTTGAGGGCAGTACGCCGCAAGAAGTTGAGCGAAAAGTCGCCTCACGCTCACTTACCGTCTTCCGTTTAGGGGGCGAATGGCTGGCGTTGGTCACGCGCTGTCTGGATGAAGTTGCCCCGCTGCAATCGATACATTCTTTGCCTCACCAGCGTTCGCGAGCCTTGCTGGGCGTTGCCAATGTGCGTGGCGCGCTTGTGCCGTGTTTGTCGCTGGTGGAGTTATTAGGGCTTGATCCGAGCGTGACCACAACCACGTCGGCGCGCATCATGCCGCGCATGTTGATCGTGGCAGCGCCGGGCGGGCCTGTGGTGCTGCCAGTGGATGAGGTGGATGGCATTCACGCCATTGAGGAGCGGGTGCTGAACAACGCATCGCTGTCGGGTGAGCAGGCGAGCGCCAAGTACACCCGCGGCGTATTGCAGTGGAAGACACGCAGCCTGCGCTGGCTGGATGAAGAGCAACTGTTGAGCGCAATCACCCGGAGCCTCACATGACCCCCGAGCAAATGCGCGATGCGTCGCTGCTTGAGTTGTTCAGCCTGGAAGCCGATGCTCAAACCCAAGTATTGAATGCGGGTTTGCTGGCGCTGGAGCGCAATCCCACTCAGGCCGATCAGTTGGAAGCCTGCATGCGTGCAGCCCACTCACTCAAAGGCGCGGCGCGGATTGTTGGTGTGGATGCCGGAGTCAGCGTGGCCCACGTCATGGAGGACTGTTTGGTCAGCGCTCAAGAAGGGCATTTGTACCTGCAACCCGAGCACATTGACGCCTTGTTGCAAGGCACTGACTTGTTGATGCGTATCGCCACTCCCGGCAGCGCCAACGTCGGCCCGGCAGACATTGACGCCTATGTCGCGCAAATGAATCGGCTGCTTGACCCTTCGGCGCCGTCCGTTTCACGGGTGGCTCCACCTGCGTTCGATATGTCCCAACTCTTGCTCAATGAAGCCCACTCAGCGCCACCCGTTTCTGAGCTCGCCCCCGAACCTGTAATCGCGACTGAACCAGAGATGGCCGCAGAACCTGCACGTCGCCCGCAACGCCTGAACGAAGGCGCAGAGCGGGTGCTTCGGGTCACAGCAGAGCGGCTAAACAGTTTGCTGGATCTGTCGAGTAAATCGTTGGTCGAAACCCAGCGACTTAAACCCTACTTGGTGGCCCTGCAACGTTTAAAGCGGATGCAGAGCAACAGCCTGCGTGCGTTGGACAGCCTCAGCGATCAGCTCAAAGTGACAGGCCTGACCCCAGAAGCCGAAGAGGCGTTGGCTGAAGCGAGGCGGGTGATGGCTGAGTCGCAGCACTTGCTTAGCGAGCAGACCGCCGAACTGGATGAGTTCGGTTGGCAGGCCAGCCAGCGCGCCCAATTGCTTTACGACACAGCGCTGGCTTGCCGTATGCGCCCGTTTGCCGATGTGCTGGTTGGGCAAGAGCGGATGGTTCGCGATTTGGGGCGCACGCTCGGTAAGTCGATCCGTTTGGAGATCGAGGGCGAAAAAACCCAGGTTGATCGCGATGTGCTTGAAAAACTTGAAGCGCCATTGACCCATTTGTTGCGCAACGCTGTCGATCACGGCATCGAAAGCCCTGAACAACGCCTGTTGGCCGGTAAACCCGCAGAAGGGTTGATCTGCTTGCGCGCCTCGCATCAAGCCGGTTTGTTAGTGGTTGAGCTGAGTGACGATGGCGCAGGGGTTGACCTTGAGCGCTTGCGCAAGACCATCGTTGAGCGGCAGCTGTCTACTGCGTCAACAGCAGCGCAGTTGAGCGAAGAAGAGCTGCTGACATTCCTGTTTTTGCCGGGTTTTAGCCTGCGAGACACCGTAACCGAAGTCTCTGGCCGGGGTGTCGGGCTGGACGCTGTGCAACACATGGTGCGCTTGTTACGCGGCGCCATCGTCCTGGAGCAGACCAAAGGGTTGGGCAGTCGCTTCCACTTGGAAGTGCCGTTGACCTTGTCTGTGGTGCGCAGCCTGGTGGTTGAGGTGGGCGACGAGGCTTACGCGTTCCCGTTGGCGCATATCGAGCGCATGCGCGACCTGCAACCCGACGAAATCGTACAGCTTGAAGGGCGGCAGCATTTTTGGCACGAAGGGCGCCATGTGGGATTGGTGGCGGCCAGCCAGCTGCTACATCGTCCGCCCAGTCAGAACGACGATGAAACCCTCAAAGTGGTGGTTATTCGTGAGCGCGACGCTGTGTACGGCGTGGCGGTTGAGCGTTTTGTCGGTGAGCGCACTTTGGTGGTATTGCCCCTCGACCCACGTTTGGGCAAGGTGCAGGATATTTCAGCGGGCGCGTTGCTGGACGATGGCCGGCCGGTATTGATTGTCGATGTTGAAGATATGTTGCGATCAGTCGATAAACTGCTCAACACCGGGCGTTTGGAGCGTATTGATCGACGTAATCGACACACTGCCGAGGTCGCACGCAAACGCATTTTGGTGGTGGATGACTCACTGACCGTGCGCGAGCTGCAACGCAAACTGCTGATCAATCGTGGTTATGACGTGGCGGTGGCCGTTGATGGCATGGATGGTTGGAACGCCTTGCGTGCAGAGCACTTTGACCTGCTCATTACAGACATTGATATGCCGCGTATGGATGGCATCGAATTGGTCACGTTATTGCGCCGTGACAACCGCTTGCAATCAATGCCCGTGATGGTTGTTTCTTATAAAGATCGTGAAGAAGACCGCCGGCGTGGTTTGGACGCTGGTGCCGACTACTATCTAGCTAAAGCCAGTTTCCATGACGATGCGCTGCTTGATGCAGTGGTGGAGCTCATTGGAGGAGCGCAAACATGAAGATTGCCATCGTCAACGACATGCCAATGGCGGTTGAGGCTTTGCGACGAGCCTTGGCGTTCGAACCTGCGCATCAAGTGATATGGGTCGCCAGCAATGGCGAAGAGGCGGTTCGCCAATGTGCAGACCACACGCCTGACCTGATCCTGATGGATCTGATCATGCCCGTGATGGACGGCGTAGAAGCCACGCGCCAAATCATGGCTCAGAGCCCATGCGCTATTGTGATTGTGACGGTCGATCGCGAGCAGAACGTTCACCGTGTTTTTGAAGCTATGGGTTTTGGTGCGCTGGATGTGGTCGACACCCCCGCGTTGGGCGCGGGTAACGCCAAAGAGGCCGCGGCTCCGCTGCTGCGTAAAATCCTCAATATTGGCTGGTTAATGGGCCAGACAGACAAGCGCGTACAAGCTGTAACAGCCTTGCCTCGAGAGCCAGGCAAGCGCCGGGGGTTGGTTGCTATTGGTTCCTCTGCGGGAGGCCCGGCCGCGCTCGAACTGCTACTCAAGGGGTTGCCGAGCGGATTTGAGACCGCCATTGTGCTGGTTCAGCATGTTGATCAGGTGTTTGCAGCCGGGATGGCAGAGTGGTTGAGCAGCTCTTGCGGGCTGAAGGTGCGCTTGGCCCGAGACGGGGAGGCTCCCCAACCGGGCACAGTCTTGCTGGCGGGCACCAACCATCACATCCGGCTCTTGAAAAACGGCACGCTGACCTATACGGCAGAGCCTGTGAATGAAATTTATCGACCCTCGATTGATGTTTTTTTCGAGAGTGTTGCCCGGTATTGGGATGGCGATGCCGTTGGGGTGTTGCTGACGGGCATGGGCCGCGATGGGGCGCAAGGCCTTAAGCTCATGCGCCAGCAAGGCTTCTTGACCATCGCCCAAGACCAGCAGAGCAGCTCGGTCTATGGTATGCCCAAAGCAGCAGCGGCCATTGACGCCGCTGTAGAAATTCGACCCTTGAACACGATTGCGCCACGCTTGCTGGAGATATTTGCCAAATGACTGACAAAAACCGGCAGGACTGGCTTGAAGGTAGTAATTCAGGTGAACGCGCATGAATGACTTGCAGATGGACGATGTGAAAACCGACGAAAACGCCGCGATGGTGTTACTGGTTGACGATCAGGCGATGATTGGTGAAGCCGTGCGCCGCGGGCTGGCGCTTGAGCAAAATATCGACTTTCACTTTTGTGCCGACCCCCATGAGGCGATTGCACAAGCGATACGGATCAAGCCGACGGTCATCCTGCAAGACCTCGTCATGCCGGGGCTCGACGGTCTGACGTTGGTACGTGAGTACCGTAATCACCCGGCGACGCAGAATATTCCAATCATCGTGCTGTCCACCAAAGAAGACCCGCTGATCAAAAGCGCGGCCTTTGCGGCGGGGGCCAACGATTACTTAGTCAAATTGCCGGATAACATCGAACTGGTGGCGCGTATTCGCTATCACTCGCGCTCCTACATGACCTTGTTACAGCGTGATGCGGCTTACCGTGCGCTGCGCGTTAGCCAGCAACAATTGCTCGACACCAACCTGGTACTGCAACGGCTAATGAACTCTGACGGCCTGACCGGGCTGTCCAATCGTCGCCACTTTGATGAATACCTTGAACTGGAGTGGCGCCGAGCGTTGCGCGATCAAAACCAGCTGTCGCTGCTGATGATTGATGTCGACTACTTCAAGTCGTTCAACGACAGCTTTGGCCATTTGGATGGCGATGAAGCCCTGCGAAAAGTGGCCAGCGCGATTCGAGACGCCAGCAGCCGACCGTCTGACTTGCCTGCCCGCTACGGCGGTGAAGAGTTCGCTATCGTCTTGCCCAACACCTCTCAAGGCGGGGCGCGGTTGGTGGCCGAAAAACTGCGTCAAGCAGTCGAAGCGCTGAAAATACCCCACATCTCACCGAGCGAGGGTTCAAGCCTGACCATCAGCATCGGCCTGGCCACCTTGACCCCGCAACACAGCGGTAACTGCCGCCAACTGATCTCGGCGGCGGACAAAGGGCTGTACCTGGCCAAGAAGAATGGGCGTAATCAGGTGGGGATCGAGTAGTTTTTGTCTGTGTATCCCTTTGATGCGTCACGGTGTTCTGGTGAGGGCGTCTTTTCGCAAGCCCCCAGCATTGGGCGTGCTAGCGACTGCGCTTATTAAGGGCTGAAATCGCCGATTTTGAGTCGGTGATATCGCCTGATACAGCCCTCAATAACAGCTACGAATTTTCGCTGGATATCCTGCTTATAACCCCGCCAGACGGGCTGCTGATATGAGCTGTTTACGGTATACTCCCCGGCTTTGTAAAAATCGCCTACGAGTGCCGCCAGCCATGGAAATTAACCCAATCCTTAATAGCATCAAGGACCTGTCAGAGCGCTCCGAAACCATTCGGGGGTATCTTTGACTACGATCAAAAGCATGAGCGTCTGACCGAAGTCAATCGCGAGCTTGAAGATCCGAGTGTCTGGAACAACCCTTCGTACGCCCAAGAGTTGGGGCGCGAGCGCTCCCTGCTGGCGCAGATCGTAGAAACCCTCGATGAGATGCACACAGGTCTGGCCGACGCCAAAGACCTGCTGTTGATGGCCGCAGAGGAAGAAGATCAGGCCGCTGTTGATGACGTTGCTGCTGAAGTGGAACGTCTGCGCGAAGCCCTTGAAAAACTCGAATTCCGCCGCATGTTTAGCGGTGAGATGGACGCCAATAACGCTTACCTGGACATTCAGGCAGGCTCTGGCGGTACCGAAGCGCAAGACTGGGCCAATATCCTGTTGCGGATGTATTTGCGCTGGGCCGACAAGCGCGGCTTCGATGCCACCATCATGGAGCTGTCTGCCGGTGAAGTTGCCGGGATCAAAGGTGCCACCGTTCACATCAAAGGCGAATACGCGTTTGGTTGGTTGCGCACTGAGATTGGCGTCCATCGTCTGGTACGTAAAAGCCCCTACGACTCGGGCAACCGTCGTCATACCTCGTTCTCGGCTGTTTTCGTATCGCCAGAGATCGACGACAACATCGAAATCGACATTAACCCTTCAGACCTGCGGATCGACACCTATCGTTCCTCCGGTGCGGGTGGTCAACACGTAAACACCACTGACTCGGCCGTGCGTATTACTCACGTCCCGTCCAACACGGTGGTGAGCTGCCAGAACGAACGTTCTCAGCATGCGAACAAAGACACTGCGATGAAAATGTTGCGGGCGCGTCTTTACGAGCAGGAAATACAGAAGCGTAATGCGGCTTCTCAGGCCCTGGAAGACACCAAGTCTGACATTGGCTGGGGCCACCAGATCCGCTCGTACGTACTCGACGCCTCGCGTATCAAGGATTTGCGTACCAACATCGAGCGCAGCGATTGCGACAAAGTGCTCGACGGCGATATCGACGAATACCTGATAGCCAGCCTCAAACAAGGGCTGTAAGTCGCGCAACCAAACGTGTGCGAAGCCAGTGCGCAGCTGACGCGATGCCTCAACGGCGCGCCAAAGCCCGCTTCCCCCTGCCGCAAGGCGGGGGCAACGAACCTGTGATGGAATTTTTAAAGACATGAGCGACCAACAACTCGACCCGCAAGACCTGCAACAGGAAGAAAACACTCTGATCGCCCTGCGCAAAGAAAAACTTGCAGCCGAGCGCGCCAAGGGTAATGCCTTCCCGAATGACTTCCGTCGCGACAGCTACTGCGATGACTTGCAGAAGAAGTACGCCGACAAGACCAAGGAAGAGCTCGCTGAAGCTGCCATCCCGGTCAAAGTTGCTGGTCGCATCATGCTTAACCGTGGCTCGTTCATGGTGATTCAGGACATGACTGGTCGCATTCAGGTCTACGTCAACCGCAAAACCCTGCCGGAAGAAACTCTGGCCGCGGTCAAAACCTGGGACCTGGGCGATATCATCGCTGCCGAAGGTACTCTGGCGCGCTCCGGTAAGGGCGACCTGTACGTTGAAATGACCAACGTGCGTTTGCTGACCAAATCTCTTCGTCCATTGCCAGACAAGCACCACGGTCTGACCGACACCGAGCAGCGCTATCGCCAGCGTTACGTTGACCTGATCGTTAACGAAGACGTGCGCCACACCTTCCGTGTGCGTTCGCAAGTGATTGCCCACATCCGTAACTTCCTGATGGCTCGCGATTTCCTTGAAGTTGAAACGCCAATGCTGCAAACCATTCCAGGCGGCGCGGCAGCCAAACCTTTTGAGACTCATCACAACGCGCTGGACATGGAAATGTTCCTGCGTATCGCGCCTGAGCTGTACCTCAAGCGCCTGGTGGTGGGTGGTTTCGAGAAAGTGTTTGAGATCAACCGTAACTTCCGTAACGAAGGTGTGTCCACGCGTCACAACCCAGAATTCACTATGTTGGAGTTCTACCAGGCTTACGCCGACTACGAAGACAACATGGACCTGACCGAGGAGCTGTTCCGTGAACTGGCTCAGCTTGTGCTCGGCAGCACTGACGTTCCGTATGGCGACAAGGTGTTCCACTTTGGCGAACCGTTCGTGCGCCTGTCGGTGTTCGACTCGATCCTCAAGTACAACCCTGAACTGACAGCCGATGACCTGCAAGACATCGACAAGGCTCGTGCCATTGCCAAGAAAGCTGGCGCCAAGGTGCTGGGCTTTGAGGGTCTGGGCAAGTTGCAGGTGATGATTTTCGAAGAGCTGGTTGAGCACAAGCTGGAACAGCCTCACTTCATCACTCAGTACCCATTTGAAGTGTCGCCACTGGCCCGTCGTAACGACGAAAACCCTAACGTGACCGACCGCTTTGAACTGTTCATCGGTGGCCGTGAAATCGCTAACGCCTACTCTGAGTTGAATGACGCAGAAGATCAGGCCGAGCGCTTCATGGCTCAGGTGGCAGACAAAGACGCGGGTGACGACGAAGCCATGCACTACGACGCTGACTTCGTTCGTGCGCTGGAGTACGGCATGCCGCCGACCGCTGGCGAAGGCATCGGCATTGACCGTCTGGTGATGTTGTTGACCAACTCGCCGTCGATTCGTGACGTGATTCTGTTCCCGCACATGCGCCCACAAGCGTAAAGTTGCTGAGTAAAAAGCCGCCGACTGAGGCGGCTTTTTATTGTCTGGCGAACGTGAGCATATTCTTGGTCTTTCGAACTCAATCGCAGCCTTCGCCAGCGACTACAAGAACGAGCCCCGTTTACCTTCAACCAAAGGAGACTCTCGTGAACATTGCCAAGGCTCAGGAAGGTGCAGCGCATGTCGCTACGGCGGTGGCCGAAAGCGTGCAATACCAAGGCCGTAAGGCCAGTCGTCATGGCAGTGAGCAGCGTCGACAATTAATTCTCGATGCTGCGATGCGAGTGGTGGTGCGCGAAGGTGTGCGCGGGGTTCGTCACCGAGCCGTTGCAGCAGAGGCGGGTGTGCCGTTGTCGGCGACGACCTATTACTTTAAAGACATCGATGACCTGCTAAACGATACGTTCGCCCAGTACGTGGAGCGCAGCGCGGCCTTTATGGCGCAATTGTGGCTTAACACAGAAGGTAAACTGCGTGAGCTGGTTGCCTATGGTGATGGCAGTTTGCAGTCTCGGGAGTATTTAGCCGATGAGATCGCGAAAATGGCCGCGCATTACGTTGAGCATCAAATACGGGCTCGACGTGACCATCTGATGGCAGAGCAGGCTTTCCTCCAAGCTGCACTGCTGAACCCAAGGCTGGCGCTATTGGTCAGGGCTCATGAGCAAATTTTATTGCAGGGCACCTGCCAGATCTTTCAGGTGCTAGGGTCTAAGCAGCCGTTACAAGATGCCAAAGTGTTGACGGCGATTATCGGTCAGATGGAATATCAGGCACTGCTCAGTGGCGTGCAGCCAGCAGCTGAAGAAGATCGGTTGGCTATGCTCACGCGTTATATGCACTTGGTCTTGGCGGCTCTATAGAAGGATGCAGGTATGAAAGGTTGGCGCGTAATGCTGATGGCATTGTCGTTTTTAATGTTGAACGGTTGTCTCGTCACCTTCACCCAAGCGCCGCTTGTTGCGCAGACAGCCCCTAAAGAGCTGCTGGGTAAGTGGACCAGCAAAGATGCTTGGGGGCAGGCGCGTCATTTGAATATCCGCGCCATCGACAAGTCCCGTTATCAGGCCGAGGTGTACCCCAAGGGTGAGCCCAAAGCTAAACAACGCTACACCTTTATCGTCGCCCGCCATGGCAGTCGCTGGTATGCGTCGGCTGCAATTGCTCCCAAGTTGGGAGGCAACTACACGCTCAACGGTTTTGAATTGGCCGACAACGGCGAGTTAGTCATCTACGACCTTGATCTTGAACAAATCCGCCAGGCCATAGGCCAAGCGGCCTTAAGCGGTGAAACTGTCGAAACCGCAGAAGGAACGGGCGTTCAGATCAACAGCCCTTCAGCTAAAGTCTTCGAATACCTCGACGACCCGGCCAACTCCGATGTGTTCGTCGAAGTGGCCCGTTATCAACCTGTCTCCAAGTAATACACCTCTTTAAAGGAGCACCGGGTGGACGATTACCAGCGCACGATACGCACACTGTCAGACCGCATCGTGCTGGCGCAAACGCCGATCCGCGTGTTGGATGCGGTGAAGTGGGACGACAGCATTCGCCAAGGGTTTCTCAAGGCCAAGGGCAAGGAAATGCCCGCTGTCAGTCGCGATTACTACTTGGGGCGGCCACTGTCTTTCGACTCTGGCGCAGTAAAGCTTGAGTTTCAGAACATTGAGCGCGATATCACCCGCCAACTGGGGCAGTTCAACCCCGTCGGGCAAATCATGCGGCGTATGTGCAAAGAGTACCGAATGGTGGTGCGCATGCTGGAGGCCCGTGGCACTGAAGATTTCGGGCTGATTTCTCAGGAGTTGTACGGGGCTGCCTCGGATGCGTTTCATGCCGGTGATCCGACGCTGGCCGATCTGGGGCTGATGATGTCTGACTATTTGGACAACATCGACGACCGTGGCGCCCTCAAGGATGAAGCCAAGACGCTGACTGCCAAAGACGCGGTGAGCCTGCTGCAAAGCCGTTTGAACAAGGTGTTCGGTGAGGCCGAAGAAACCATTCGTGTGTTTGAGTCTGATGGCATCGTTGCTGACGCGGCAGCAGGTGCCGATTACATCAAGATTCGCACCGATGCGATGTTCAACCAGCGCGACGTTCGTGCGTTGGAGGTTCACGAAGGGCTTGTACACGTGGGCACCACGCTCAATGGCTTAAATCAGCCGATCTGCACCTTCCTGGCAAAAGGCCCGCCGTCATCGACGGTCACTCAAGAGGGGCTGGCGATTTTGATGGAAATCATCACCTTTGCCTCGTACCCCAGCCGACTGCGTAAATTGACCAACCGCACACGCGCCATTCACATGGTGGAGGAGGGTGCTGACTTTATGCAGGTCTACGAGTTCTTCCGCGAGCAAGGCTTTGAAATGCCCGAAAGCTATGGCAACGCGAGCCGAGTCTTCCGCGGTTCGGTGCCTAATGGGCTGCCATTTACCAAAGACTTGTCCTACCTCAAGGGCTTCATCATGGTTTACAACTACATTCAGTTGGCCGTGCGTAAAGGCAAGCTGGAACAAGTGCCGCTGTTGTTCTGTGGCAAAACCACATTGGAAGACATGCGTACCCTGCGCCAGTTGGTAGATGAAGGTTTGGTGGTTGCCCCCAAATACCTGCCCGAGCAATTTCGCGACATGAACGCGCTGGCGGCCTGGATGTGCTTCTCCAACTTCCTTAACCACCTGAGCCTTGATCGGATCGAAGCGGATTACTCGAACATCTTATAGCCCCCGCAAACCCTATAGTCGCTGCCGAAGGCTGCGAAGGGGGGCGAAGCAAGCCGTTGCCTTGAAAAAACACCAACCCCTCGCAGCCTTTGGCAGCGACTCCATAGGGTGGCTAATTTTATGAAAACCCTGGCTGCACTCTGCCTGCTGCTAATACTCAGCGGATGCAGCTCACTGCTGTTTTATCCCGAGCCCGGCCAGCCGATCACCCCCAAAGTGGCAGGTCTGGATTATCGCGATGTCACGCTGACGGCGGCAGACGGCACGCGTTTGCATGGCTGGTGGTTGCCCGTCAAAAAAGGCGTGCCTCTTAAGGGCACGGTGCTGCACTTGCATGGCAACGGGGGCAATCTGGCGTACCACTTGGGCGCTACTGTGTGGTTACCAGAGCAGGGTTATCAGGTACTGATGATCGACTACCGCGGTTACGGCTTGTCAGAAGGTTCGCCCAGTTTGCCAGCGGTGTATCAGGACATCGACGCTGCGTTTGACTGGTTGGAACATGAGCCCAGCGCCCAAGGCCAGCCATTGATTGTGCTGGGGCAAAGTTTGGGTGGAGCGATGGCCATCCATTACTTAAGTGAACAGCCCGCGCAACGTGCCCGGCTCAAAGCTGTGGTGCTTGATGGTGTTCCTGCCAGTTATCAATCACTCGCGCAGTATGCGTTGAGCACATCATGGCTAACGTGGCCGTTGCAGGTGCCCTTGTCATGGTGGGTGCCGGACGCCGACAGCGCTGTTTACGCCATACCCAAACTCAAAGGCGTGCCCATGTTGGTGTTCCATAGTCTGGACGATACGATCGTGCCGCTTTCCAATGGCATCCGACTGTATCAAGCTGCGCCTCCGCCCAAGGTGCTGCAACTCACACGTGGTGGTCATGTGCAGACGTTTGCCGACCCGACATGGCGTCAGGTGATGCTGCGCTACCTGGATGACCCACAACACTTCAATGGCGTGCGGCGCTTGGGCGAAATCCCGAATTACCCCGCCTCACCGAATACAGACGTAGAACCAGAGAGCTAACAATGAGTGAAGAACGAAACGCCATCCCCCTGATCATTACCGGTATTTGCACCATCATCGGCACAGTCGGTGCCCTGTGGTACTACGGTTACCTGCATTTTGCCAAGCCTGAAGATGCGTTGTTGCTCAGCGACTACACCATGCTCAAGACCATCCCCGGCGAGGACTACAAAGTCTCGCTAACCCCGGCCAACCAAGTGGCCAAGTGCATTGATGGCATCATCGTGTTGTTCGACACCGAGCAAAAAGGCCTGACAGGCGTGCTGGTCAACAACAAGAAACAAGCCGTGCGCTGCCTGGGCGAAGAAACACCGAAGCTGCAACAGTAAATACGCCCGCGCCTGCGTCAACAAAAAGCCCCGCCTGATCACTCAGGCGGGGCTTTTGGTTTAACGCTTACAGACTTACTGCATCGACGAACGCGGCGCTACTGGCTGGTTGTCGTTGGAGATGGTCACTTCAACGCGACGGTTCTGAGCACGGCCCGAATCGGTAGCGTTGCTGGCAACCGGGTATTCCTTGCCATAACCCTGAGCCACGATGCGGGTTGGGTCGACGCCTTTACGAACCAGTGCGGTACGCACGGCGTTAGCACGACGCTCAGACAATGTCTGGTTGAAAGCTGCCGAACCTACGCTGTCGGTGTAACCCTCAACAATCACCTTGCGATCCGGGTTTTGGATCAGGTACTCAGCCAAGGTATTGATGTTGCGCATGCCGTTAGGCTGCAAATCAGATTTGCCGAACTGGAACAGCACGTCACCGAAGGTCACCAAGGTGCCGCGTTCGGTTTGCTTGGCGTTCATGCCTTGCAGTTGCTTGATCTGAGCATCACGGGCGTCCAACAGTGCCTGGGCACGGGCAGCGGCCGAGTTTTTCAGTTGCGCTTCAGCGGTGCGCAGCGCGATGGTTTGCTTGGCCACTTCAACACGTTGGTTGGTCAGGTAAGCCAACTGATCAACCTTGGACTCGTCTTCTTTATCCAAGTAGGCCTTTTGAGCCTTGTCCAGCCATTCGCTGGCGTCCTTGGTTTCCAGCGCAGCAACCTTGGTCGCTTCAGGGTTGGTTTGCAGCGCCGAGAAATTGGTCTTGGCGTTTTCCAGGTTAACGTTCGGCTGGCTTGAGCAAGCAGCCAGGCCAACGCTCAGGGCCAGCAGGGCAGGGATCAGTACTGTATTGCGCATAATATTTAGTCCTTTGTATCGATTAGGAATGCTGTGTCGCAGAAACAGTCAAAAAGGGGCGGCGTTTACTTAACGCTGCGCATGCCTTCCTGACGCAATTCCTGAACGGCTTTCTGAGCATCCTGAACGGCTTTCTCGGCTTTGGCGGCCTGAGCTTTGCGTTCGGCTACACGAGCGTCCCACTCAGCTTGCTCGGCCAAACGCTTGGCGTCCTTGTAGTTCTTGTCGTGCATGGCCAGCTCGGCCTGCTTGAGTTTGTCTTGAGCAGATTTCATTTCCACAGGGGCGTATTCAGTACCGCCAGCGCTCACAGCGTTGTTAACCGCCGATTGAGTCACCGCGTATTGCTCCGATGGAGGGTTGCCAGCACAGCCGGCCAAAACGAAGCTGGTACCGATTGCCAACGCAGCCAGTTTTAGCCCGCGCAGGCGAGGTGAGGTGGTTTTGACAGTGCGGGTCATCATGGTCTTCAACTCCATTAGGTAACTCCTAAAAAACATCAAATTCCATCACGATTGCGGCGCCACTGATCATTACCTGTGACGTCACCCTGAGTGTTAGTGCACAGGCTCTAAAGGTGATGGTTAATGGCTCTGACCGAAGCGTTTTTTGAATAGTTCAAAAAAAAAGATGGCAAATGGCCTAAAAGCTTTATGACCGAGCAGTCAGATGTTTTTGATGCTGGCACCTGCGTTCAAGGCTTCTGGCATGGGCTTTGTAGCCTTGGGCCAAGGTTTGCGGGGTGTTTGTTTGCATTCAGTCGGGGGCACCCGTGTGTTGCTGAAACGAGTCAGTCTTGCGTGGGGAGCGTTTAGTTTTTTTATCGCGCTCATGGCTTGCCACGGGCGACAGTTGCGACGCACTCTTGGGCACGAGCTGTCCCCGGATACCGCTGGAGAAATTGCTGATGACTGATATTGATGCGCGCTTGCGTGATGACGTTCACCTGCTGGGTGAGCTGTTGGGCAATACCATTCGTGACCAATATGGCGAAGCGTTCCTCGCCAAAATTGAACGCATTCGCCAAGGCGCCAAAGCCGATCGGCGCGGCACCACCGGCGAGGAGCTGAGTGAGATTCTCGATGCTTTGAGCGACGATGAAGTGCTGCCGGTAGCGCGCGCGTTCAACCAGTTTTTGAACCTGGCCAACATCGCCGAGCAATACGAACTCATCCACCGCCGCGAAGAAGGCAAGCCCGAACCCTTTGAAGCGTTGGTGTTGCCCACGTTGTTGGAGCGTTTACTGGCACAAGGTCACAACCCGGAATCACTGGCGCGACACATCAGCCGGTTGGACATTGAGCTGGTGCTCACCGCTCACCCCACTGAAGTCACGCGCCGCACATTGATTCAAAAATACGATGCCATTGCTGAGCAGTTGGCCGCTCAAGACCATCGTGATCTGACCCGCGCCGAAAAATCGCACATCGAACAGCGCCTGCAACGTTTGATTGCCGAGGCGTGGCATACCGAAGAAATCCGTCGCACCCGGCCCACTCCTGTGGATGAAGCCAAATGGGGTTTTGCAGTGATCGAGCATTCGTTATGGCAGGCCGTGCCAAACATGTTGCGCAAGGCAGACCAAGCGCTTCATGCTGCCACGGGCCTGCATTTGCCGCTCGAAGCCACACCCATTCGCTTTGCTTCATGGATGGGCGGCGACCGGGACGGCAACCCCAATGTCACCGCTAGCGTTACTCGCGAAGTGTTGCTGCTGGCACGCTGGATGGCGGCCGATTTGTACTTGCGTGATATCGACAAACTGGCCGCCGACTTGTCGATGCAGCAAGCCACACCGCAGCTGTTGGCGGTGGCGGGAGAGCGTGCAGAGCCTTATCGCGCGGTGCTTAAAAAGTTGCGTGATCGGCTGCGTATTACGCGCAACTGGGCGCACAGTTCATTGAGCACGACACAACCTGCCCCCGATGGTGTGCTGCATGACAACCGCGATCTGCTGGCACCTTTGCAGCTGTGTTATCAGTCGTTGCATGACTGTGGCATGGGCGTGATTGCTGATGGCCCGCTGCTTGATTTTCTGCGACGCGCTGTGACGTTTGGCCTGTTTTTGGTGCGCCTTGATGTGCGACAGGATGCGGCCCGACATGCTTCGGCAATGACCGAAATTACCGATTATCTCGGTTTGGGTCGTTACGAAGACTGGGACGAAGACCAACGCTTGGCGTTCCTGATGCGAGAGCTGGCCAACCGTCGCCCTTTGCTACCGGGGTATTTCAAGCCCGGCGCGGACACGGCCGAAGTGCTGGCCACCTGCCGAGAAGTAGCGGCTGCACCGGGCGCTTCGCTGGGGTCCTACGTGATCTCGATGGCGGGTGCGGCCTCGGATGTACTGGCCGTGCAGCTCTTGCTCAAAGAGGCTGGGCTCGAACGGCCAATGCGTGTGGTGCCACTGTTTGAAACCCTTGCTGACCTCGACAATGCGGGGCCGGTGATTGAGCGTTTGCTGCTGTTGCCTGGCTATCGCGCACGGCTGCATGGCCCGCAAGAAGTGATGATTGGTTACTCCGACTCGGCCAAAGATGCTGGCACCACGGCTGCTGCTTGGGCGCAATATCGAGCGCAAGAAACACTGGTCAATCTGTGTCGTGAGCAAGACGTTGAACTGCTGCTGTTTCATGGCCGTGGTGGCACTGTAGGTCGAGGCGGCGGCCCCGCTCACGCAGCCATCCTGTCTCAGCCACCGGGTTCGGTGGCGGGCCGTTTTCGCACCACAGAACAAGGGGAGATGATCCGCTTCAAGTTCGGCTTGCCTGACATTGCCGAGCAAAACCTCAACCTGTACCTGGCGGCTGTGCTGGAAGCGACCTTACTGCCGCCGCCATTGCCCGAGCCGGGCTGGCGCACATTGATGGACGAATTGGCTGAGGATGGGGTCAAGGCCTACCGCGCTGTCGTGCGGGACAACCCGCAGTTCGTCGAATACTTCCGCCAATCCACACCCGAGCAGGAGTTGGGGCGTTTGCCCTTGGGCAGTCGCCCGGCTAAACGCCGCGCCGGAGGCATTGAAAGTCTGCGCGCCATCCCGTGGATTTTTGGCTGGACTCAAACGCGCCTTATGTTGCCCGCCTGGCTGGGTTGGGAAACCGCCTTGAATAAAGCTTTGGCACGAGGAGAGGGCGAACAGTTGGCGCAAATGCGTGAGCAATGGCCGTTTTTTCGTACGCGCATCGACATGCTGGAGATGGTGCTGGCCAAGGCAGATGCCGATATTGCCCGCCTGTACGACGAGCGTTTGGTTGCCCCGCAGCTGCTGCCTTTAGGTGCACATTTACGCGACTTATTGTCGCAGGCGTGTGAAGTGGTATTGGGTTTGACCGGGCGGTCTCAGCTGATGGAGCACAGCCCGGAAACGCTTGAGTTCATTCGTTTGCGCAATACCTACCTTGACCCGCTGCATCTGTTGCAGGCTGAGTTGCTAGCGCGTTCTCGGCGACAACAAGGCGCACAAGGCAGCCCTCTGGAACAAGCGTTGCTGGTGACTGTGGCCGGTATTGCAGCAGGTTTGCGCAATACCGGCTAAGGGCGGCGTTGGGTAATGTGTCGCGTCAAAGCGCTTTAAGCCGATGCAGGTTACATGCCGACTTCAGCGCAGGCGCGACACATGAGTGTTGGGTTGCGACCTGTGACACCCGGCCGCAAGCGCTGGTTTGTCGCGGATTAATCATGCTTTGGCCTGCTTGTGTGGGTCGAGCCTGCTGTGTATCTTGATCAGCCCTTGGCCGTTTGGGCGGCCATCACCCGATTTTGAGATTGGCCCAAAGAGGCGAGTCTGTTGTCATTTAAATAAAAAGTTGAGGAGCACATCGATGCGCGTAATTCTGCTGGGAGCTCCCGGGGCCGGTAAAGGTACTCAGGCAAAGTTCATCACTGAAAAATTTGGCATCCCGCAAATCTCCACTGGCGACATGTTGCGTGCAGCGGTAAAAGCTGGCACTGAACTGGGCCTGATCGCTAAAAGCGTCATGGACAGCGGCGGTCTGGTTTCCGATGACTTGATCATCAACCTGGTTAAAGAACGCATCAGCCAGGACGATTGCAAAAACGGTTTCCTGTTCGACGGTTTCCCTCGCACCATTCCGCAAGCCGAAGCGCTGGTGAAAAACGGTGTTGAGCTGGACCACGTACTTGAAATCGCTGTTGAAGACGAAGAAATTGTTCAGCGCATCGCTGGCCGTCGTGTACACGATGCGTCGGGCCGCGTTTACCACATCGTCTACAACCCGCCGAAAGTAGAAGGCAAAGACGACGTCACCGGCGACGAGCTGGTACAGCGCAAAGACGACACCGAAGAAACTGTTCGTCATCGTCTGTCGGTTTACCACTCGCAAACCAAGCCGCTGGTGGAGTTCTACCAAAAGCTGTCTGCTGCGCAAGGCAAGCCTAAGTACAGCCACGTTGAAGGCGTTGGCTCGGTTGAGTCCATCACCGCCAAGGTGCTTGAAGCGCTGAGCTGATCATCGATTTGCTCTGATACAACAGCCCGCTTGCGGGCTGTTGTTGTTTATACTGCTGCACTTTTTTCCATTTTGATTCTGACGGGAACACCGATGAGCACCTTGCTGGCCCTGGATACCGCGACTGAAGCTTGCTCTGTTGCCTTGCTGCACGATGGCAAGGTCACGAGCCACTACGAGGTGATCCCGCGCCTGCACGCGCAAAAGCTGTTACCGATGATCAAAACCTTGTTGGCCGAAGCAGGTGTTGAACTGTCGGCAGTCCAAGCCATTGCCTTTGGTCGTGGCCCGGGTGCATTTACCGGCGTGCGCATTGCCATTGGCGTGGTTCAAGGCTTGGCGTTTGCACTGGAGCGCCCGGTGCTGCCAATTTCTAACCTGGCCGTATTGGCCCAGCGTGCGTATCGCGAACACGGTGCAACACAAGTTGCGGCGGCGATTGATGCACGCATGGACGAAGTCTATTGGGGTTGCTATCGCGAGGTGGCCGGCGAAATGCGCTTGGTCGGTGCTGAAGCGGTATTGGCACCCGAAGCCGCTAACTTGCCGGACGACGCCACTGGTGACTGGTTTGGCGCGGGCACCGGTTGGGGTTATGTCGAACGCTTGAGCCCCCAACCTTACGCAATGGACGCGGGCATGTTGCCCCACGCCGAAGACTTGCTGACCTTAGCGCGCTTTGCCTGGGCGCGAGGCGAAGCCATCGTTGCTGACGATGCACAGCCGGTGTACCTGCGCGACAAAGTCGCAACGCCTAAAGCCAAGGCGTGACAACCAAACCTTGTAGTCGCTGCCGCAGGCTGTGATGAGGGTCGCAAGGTTTTCAAGAAACGGGCTGCTGCGTATCCCTTCGCAGCCTGCGGCAGCGACTACAGTGTGGGTAGGCCTTAAACCTTTTTGTGTTTTTGCAGTCTAGTCATCACTTAGGCAATTGATTAGTTCGGCAGGTGCCGCTAAATTGCCATCATTGCTACCGGGCTTGTATGTATGCGCATAGACGGCTTTTCCTCACAGTCCTACCCGATCAAGCGCAAGCCGCGTAAAGGCAAGCTGCTGGTCGATGAGTCGGTTGAAGACAGCGAAATCGTTTTTGAGCACGCACCACAAGCCGCTCGTGCGCAAGGCTCCAGTGAGCGCATCAGCCAGTTGCCGGCTCGTCAGCAAGATATGATCTTCCAGCGTGCCATGAGCAAAAAAGTGGCCAGCGCATTGACCAGCTACCTGACCACAGCAGGTTTTGTTGACTGGGAAATAGAAGTGCTGGGGCTAGACCTGTACATTTGAGCGCATGACTGACGCTCACCTTCCTTATTTCTTGGGTTGCCCGTCCTGGAGTGAAAACGCCTGGCGCGAAGGGCTGTACCCGCAAAACGCTCGGCAGGCTGATTTTCTGAGCTTGTACGCGCAAGTCTTCAATGCTGTCGAAGGCAATACCACGTTTTACGCCAGGCCATTACTGAGCACGGTCGAACGCTGGGCTCAAAGCCTGCCCGAGCATTTTCGCTTTACCGCCAAGTTCCCGCGCGACATCAGTCACGGCGGTGACCTACGAGAACAAGGTCAGGCGGTAGAAAGCTTCCTACAGTTGTTGCGACCGCTTGGTGTGCGCGTAGCGCCACTTTGGCTGCAACTCCCGGCAAGCTTCGGTCCGCAGCGTTTAGCTGAGCTGGTGAGCTTTATAGACGCGCTGGAGCGTCCGTTGGCGATTGAAGTGCGTCACCCGGAGTTCTTTGCCAAGGGCGACGCTGAGCGCGTATTGAATCGGGTGCTGATGGATCGTGGGGTTGAACGCATTTGTCTCGATCCGCGAGCCTTGTTCAGTTGCACTTCAACGGCCCCTACTGTGCTGCATGCGCAAGCGAAAAAGCCTAAGGTGCCACCGCGCCCGGCCGCGTTTACGCAGTTCCCACAAGTGCGCTTTATTGGCCGCCCGGAGCTTGAGGCTAACGACCCGTTTTTAGTGCCGTGGGTTGAAAAAGTCGCGGGCTGGATCGAAGAAGGTCGTACGCCTTACGTGTTTTTGCACACGCCTGACAATCACCTTGCGCCTGAGCTGGCGCGGCGCTTTCATCAGCAGTTGAGCGAAAGGTTACCGGGGCTGCCCGAGTTGCCTGAATCACAGCCACCTCAAACCCACGAGCAATTGGGGCTGCTCTAGGCCGCTAGGCGCAGGTTGTTGACGATCAATGGACGTGCCCAGCCAAGGTCGAAATCCATCGCCCGTTGTTGTTCGATCAACGTTATGGCGTCAAACGGTTCGGCAGGTTTGTCTAGCAAGTCCATTTCAAACTCCGCAATCGGCAAGTGCAATGGACGCGGCTCAGGGGCAGGGCCTGGCTGTGGCAGCGGATGCCCGGCGGCCATCACTATTGGGCGTACCCAATTGCTGTCGAAGTCCTGCTGGTGTTGCTGGGCAAAAAGTTCGTCTGGCGGATAAGGCTTGGCGATTGGCGGCAGCAAGTCCAGCTCGAACTCGGCAATCGGCAAAAACAGGGCTTCAGGTGGGCGCAGTTCGGTGTCCTGAACATCGCAGTGGCGCTGAGTTACGATGCTGCTCAGCAGCTCACTACCGCCGCTAGGTTCAAGGCCTTCATCCACCACCAACGCTTGCGTATCGATCGGCGAAAATTCGTCAGTGCTGGACTGTTCTGCCAATGCTTGGGCGTAGAAGTCCTTCCACAGGTGATTGACGCTGCCTGTGATCTGCGAATTGTGTCGGCCAAAGGCGCCAATGGGCGCGATAAAACCTAACGATGTGGAATGAATGTCTGACATAGCTCTCGGTCGACGCCCAGCTCTGGCAAAATGCCGGATATTTCATTTATCGGCAGCGTTTGCCGATCATTAAATTTTTGAGCGTGTTTTTAAATGATTGAGCAAACAGCAGGCTGTCGTATCAAAGTTCAGGCGCTGGATGAGGCCTTTCAGGCCTTGGCTGAGCAATGGGCTGAACGCTTGGGCCTGCCTTTGAACGAGCCCGACGCAGAGTTCGCGTTGCAGGTGTCAGCGCAGGGTTTGCAGTTGCAGCAACTGGGGCCTGACGCGCCCGGCCCGGTGCGGGTCGACTTTGTAGAGGGCGGGGCGGCCCATCGGCGTTTGTTTGGTGGTGGCACCGGGCAGATGATCGCCAAAGCAGTGGGCATTCAACAAGGCGTGCGCCCACGGGTGCTGGATGCGACAGCGGGTTTGGGTAAGGACGCATTCGTGTTGGCGAGTCTGGGCTGTGAAATGAGCCTGATCGAACGCCAGCCACTGATCGGCGCGTTACTTGAGGACGGTCTGGCCCGTGGGTTGGACGACTTTGAAGTGGCTCCTATTGTGTCGCGCATGCACTTGCTCAAGGGCAACTCGATTGAGGTGATGCGCAATTGGGAAGGTGAGCCGCCGCAAGTGATCTACCTCGATCCGATGTTCCCGCATCGTGAGAAAACAGCGCTGGTTAAGAAAGAAATGCGCCTGTTCCGGCCATTGGTGGGTGATGACAACGACGCCCCGGCCTTGCTGGAAGCGGCTTTGGCCTTGGCCACTCACCGCGTGGTGGTCAAGCGTGCGCGCAAAGCGCCTTCTATTGCGGGGCCTAAGCCGAGCCACGCATTGGATGGTAAGTCGAGCCGTTACGACATTTACCCGAAAAAAGCGTTAAAACCCTGAGTCATCCATGCCCGTGGGAGTTGCCGTAGCTTGCGCCAACCCTACGGGTATGCGGTGTAAGCCCGTATAAACAGCCCAATCACTTCTTGTACATGGGCTTCGACGGCTTGTGCATTCAACGGTTCGCCGTAGCCATAGAGCAGCCGAAAATTAGGCGCGCCTTTGATCAGGCAAAAAAAGTGCTCGGCGGCGTTGTGTGGATTCGCAATACGCAGCGCACCGCTTTGATGAATCTCACCCAACAATCGACCCATTTCCGACAGCATTCGCTGCGGCCCGGCCTCGAAAAAAATCTGTGACAGTTTTGGGTCTTGGCTGCCCAAGTTGATCATCAGCCGGTGCAAGTTCAACGACTCTTCACTGTTGATCAGGGCATAAAAACCACGGGCGATGTTCAACAACACCGTCTCAATCGGCATGCCTTGGGGCAGCGCAAACAGTAAGCCCGGCAATTGCTCGGTGCATTTGGCCATAACTGCCGAGGAGAACAACGTCTCCTTGTCAGTGAAGTGGCTATAGACCGTCAGTTTTGACACCCCGGCCAGGTTAGCGACGGCGTCCATGCTGGTGCTGGCAAATCCTTTGCTCAAAAACAAATGTTTGGCCGCGTCCAGAATCGACTGGCGTTTGGCCATGTCTTTTGGGCGACCGGGGGCATTGGGGGCTAAAGGATGGTCAGACATTTCCGTTTATTACTGGACTGGTGAGTTTGGTATTAATAACATGCCGGCCAGTATAAATATTCCAAGCCTCATTAGCGAAAGGTCATCTCCATGTTGCGCCACGCCTTGCCCCGCGCTGTGCCTGTCTGTTTGGTGTTTTTGTTGGCTGCATGTGGCCATGAAGAGCCTGTGCACATCAACATTAGCCCTGCGATGGTGGTGCAACCCCAGCCTTCAGCGATGGCCAGCCAAAGTTACCCCGGTGAAGTCCGTGCGCGTTTTGACCCTCAGTTGGCGTTTCGTATTGGCGGCAAAGTCACTAAACGGCTGGTGGACGAAGGCGAGCGCGTCAAGGCCAATCAACCATTGGCCGAACTTGACCCTCAGGATGTGCGCCTGCAATTGGACGCCACGCGGGCTCAAGTTGCCGCCGCTCAAGCTAACCTGAACTTGGTGCGCTCGGAGCGTGATCGTTACAAAACGCTGCTGGATCGGCAGATGGTCAGTCGTTCGCAGTTCGACAATGCCGAAAACCTTTACCGCGCAGGGGAGGCCAAGCTGCAACAGCTTAAGGCTGAGCAGGATGTGGCCAGCAATCAGGCCAGTTATGCCGTTTTGCGTGCGCCACAAGATGGCGTGATCGCCCAGCGCCAAGTGGAAGTGGGGCAGGTAGTGGCAGCGGGGCAAACGGTATTTACCCTTGCTGCGGACGGTGATCGTGAAGTGCTGATAAGCCTGCCGGAGCAAGACTTTGGCCGTTTCAAAATGGGATTGCCGGTGTCGGTTGAGCTGTGGTCGCAACCCGAACAGCGCTTCAGCGGGCGCATTCGCGAGCTGTCCCCTGCGGCAGACCCTAAGTCGCGCACCTTTGCCGCGCGTATTGCTTTCACTGCGGGCAAGGTGCCGGCCGAGTTGGGCCAAAGTGCCAGAGTGTTTATCCAGAGCGAAGGCGTGAGCGCATTGTCTGTGCCGCTGTCGGCCCTGAGTGCTGAAAATGGAGCAGCCTACGTATGGCGAGTCGGGGCCGGTAACAAACTGGAGCAAGTCCCTGTGCGCGTTGGGCCGTATGGCGAAAAAACCGTGCCGGTATTGGAAGGGCTCGCGCCCGAAGACTGGATCGTCTCAGCCGGCGTGCATGTGTTGCACCAAGGGCAGGAGGTGCGACCAGTTGATCGTTCCAATCGAACGATCAACGTAGCGGCGAAGGAGTAATCCCGATGGGTTTTAACCTTTCTGCCTGGGCGTTGCGTAATCGCCAAATTGTGCTGTTTTTGATGTTGTTACTGGCCATTGTGGGCGGGCTTTCCTATACAAAACTGGGACAAAGCGAAGACCCTCCGTTCACGTTCAAAGCGATGGTAATCCGTACGTTGTGGCCGGGTGCCACTGCCGAAGAGGTTTCGCGCCAAGTCACTGAACGCATTGAAAAGAAGCTCATGGAAACCGGCGAGTACGAACGCATTGTTTCGTTTTCGCGCCCAGGCGAGTCGCAAGTGACCTTTATGGCCCGCGACTCCATGCACTCCAATGAAGTCCCGGAGCTGTGGTATCAGGTTCGCAAAAAGATCAGCGACATCCGACACACCTTGCCGCCCGGTATTCAGGGGCCGTTTTTCAACGACGAATTTGGCACCACGTTCGGCAATATCTACAGCCTGAGCGGCGAAGGTTACGACTATGCGGTGCTTAAGGATTACGCCGACCGTATCCAAATCCAGCTGCAACGGGTCAAAGATGTCGGCAAGGTCGAGTTGCTGGGCCTGCAAGACGAAAAAATCTGGATCGAACTCTCTAACCTCAAGCTAGCCACGTTGGGCTTACCGCTGGAGGCTGTTCAAAAAGCCCTGGAAGAACAAAACGCAGTCTCAACGGCCGGGTTCTTCGAGACACCCACCGAGCGTGTTCAATTGCGCGTGAGCGGTAATTTCAAAACAGTCGAAGAGATTGAGCGGTTCCCGATCAGGGTTGGCGAGCGCACGTTACGTATTGAAGACGTTGCCGATGTGCGCCGCGGTTTCAACGACCCACCCGCCCCGCGCATGCGTTTTATGGGGCAGGACGCGATTGGTCTGGCGGTGGCCATGAAAGATGGCGGTGACATTCTGGTTTTGGGCAAGGCGCTTGAGGCCGAGTTTGCCCGCATCCAAAAGAACCTGCCGGCCGGGATGCAACTGAGCAAGGTTTCAGACCAACCTGCAGCGGTAAAAACCAGCGTAGGCGAATTCGTGCAGGTGCTGGTGGAAGCGCTGGCGATTGTGCTGCTGGTGAGCTTCTTCTCGCTGGGTGTGCGTACCGGAATGGTGGTGGCCTTGACCATCCCGCTGGTGTTGGCGATGACCTTTGCCACCATGCACTACTTTGGCATTGGCCTGCACAAGATATCGTTAGGCGCGCTGGTGCTGGCGCTGGGGTTGCTGGTGGATGACGCCATCATCGCCGTTGAAATGATGGCGATCAAAATGGAACAGGGCTACGACCGGTTCAAGGCGGCTAGCTTTGCCTGGACGAGCACGGCGTTCCCGATGCTGACCGGGACGCTGATTACGGCGGCAGGTTTTTTGCCCATCGCTATGGCGCAATCAAGCACGGGTGAATACACGCGTTCGATTTTTCAGGTGGTTACCATTGCGCTGCTGGCGTCATGGATTGCCGCCGTGGTGTTTGTGCCGTATTTGGGGGCGTTGCTGCTGCCGGATCTGGCGAAGATTCATGCCGCTAAACATGGCGCTGGCGATGGCGCGCCCGACCCGTATGGCACGCCGTTTTACCAGCGCATTCGTCGGTTGGTTGAATGGTGCGTACGCCGCCGTAAAACCGTGATTGCACTGACCGCGTTGCTGTTTGTAGGGTCGGTGGTGCTGTTCAAGTTTGTACCGCAGCAGTTCTTTCCAGCATCGAGCCGACTGGAGCTGATGGTCGATTTAAAACTGGCCGAAGGCGCTTCATTGAGCAATACCACTGAGCAGGTTAAACGTCTGGAAGGTTTGCTCAAGGGGCACCCCGGTATCGTTAACTATGTGGCTTACGCCGGGACGGGTTCACCGCGCTATTACTTGCCGCTGGATCAGCAATTGCCTGCAGCAAGTTTTGCCCAGTTTGTGGTCTTGGCCCAGACCATCGAAGACCGCGAGCAACTGCGCACTTGGCTGATAGACACCCTGAACGAGCAATTTCCGACCATACGTTCGCGGGTCACGCGCTTGGAAAACGGCCCGCCAGTGGGCTATCCGGTGCAGTTTCGGGTGACGGGTGAGCACATCGAAGCAGTACGAGCGCTGGCACGTAAAGTGGCGACCAAGGTTCGGGAAAACCCTCACGTGGTTAACGTACACCTGGACTGGGAAGAACCGAGCAAGGTGGTGTATCTCAACGTCGATCAAGACCGCGCCCGCGCGTTGGGCGTGAGTACGGCAAACGTGTCGCGCTTTTTGCAGAGCACATTGTTGGGCTCCACCGTCAGCCAATATCGCGAAGACAATGAGTTGATCGAAATTCTGCTGCGCGGCACGCCCAACGAGCGTAGGGAGCTGGCGCTGCTGCCGAGTTTGTCGGTGCCCACGGACAATGGCAAAAGCGTGGCCTTGTCGCAAATTGCGACGCTGGAATATGGATTTGAAGAAGGCATTATCTGGCACCGCAATCGCTTACCTAACGTGACTGTCCGGGCGGACATTTATGGCAAGGAGCAACCTGCGACGCTGGTGCAGCAGATTCTTCCCACCCTTGAAGGTGTGCGTGCCGAGCTGCCAGATGGCTATTTGCTGGAGGTTGGCGGTACGGTTGAAGACTCAACCCGTGGGCAGAACTCGGTCAAGGCCGGGGTGCCGCTGTTTATTGTGGTGGTGCTGACATTGCTGATGGTGCAACTGCGCAGCTTCTCTCGTATGGCGATGGTGTTTCTGACTGCGCCCCTGGGCTTGATCGGTGTAACGCTGTTTTTGCTGGTGTTCAACCAGCCGTTCGGCTTTGTGGCGATGCTGGGCACTATCGCTTTGTCGGGCATGATCATGCGCAACTCGGTGATTTTGGTTGACCAAATCGAGCAGGACAAAGCAGCGGGGCTGGCGCCGTGGCAGGCGATTATTGAAGCGACGGTGCGCAGGTTTCGCCCGATTGTGCTGACCGCGCTGGCGGCAGTACTGGCGATGATTCCTCTGTCACGCAGCGTGTTCTTTGGCCCTATGGCCGTAGCAATCATGGGCGGGCTGATCGTGGCAACGGCGTTGACCTTGCTGTTTTTGCCAGCGCTGTACGCAGCGTGGTTCAAGGTGAAGAAGGCATAAGGTAGTTAACGCATAACAGTGGGACTGTCGAGGCGCGAAGGTTGCGAGTTCTTGCCCTTAATGGGTAAGTGTTTAGATCAAAAGATCGCAGCCTTCGTGCCTCGACAGCTCCTACGGGCAGTGCTTAGTGAGCGACCTGATCCATACGCAAACGCAGCGGTTGCGAGGTGTGGTCATTGAGATCAACGCCGTTGTGTTCGGTGGTGATAAACAGCAGTTGGCCGTTATCTTCGATCTGCGCGCTCACTGCATACGTGTGGCCCGGTTTGATTTGGCTGGGGTCGTACGTTAAGTGAAACGGCAGTGGCACTTGGCCTTTGATCTGGCCGCTCTGCTTGGCCAGTGTGATTGCCGAAGCATCCGCCAGCGATACATCTTGCAGCCTCACCTCCAAGATGGCGGTGGGTGGCAGCGCGATACGTTGCAGGTAGAACACTTCGCCGTTAAGCAGCGCTTGGGGAGTACCAGTCGGAGTATTGGAGTTTTTTTCGTGGGTCATTTTAGATTTCCTTATCTTTGTTTTATCTAATGTGGGTGTATTACCAAAGTTGGTATACATCCAACACTAGCTCCTTTGTGAACGACAATATCAACTCAAGACGCATCCGTGCGTCTTTGAGGAAATACCCTGTAGATCGTTAAGGTCTTATCCTACAAAACGGTCGAAATCACCGTTTTTATAGTCAATGAGCGACCTGATCCACACGCAAGCGCAGCGGTTGTGGGGTGTGGTCATTGAGATCAACGCTGTTGTGTTCGGTGGTGATAAACAGCAGTTGGCCGTTATCTTCGATCCGCGCGCTCACTGAATACGTGTGGCCCGGTTTGATTTGGCTGGGGTCGTACGTTAAGTGAAACGGCAGTGGCACTTGGCCTTTGATCTGGCCGCTTTGCTTGGCCAGTGTGACTGCCGGAGCATCCGCCAGCGATACATCTTGCAGCCTCACCTCCAAGGTGGCGGTGGGTGGCAGGGCGATGCGTTGTAGGTAAAACACTTCGCCGTCCAGGCTTGCTTGTGGCGTGGAGTTCACCGAGCTACAGGCTCCGAGCAGGGCGGTCAGGCTGAGGATAAGAATTTTTTTCATTGGGATACTCCGTTTCGTTTTCCGAGTACGAGGTTTCATACAAGGACATGGAAAGGATTCTAACAATGAAGTTCCTGAAGAATAGCCTTTGAGTGATTTGAAGCTCAGGCTAGATACCGCAGTTTAGACTGCAGCGAAGATGAACGGATGGCTCCCCTTGGCTTCGCTGCAACACTTAAATCTTAATTGTTTGGCTTGACGCCATTGCCGCCTTGAGCGCCGCCAGTTTGTGGCTTGACGCCATTGCCACCATGAACGCCATGCTCAGTAACTACCAAAAAGGAGCCGTCACTGCCGCCTTGAGC